>NZ_LQXW01000078.1:0-223297 GCF_001586765.1 Pseudomonas sp. ABFPK | reverse complement strand
GGCTTATCGTTTCCAGTAGCGTTGGTGCGATGATGGTCTGGCAACGGATATTCCGGTTGGTTAGGTCGACGTGACGCAGACGACGGTTCTTCATCGTCGGCCGTGTCGGCCTGGTCGCGCTTGCTATTCCGGCATTCATGCTCATCAACAGCGGCGTACTGGGGGTGATCTTTGCCGGGCTGCTGATCATTGCCGTGCTGCTGAACTTCTTCATCGGCGTGATGGCGTCGACGCTACCGGCAATGTTCCCCACGCATATCCGCTACAGCGCCCTCGCCAGCGCCTTCAACATCTCGGTGCTGATCGCCGGCCTCACCCCGACCATCGCCGCCTGGCTGGTGGAAAGTACTGGCAACCTGTACATGCCGGCCTATTACCTGATGGTGATCGCCGCCGTGGGGCTGGTCACCGGCCTGACCATGAAGGAAACCGCCAACAAGCCGCTGCGCGGCGCGGCACCGGCAGCATCGGATATCGAGGAAGCGCGTGAGCTGCTGCAGGAGCACCACGACAACATCGAGCAAAGGATAGAGGACATCGATGCGCAGATTGCCGAACTGGAGGCCAAGCGCAAGTTGCTGGTGCAGCAGCACCCGCGCATCGAGTGATCAGTGTGGCATGTAGCCACGCTGCCATGTTCGTGGAATGAACCGCGACACCAGGGCCAGCACGCAGGCCAGCGAGCAGCTGCCGGCTAGCGCCTGCAGGCCCAGGTGGTGCTGCAGCCAGGCACCCAGCGCGGCGCCCAGCAGCATGCCGGCCCAAGGCACCAGTTGCACCCGCCAGCCATTGCGCCGCTCGCCCAGCAGCCAGCGCCCCAGCCCACGACCGAAGCGTGACAGGGCGCCGGTGACGTAGGTCAGGCCGATGGGCAGGCCGTTCACCTGTTCGACCACGGCGTTGATCATGCCCATGGCCAGTGTGGCGGCGAGCAGCGCGGGCAAGGTCGCTGCCAAGGGCCATGCGGCTGCAAAGCCCAGCAGGGCCGCGACCACCAGCAGCACCGGCCAGGCCCGACGACGGAACGCGCGCGCCAGCAGCACGCCCAGGGCGTTGCCGATGACGAAGCTCAGCACTGCAGCACTCAGGCGCAGCACCAGGGCCAGGTCCGCATCGCTGATGGCGACGGCCAGACGCGTGGTGTTGCCACTCATGAATGACACGAAGTCGCCCAGCGCCAGCAGGCCGATGGCATCGGTCATGCCGGCCAGTACGGACAGGCCGGCGACCAGGCCGAGGCCGACACGACCACGCAGAATCTGCAGGCGCAGCCGCTTGGCAGTGCGCGCGGGGAGGGTGTTGGGCAGCATCCTCGGGAACTCAGCGAGGCATTTCGCGGGCCAGGGTGCTCTTGATCGTGCGCTCCACCACATCGACCAGCACCATTGTCTGGTGGTCCACTTCGATGTTGAGCAGTTCGCCGGCTTTGTAGCTGGGGAAGGTGGTCTGGCGCAGGGTTTCCGGGATCAGGTTGATGGTGATCACGTTGTCCTCGACATCGGCTACGGTCAGGCTGCAGCCGTTGACCCCGATGAAACCGCGCGGGAACACGTACTTGCCCCATTCCGCTGGCATGCGGAACTTGATGAAGGCGCCGGTTTCCTTGATCGACAGCTCGACGATTTCGGCGGTGGTGGCGATGTGGCCGGCCATCAGGTGGCCGCCGACTTCGGCGTTCATCTTCGCCGAGCGTTCGATGTTGACGCCCTGGCCGGCCTTGAAGTTGCGCAGGTTGGTGCGCTCGAGGGTGGCGGTCATGGCGTCGAACCTGACCTGGGTGCCGTTGATTTCGGTGACCGACAGGCAGGTGCCTTCGACACTGACGCTGGCGCCGATCTTCAGCTCGTCGAGCAATTCCGGGGTGAGGTCTATGGTGAACTGGTTGTGGCCCGGGTAGGTGGTCACATCAAGCAGAGGGCGGACGGCCTGGACGATGCCGGTGTACATGGAGTTGCTCCTGGGCACGGAAAAGAAAACCTCCGAACGCTATGCCCGTGGAGCGGTAAAAGCAAGCCAGCCATTGGTCTGGACACTGGAAACCCACAGGCACGGCGCACTTTGTCAGCTGGAGGTGACCCTGTGGGAGCGGGTTCACCCGCGAAGCAGGCGACGCGGTAGATGGCACCGGCTGCGCCGGTGTTCGCGGGGTGAACCCGCTCCCACAGGTATGGTGCATTCGTTCAGGTGGTGGGGCCCCTGTGGGAGCGGGTTCACCCGCGAAGCAGGCGACGCGGTGGATGGCACCGGCTGCGCCGGTGTTCGCGGGTGAACCCGCTCCCACAGGTATGGTGCATTCCTTCAGGAGGTGGGGCCCCTGTGGGAGCGGGCATGCCCGCGAAGCAGGCGACGCGGTGGATGGCACCGGCTGCGCCGGTGTTCGCGGGCGCGCCCGCTCCCACAGGTATGGCGCATTCCTTCAGCTGGTGGGGCCCCAGTGGGAGCGGGTTCACCCGCGAAGCAGGCGATGCGGTGGATGGCACCGGCTGCGCCGGTGTTCGCAGGTGAACCCGCTCCCACAGGAATCGCGTGGCTGCCGTTCAGAGCTTTACCGGCGAAGGCAATGGGGCAAATCCAACTCAGACATGCCCACTGCTGTTGACGATCCGCAGGCACAGCGCCTCATACGGGTCCAGGTTCACCATCAGCCGCCCATCCTCGGTCAAATCCCCTTCGACCGTTTCATTGATCATGTCCACCACCGGCCCCGGCGTGAACCCGGTCAGTTGCAGCTCCTCGGCAATCACTTCCTGGCCAAAGTTCAGCGCAGTGATCTGGATGCCACGCCCGGCCGGCAGCTCATGCACCATCACCAGCAAGCCGGGGCTGCTGACTTCGGGCACCAGCACCTGGCGGCTGGTGGCAATGCCATAGGCCTGGCGCACCGCCAGCAGCTTCTTCACCTTGCAGGCAAACGAATCGCCGTTCTCCAGCTGGCTGTCCAGGCTGCCATACAGCGCCCGGGCTCGGGGCATGCCACGCACAGACGTCTGGGCCTGCGGCTCCAGCCCGGCCAGGTCGTAGCCGCCGCGGTGAATCCAGCGGGTATCGCCATCCAGCATCCGCTGGGCGACCGCTTCGGCTGGCAAGGGCAGGGCGCCTACCAGGTCCCAGCCGGACAGCGCCACCACACCCGGCTGCATGGCGTTGTACATGACCAGCAGCAGGTGCATCTTCTGGATCAGCTCGATTTCTGCCACCCCGATCTGCCCAAGGTCGCGGATACCCAGCGCGGCAGCGATCAGGCTGGCCGTGGTACAGGCTATGCCATTGGTGACGAAGCGCAGGTTGTATGGTGCATGCTCGCCCGACAGCCGTTCGTAGATCTCTTCGCGGATGTGCTCGCGCAGGATGCCGCCGGGCAAGGTCTGGCCTTTGTACAGGTACATGTCGTGGGCATGCAGGGTCCAGAAATGCACCAGCTCCACGGTCAGCTCGTCATGATTCTGCAGGGCATGGATCAGCGAGGCCGGGTCGATGCCGAAAGCATGCATCTCCTTGAGCATCAGGCGCAGGAACTCGGTGTCGCCAGTCAGCAGCGCATGCTGGTAGGCCGGCCGGGTAATGAAATCGTAGGACAGGTCGGCACCGCCCCTGGACATCTGCGCGATGTCGTCGAGGGTCAGGTTCAGCTCCTGGAAGCTGAAACCGCCGGCCTTGCGGATCATGCCGCCGATCAGCTGGTTGCTGACGATCGACAGCGGGTGGCTTTCCGACCAGGCAGTGCCGCTGGCGCGGGTCTCCACACCGAGAAAACCGTTGGCATCCAGGCGCAGGCCACGTGCACCCAGGCAGTCCAGGGCGTGCAGGGCATCGCCAATGATCATCTGCTGGGCGGCGAAGGTCGGGTCCAGCCAGTTCAGCGATGGCTGGCCTTCCTTGAAGTAGTGCAGGTACACCCAGCGCCGTGTCTTGCCATCCACACCGGTCACCGGCGGCGTGGCGCTCCAGTCGGTTTCCTTCACACCTGGTTCGAAGAAGATAACCCGTTGCAGCTGGCCAACGATGTAATGGCGGGCCTTGAGCTCGTCGCACTGGGCCGGCAGCAGATTGACCGCGTCGCGCCCAGCAGCCACTTCGGGCAGCAGCGGCCAGTCTTCCTCGCGGATTTCGACCATGTGGTACAGCCCCGGATAGGGACCGTAGGCCAGCTCGGCCAGGCGAAAGTCGGCGCCCTTGCCCGTGTGCGAGGGGATCAGGTCGTCGATGGTCACGGCGTTGTGCGCGGCGGCCATGCGGCTCATCTGGATCAGCTCCTGCTCGCTGCCGTACAGCGGGTCGATGTCGAAACTGATGCGGTCGAAGTTGCCGTCCACGCTGGGGGTGAGTTCACGGCCACGAATGCCGCCGGACAACTTGATCGGGCCGGTGTGCAGGCCCTGAATGCCGATCTCCGACAAACGCTTCCACAGCGCCTCGTGGCCCAAGGCGCCAAGCACCGAACAACCTTCGGGGGCGATGATGGCATCGGGGTAGACGGTCAGCCAGACCGAAGCGATTTCAATGGCGCGGCGGGGCTGCGCTTCGGCGTAGGGCTGTTGCCACAGGCGCGACTGGCCCGAGTACAGGTGGGTGCGTTGCTGGGAGGCCTTGAGCATGGCACGGTCTTCGAGCCATTTGACGTATGACGGGTCGGGTTGGGTCATTTCGCGTCCTCTTTGCGTGTCGGCAGCGGCTCAGGTTATGACGGCTGTGGCGGCTGATCGTTCGGCTTGGGATTGCTTTTGGCTGTTTCGCGGGCGCGCCCGCTCCCACCGGATCTCTACACACTTCGAGAACTGTGCAATACCTGCGGGGGCGGGCATGCCCGCGAAGAAATTCCCACTGATCAAGGTTTGCGAATACGCAACTACCGTATGGGCTTGCTGATTTGTTTGCCAGCCTGAGAGGCGACCTCCAGTGCTTGGCCGTCCCGTTGCTTGCCTTGCCGAGCCAGGCCTTCGAGCTGCGGAATCAGCATGCCCTCCGGCAAATGACGCCAGAACCGCCCGGGCATGTGCAAGCGCAAGGCGTCGGGGTTGAGGCGGGCGGGGTTGAAGGTATGACGATAGTAGGTGCGCCATAATTCGGCACCAGGGTCTTCGGCGTTGCGGGCCCATTGGCGCCAGGGTTCGGGGCACTGTCGCTGGTAGTCGAAAGCCTGGCCATCGAAGCGTATGCCGTCGTGGGCCGTGGCAATCATCCAGCGCAAACGCCCCAGGCGGTCGGCGAAATGCTCACTGGCGCTTTCCAGAATGTCATGCGCCGGCTCGTGATAGGCCACCAGGTCGAGTTGCAGCTGTTCAGCCAATACTTCGGGTAGTGGCACGAAGCGTACAAACGCATGCAGGTGGTGTGCTTCGCGATTGACCTGCTTGATCCGTCTATGCAGCTCACTGCCCAATCGGTCACCCGGCAGCATTGCAGTGCGGTCGCCATGGGCCACCCGCCAAAGTACCTCGTAAAGCAGGTTCCAGCGGTGCTCGCAACGGTAGCGGGCCGCCTGTTCCAGCTGGCCGAGCAGCGCCGCAGGCACCTTGGCGCGAAAGGGACCGGAGCCTTCCGGCAGCGCTGTCGGTACGGCCAGCAAATCAGCCACCGGCCCTTGCGCCCAGGTGACCTCCGACGGGTCGATGCCATGCCCCAACAACACCCGGGCCTGGTCACGCCAGGTGGCGAACAGGCCGTCGCAATCGAGCGCGATCATCCCCACAAGCCCATCTGCACCGGGGCCTGCGGCTCACGCAAGCGCGCCCTCAGCAGGCCGCTGCGCAGTTCGGCCTGGGGCGGGCGGTAGTCGCTGGTGACAATGAATGGCCGCGCCTTGTCCAGCACGCAGCGCAACTGGATCAGGTCATCGTAGCGAATGCGCCGTTCGCGTCGCAGGGCTACCAGGCGCTGCACGCTGCGCAGGCCGATGCCGGGAATGCGCGCCAGTAGCGCCGGCTCGGCACGGTTCACATCCAGCGGGAACACGTCGCGGTTGGCCAGCGCCCAGGCCAGCTTGGGGTCGATGTCCAGTGCCAGATTGCCGCTCTGGCCCAGCAGCTCGCCGGCCTTGTAGCCATAGCCACGCAACAGGAAGTCAGCCTGGTACAGACGGTGCTCGCGCAGCAGCGGTGGTGCGGCCAGGGGGACGCTGCCGGGGCTGTCAGGGATGGGGCTGAAGGCGGAGTAGTACACACGCTTGAGGCCGTAGCCTTGGTACAGCGATTCGGCATTGCGCAGCAGTGTGCTGTCGTCGGTGCTGTCGGCCCCGACGATCACCTGGGTGCTTTGCCCGGCCGGGGTAAAGCGCGGCGCCTTGGGTTCGTGGGCCACGGCTTGCTGGCCCTGGTGGATCACGCCCATGGCCTGGCGAATGGTGTGCGCCTGTTTTTCCGGTGCCAGGCGTTTCAGGCTGGCGTCGGTCGGCAGCTCGATGTTGACGCTGAGCCGGTCTGCCAGGCGCCCGGCCTCCTCTATCAGCAACGGGTCGGCATCGGGGATGGTCTTGAGGTGGATGTAGCCACGGAAGTCGTGCTCTTCGCGCAACAGCCGCGCCACGCGGACCAGCTGCTCCATGGTGTAGTCCGCCGAACGGATGATGCCGGAGCTGAGGAACAGGCCGCTTATGCAGTTGCGCCGGTAGAAGTCCAGGGTCAGCCGGACCACTTCCTCGGGGCTGAAGCGTGCGCGTGGCACGTTGCTGGATCGGCGGTTGACGCAGTACTGGCAGTCGTAGAGGCAAAAGTTGGTCAGCAGCACCTTGAGCAGCGATACGCAGCGCCCATCAGGGGTGTAGCTGTGACAGATGCCCATGCCATTGGTAGCACCCAGCCCATCAGCCCCGCGCGAGTTGCGTTTGGGCGCGCCGCTGCTGGCGCAGGATGCGTCGTACTTGGCAGCATCGGCAAGGATGCCGAGTTTGGCGATGAGTTGCATGGGCCTGACCTGTGATACTGAGTATTCATACAGTATTTTGAGACGTGGCGGATTGCAAGTGATTGTGCACCAGCCACGCCCGACCAAATCCGTCATCTAAGCTTGTGGCTGACTTACGGATAGCAACGAGGCAAGGGGGAGGTTATGAGGATCACCATCAAGCCGGTACTGGCGCTGACCGGGCTGGCCTTGGCATTCGGCATGCTCGATGCCCAGGCCGCGGAAACCAGAAGGGTCGATGTCATGCTGGTGGGCGGCGGCATCATGAGTTCAACCCTGGCCGTCTGGCTCAATGAGCTGGAGCCGGGTTGGTCGATGGAAATGGTCGAGCGCCTGGACAAGGTCGCCGAAGAAAGCTCCAACGGCTGGAACAACGCTGGTACCGGCCACTCGGCCCTGGCCGAACTGAACTACACCCCGGAGAAGGACGGCAAGGTCGATATCAGCAAGGCGGTGGAGATCAACGAGTCGTTCCAGGTCACCCGTCAGTTCCTCGCCTGGCAGGTCAAGCAGGGCGTGCTGAAGAACCCGCATTCCTTCATCAACACTACTCCGCACATGAGCTTCGTCTGGGGCGACGACAACATTCGCTTCCTGAAGAAGCGCTACGAGGCGCTGCAGGCCAGCCCGTTGTTCAAGCCCATGCAGTACTCCGAGGACCACGAGCAGATTCGCAAGTGGGTACCGTTGATGATGGAGGGCCGCGACCCCAACCAGAAACTGGCCGTGACCTGGACGCCGATCGGCACCGACGTCAACTTTGGCGAGATCACCCGGCAATACGTGGGCTATCTGCAGACCCGGCCGAACTTCGACCTCAAGCTGTCGACCGAAGTGCAGGCGATCACCCGCAACGACGACGGCTCCTGGCATGTCGAATACAAGAACCTCAAGGACGGCAGCAACGCGGCCACCGACGCCAGGTTCCTGTTCATCGGCGCAGGTGGTGCAGCGCTGCCACTGCTGCAGAAGTCGGGTATCGAGGAGGCCAAGGACTATGCCGGTTTCCCGGTCGGTGGTTCGTTCCTGGTCACCGACAACCCGGCCATCGCCCAGCGTCACATGGCCAAGGCCTACGGTATCGCCGCCACCGGCGCACCACCGATGTCGGTGCCGCACCTGGACACCCGTGTGCTCGATGGCAAGCGCATGATCCTGTTCGGGCCGTTCGCCACCTTCTCGACCAAGTTCCTCAAGCAGGGCTCGCTGCTTGACCTGTTCGCCAGCGCCAGTGTGCACAATGCCTGGCCGATGGTAAGAGTCGGGGTGCGCGAGTTCGACCTGGTGCAGTACCTGATCGGCCAGGTACTGCAATCTGACGATGACCGTTTCGAAGCGTTGCGCACCTACTTCCCCGAGGCGAAGAAAGAGGACTGGCGGCTGTGGCAGGCGGGCCAGCGGGTGCAGATCATCAAGAAGGACGAAGCATTGGGTGGTGTGCTCAAGCTCGGCACTGAAGTGGTGACGTCCAAGGATGGCAGCATTGCAGGATTGCTGGGTGCCTCGCCTGGCGCCTCGACCGCGCCGCCGATCATGCTCGATGTGCTGAGCAAGGTGTTCAAGGACAAGATGGCATCGCCGCAGTGGCAGGCGAAGATCAGGCAGATCATCCCGTCCTACGGCATCCGCCTTAACGACCACCCGGACCAGGTGCAGAAGGAGTGGGCATACACCAACGAGGTGTTGCAACTGAATCCTCCCGAGGGCGCCGTTACGCCGTAGCAAGGTACCATGCGGCGACCACCTCGATGCCTGCTTCGCGCAGGCGCCGTGCAATGTGGTCGCCGATGAAGCCGGCCACGCCGGTAATCAGTACGGGCATGCTGGCTGCACCTGGCCGCGGCCGATGCCGTAGTAAGTCAGGCCGGCGGCGGCCATGTGCTCGGGTTCGAACAGGTTGCGCCCGTCGAACACCACCCGGTCGGCCAGTTGTTGCGGCACCTTGTCCAGGTTGAGCACGCGGTATTCCTGCCATTCGGTGACGATCACCAGGGCATCGGCGCCGCGCAGCGCGTCGTCCTTGCACGGTACCAGTTGCAGGTCGGCGCGGGCGCCATAGTGCCGCTGGATTTCCTCCATGGCCTGCGGGTCATGGGCCTGCACCCGCGCGCCGGCGGCCCACAGCGCTTCCAGCAGGACTCGGCTGGAGGCCTCGCGGATGTCGTTGGTATTGGGCTTGAACGACAACCCCCACACGGCGAAGACCTTGCCTCGCAGGCCGCGTGGGTAGTGGCGCTGGATCTTGCCGAACAGCCGGTTCTTTTGCTGCTCGTTGACCGATTCCACCGCACGCAGCAACTGTGGTTCGAAGCCCTCGGCCTCAGCGCTGCGGCGCAGGGCTTGCAGGTCCTTGGGGAAGCATGAGCCGCCAAAGCCGCAGCCGGCATAGATGAAGTCGTAGCCGATGCGCGGGTCCGAGCCGATGCCGCGTCGCACCAGTTCGATGTCGGCGCCCAGATGCTCGGCCAGGTTGGCGATTTCGTTGATGAACGAGATCTTGGTCGCCAGCATGCAGTTGGCCGCGTACTTGGTCAGCTCGGCGCTGCGCGCGTCCATCACCATCAGTTTTTCGCGGTTGCGGCTGAACGGCAGGTACAGCTCGCGCAGCAGCTCTACTTCGGCGGGCTCCGCGCCACCGATGATGATGCGCTCGGGGCGCATGCAGTCATCGACCGCCGAGCCTTCCTTGAGGAACTCGGGGTTGCTGACGACGCGCAAGCGGCTGGTATCGGCCACGGCCTGGGCGATGCGCGCCTTGATGCGGTGCACCGTACCAACCGGCGCGGTGGATTTGTTGACGATCAGCTTGGGGCCATCGGCATGTTCGAGGATGCTGTCGACCACGGCGAACACGTGCTTCAGGTCGGCGCTGCCATCGGCCTGAGGCGGGGTGCCGACGGCAATGAACTGCACCTTTGCGTAGTTGGCCGCTTCGCTGGCGTCGGTGGTGAAGCGAAGGCGACCGCAGGCCAGGTTCTTCTCCAGCATCGGCGCAAGGCCGGGCTCGAAGATCGGGCAATGGCCTGCATTGAGGCTGGCGACCCGCTCGGCGTCGACATCCATGCACAACACCGAATGGCCCACCTGGGCCAGGCACACTGCCTGGGTGAGGCCGACATAGCCGGTACCGAAAACCGTGACCTTCATCTGACAGCTCCTTGGCGAGAAAGCTGAGAAAAAATGTCACATCGTTGTTTAGAAATTGTTACTCGCGCAGGCGGCTGCCTCTTGGGCGACGTTCCACAGCTGTTGGCGAAACCAGCGGCGCAAGGGGTCGGCGTGGGTGCGTTCGTGCCAGATCTGCATCACCTCGATCGCTGGCAATGTCAGCGGCAGCGGGTACATGAGCAGGTCGTCGTCACGTTCGACGGCTTCGGTGGCCAGCGAGCGCAGGCAGGTGAGCAGCAGATCGGTGCCGCGCAGCAGGCGCATGGGGGCCAGGAAACTCGACAGGCCAGCCACGACCCGCCGTTGCATGCCCTGGCTGCGCAAGGCGCGGTCGACCAGGCCATCGAGGTCGCCGGTGAGGGTGGTAAGCAGGTGGTCGCTGGCAAGGAAGGTATCGAGGTCCAGGCCGTTTTCCAGGCCTGGATGGCTGCGCGAGGCCAGCACTACCAAGTGCTCACTGAGCAGGCGCTGTTGGTGGAAGGTTTCCGGCAGGTCGGTGTAGAACCCGGCAACGGCCAGGTCACAGGTGCCTTTCTCCAGTTCTTCGCGAGGCAGCAGACCGCGGGTGTTGCAGGTGACCAGCGTCAGGTTCGGTGCCTGGCTACGCAGGATCGGCAGCAGCCTGGGCAACAGGGTCTGCTCCACATAATCGGTGCTGTACAGGTGCAGTCGGGCAGGGCGGGCGAGGAAGTCCTGCCCTTCGCAGCGCTCATAAAAACCTTCCAGGCCCACTACCAGGCGTTCTACCTCAGGCGCCAGTTCGTGGGCGCGTGGCGTCGGGGTCAGGCCCCTGGGCGCGCGCACGAACAGCGGGTCGCCAAACTGATGGCGCAGCTTGTTGAGCTTGTGGCTTAGGGCCGGCTGGCTCAGCGCCATGCGCTGGGCGGCGAGGGTGGCGTTGCGTTCCTGGTACAGCACATGGAACAGGTACAGCAGGTTGAAGTCCTTGCTGGAGATATTCATTTTCTGGATCACAGGCATGAGAGCTTTCGAATTATCGAATCATAGCCTCGCCGTTAGCATGAACGCATCCCCGCCAACATGAGCGGACAGCTCTATTTGCCTGATCAGGAGACTGTTGCATGACCAAGATGTCCCGGCTTGCCCTGGCTGTTGCCAGCACCCTGCTTGCCACCGGCGCCCACGCTGCGCCCAAGGGAGAGGTGCTGGTGCTGTTGTCCAGCGAGCACCAGCTGCCCCTGCAGGACGGCAAGCGCTACGCCACCGGCTACTACCTGAACGAATTCGGCGTGCCTGCCGACCAGTTGCTCAAGGCTGGCTACAAGCTGGTGCTGGTTACCCCCAAGGGTAATGCCCCGAGTGTCGACCAGCGTTCGATCGACCCGAGCTACTTTGCCGGCGATGCGGTGGAGATGCGCCGGATCGAGAAGGTCGTGCAAGGCCTGCCGGGCATTGACGATACCCTGTCGGTGAAAGAAGTACTGGCAGGTGACCTGGGCCGCTATGCCGGGCTGTTCATCCCCGGCGGCCATGCGCCGTTGATCGACCTGGCCAACAACCCGGACGTGGGCGCCTTGCTGCGGCATTTCCATCAAGCCGGCAAGCCTACAGCCGCGATCTGCCACGGCCCCATCGCCTTGCTCTCGGCCCAGCAGGACCCGGCCAGCTACCAGTCGGCGCTGGCGCGTGGTGAAAAGCCTGCAGCCACCGACTGGTTGTACAAGGGTTACAAGATGACCATTTTCTCCGACCCGGAGGAGCAGGTATTCGAAGGTTCGCTCAAGGACCAGCGGCTGCTGTTCTACCCGGCCAACGCCATGGCAATGGCAGGGGGCGACATGGGCTACGCCAAGGCCTGGCAACCCAATGTGGTGGTGGACCGCGAACTCATCACCGGGCAAAACCCGTTCTCGGACAAGGCGCTGGCCAAGGTATTGCTGGAAAAGCTGGCTGAGCAGGCAAAGCCCTCTGGCCAGGGCATCTAGACTTACACGTGGCCTGCAAAAGCAGAGGGGGCGCCTTGATGGCGCCCCCTCTGCTTTGCTGCTTAGGCTTCAGCGTCCCAAGGACGATCGCCTTTTTCATCCTTGACGCGGGTCGGCAGGCCCATGACGTCCAGTGCCTTGAGGAACGGCTCGGCTGGCAGCTCCTCGACGTTGACCATGCGCTTGGCATCCCACTCGCCACGGGCGACCAGCAGGGCGGCAGCCACTGGCGGTACACCGGCGGTGTAGGAAATACCCTGGCTGTCGGTCTCGGCGTAGGCTTCTTCGTGGTCGGCCACGTTGTAGATGAACACTTCGCGCGGCTGGCCATCCTTGGTGCCCTTGACCAGGTCACCGATGCAGGTCTTGCCGGTGTAGCCCGGGGCCAGGGAGGCTGGGTCCGGCAGCACGGCCTTGACTACTTTCAGCGGTACCACTTCCAGGCCTTCGGCGGTTTTCACCGGTTGCTCGGAGAGCAGGCCCAGGTTCTTCAGTACGGTGAACACGTTGATATAGTGCTCGCCGAAGCTCATCCAGAAACGCACGTTCGGCACGTTGAGGTTCTTCGAAATCGAGTGAACCTCATCGTGGCCGGTCAGGTACAGGTTCTGCGAACCCACCACCGGCAGGTCGTCCGTACGCTTGACCTCGAACATGGTGTTGCTGGTCCACTGGCTGTTCTGCCAGCTCCACACTTGCCCGGTGAACTCACGGAAGTTGATTTCCGGGTCGAAGTTGGTGGCGAAGTACTTGCCATGCGAACCGGCATTGACGTCGAGGATGTCGATCGAGTCAATGCTGTCGAAATACTGTTGCTGCGCCAGCTTGGCGTAGCTGTTCACCACACCCGGGTCGAAACCGACGCCGAGAATGGCGGTAATGTTCTTTGCCTGGCACTCTTCGAGGTGTTTCCACTCGTAGTTGCCGTACCACGGCGGGGTCTCGCAGATCTTGCCCGGCTCTTCGTGGATGGCGGTGTCCAGGTAGGCGACACCGGTATCGATGCAGGCACGCAGCACCGACATGTTGAGGAAGGCGGAACCAACGTTGATCACGATCTGCGATTCGGTCTCGCGGATCAGTGCCTTGGTAGCCTCGACATCGAGAGCATTGAGCGAGAAGGCCTGGATGTCGGCGGGTACCTTGAGGCTACCCTTGGCCTTGACGCTGTCGATGATGGCCTGGCATTTGGAGATGTTCCGTGACGCGATGGCGATACGACCCAGTTCGTCGTTATGCTGCGCGCACTTGTGGGCCACCACCTTGGCGACACCTCCTGCACCAATGATAAGAACGTTCTTCTTCAATTTATCCCTTGCTCCTTACTGAAAGCCGGTCTTACGACAGGCTGGAAACGTAGTCTTCGAAACCGAACTCGCGCACCACTTCGACGCTGCCGTCGAGTTGCTTGACCACGATGGATGGCATTTTCAGACCGTTGAACCAGTTTTTCTTGACCATGGTGTAACCCGCCGCGTCGACGAACGACAGGCGATCACCGATGGCCAGCGGACGATCGAATTGGTATTCGCCGAAGATGTCACCGGCCAGGCACGACTTGCCGCAGACCATGTAGGTGTGCGCGCCGTCGTTGGGGGCCATCTTGGCGTTGAGGCGGTAGATCAGCAGGTCGAGCATGTGCGCTTCGATCGAGCTGTCGACCACGGCCAGGTGCTTGCCGTTGTACAGGGTGTCGAGCACGGTCACTTCCAGCGAGGCGCTGTTGGTGATGGCGGCTTCGCCCGGCTCCAGGTACACCTGCACGCCGTATTTTTCCGAGAAGGCTTTCAGGCGCGCGCAGAAGGCGTCCAGCGCGTAGTCTTCACCGGTGAAATGGATGCCGCCACCGAGGCTGACCCACTCGACCTTGTGCAGCAGGTGGCCGAAGCGCTCTTCGATGTGCGTGAGCATCTTGTCGAACAGGCCGAAGTCGCCGTTCTCGCAGTTGTTGTGGAACATGAAGCCGGAGATCTGCTCGATCACCTGTTCGACCTTGGCCGGGTCCCATTCGCCCAGGCGGCTGAACGGGCGGGCAGGGTCTGCCAGCAGGTAGTCGGAGCTGCTGACCTGCGGGTTGACGCGCAGGCCACGGACCTTGCCTTCGGACTGTTCGGCGAAGCGCTGCAGCTGGCCGATCGAGTTGAAGATGATCTTGTCGCAGTTCTCGAGCATTTCCTCGACCTCGTCGTCGGCCCAGGCCACGCTGTAGGCGTGGGTTTCGCCGGCGAACTTCTGGCGACCGAGCTTGAGCTCGTACAGCGACGAAGAGGTGGTGCCGTCCATGTACTGTTGCATCAGGTCGAAGACTGACCAGGTGGCAAAGCACTTGAGGGCGAGCAGTGCCTTGGCGCCGGAGTGTTCGCGCACGTAGGCGATCTTCTCCATGTTGCCCAGCAGCTTGGTTTTATCGATGAGGTAGTACGGCGTCTTGATCATTTAAAGGCCCCCGGCCAGGCCGGCCAAAAAAAGGACACGCATTGTGCCTTCACTTGCCGCAGACCGAAAGGGTGGGTTACGCATTTCGTCGTGGTTGACGCTGTTGCGACGGGAATTTTCCGGTTGCGGTGGGCTTAGTAGAACAGCGGCATGTGACTATCGTAATCAGCAACCGGGTGCCGCAAGGAGAATCCGATGAGTGTCGTATTGGATGGCACCGGCTTCGCCGGTGTTCGCGGGTGAACCCGCTCCCACAGGAAATGCGCTTGCTTCAGACCTTGCGCAGTCCAATCTGTGGGAGCGGGCAAGCCCGCGAAGAGGCCGGTACAGGTAACCTCAATCCACCTGCTGCAACCACGCCTGGATCTGCTCCAGCGTGGCGGTAGCCCCGCCACAAACCACCACCAGCACATTCTGGTACTGCGCCAGGGCGCCCGGTGCATAGGCCAACGCCAAGGCTGCTCCACAAGCTGGCTCCACCAGCACGCGATGGTCCAGCAGGAACCGCTCGCAGGCTTCCAGCGCAGCGCGGTCACTGACCAGGTGGCTGTGCACCGGATGCTGCTGCACGCTCACCAGCGCCTGGTCAGCCACACGCTTGGCCCCCAGCGACGTCGCCACCGAGGCAATACGTTCCAGCTCCACCGAATGCCCCGCCCGCATGGCCGCATGCAGCGATGCCGCGCCTTCGGTTTCCACCGCCAGAATTGGTACATCGCCCCAGCCGTTGCGCTGTAGCCCCTCGACCACGCCACTGAGCAAACCGCCACCGCCCACCGACAACACCACGGCGTCCGGCCTCACGCCGGTCTCGGCGACTTCATCCACCAGGCTGGCATGCCCGGCCCACAGCAGCGGGTCATCGAATGGGTGGATGAAGGCGTCATCCGGGCCGACCAAGGTCTGCGCCAGGGCGTTGGCCTCCTGCCAGGAGCTGCCATGCACCACCACCTTGGCGCCCTCCAGGCGCAGCAGGTCCTTGGCCCGCTCGGTGGTGGTCTCGGGTACCACCACGGTCACTGGCACGCCCAGCTTGCGCCCGGCATAAGCTACAGCCAGGCCGGCGTTGCCGCCCGAGGAAGACACGAAATGCCGAGCGCCACGGGCATGGTGCACCTCGCAGGCATGGCCCACGCCGCGCAGCTTGAACGAGCCGCAGGGCTGCAGGGCATCGAGCTTGAGCCAGACGTTGCTGCCCGCGGCCAGCGACAGCGGGCGGGACTCGATCAGGGGGGTATGGATATGCAAGGTCATTGGCTGGCTCCGCGCAGTTGCTCGAGGTAGTTGTAAACGGTGTAGCGGGTCACACCCAGGGCGCTGGCGGCCTTTTCCACGCCGCCCTTGACGATGAACAGGCCGCGCTCCTGCATCACTCTTACGGCTTCTACCTTGGCCTGCTTGTTCATTCGCCCCTGGCCGCTGCGCTGCAGGGATGCCTGGATTATCTCGCTCATCAGCAGTTCCATGTCGGCGGGTTCACTGACGGCAGGTGCGGCCGCTGTTGGTTGGAACTGCCGGAGAAAATTCATGGCTGCATCCAGGCCGGTGACGTCGGTGTTGACGCAGAGGCTGGCGAAGGGGTGGCCGCTGCTGTCACGGAAGATGGCCGTGGCGCTGCGCAGTGTGCGGCCCTTCAGCGTGGTGGGGTAGTCGGGCAGCACCACCGGCTCGCAGCCGTGCTGATCGGCCGAGGCCTGCATCAGTGCCTTGAAACCCTGGTCCTGTTCCGGGGCGGCGAGGATTGGGCTACCGACGCTGCGCCCGGAAAGATGGCCGTTGACGATCGCCACCACGGAGTGTTCCGGGTGGTCGAGGTCGTGCAGGAGGATTTCCATGTTGCGCGCCGCAACGCTGCCCAGGGCCTGGATGGCGGCCTTGAGGACGGTGAGAGTGAGCTGGCGTTCTTCGCTGGGGGTAATAGGCATGGCAGATCACGAAATCAACGTTTTGTGTATTTTTACACATAAAGTTGAATTAGGCGATTTGCTTTTCCAGGCCCATTCGCGGGTAAACCCGCTCCTACAGGGACCCCACGGTATTCAATACCTGTGGGGTCCCTGTGGGAGATTACTCAGCCCTTTTGGGCTGCGCTGTCGCGCAGAGAACAAATATCGCTCGTCTGACGCGGCCTTTGTAGGAGCAGCCTTGTGCTGCGAAGAGGCCGGTACAAGCAACAGACAGGCCTTGTCAGTACCGGCCTCTTCGCAGCACAAGGCTGCTCCTACAGAACCTCGCCGAACCAATGAGTCATGTGTTGTTCTATGAGAGCGGGTTTACCCGCGAATGGGCCGCAAAGCGGCCCTTTTAACCCTCAGCCCAGGGGCGGGGTACGCGGCGGGATCATTCGACGCGACCCGGTCGCCTCGAAGGCTGCACCAAAGCTCAGCAGCGCATTGTCGCTGTAAGCCCGGCCAGCAAAGGTCAGCCCCACCGGCATGCCGATATCGGCCATCACGCCCATCGGCACGGTCACGGTAGGCACGCCCAGGTGACGGATTGCCAGGTTGCCGTTGGCCACCCAGATACCGTTGCTCCAGGCGATGTCCGCCGACGCCGGGTTGACGTCGGCATCCGCCGGGCCCACGTCGGCCACGGTGGGGAACAGCACCGCGTCCAGGCCCAGCTTGTCCATCCAGTCTTCCAGGTCGATCTTGCGGGTCTGCTCCAGGCCGCGCAGGCCGTCGGGCAGGGTCTCGATCTGGTCCCAGGTCTTCAGGCCACGCTTGGCCATGTTGACGTACTCGTCCATGCCAGCGGCCAGGTCGTCCTCACGGTTGGGCAGGGTGCCCGGGTCGTGGGGGAAGATCTGCGGCCCGTCGACATCGGCCAGGCGGTTGAGCCTGGGGTCATCGTT
Organism: Pseudomonas sp. ABFPK; assembly: GCF_001586765.1. Classification (NCBI taxonomy): domain Bacteria; kingdom Pseudomonadati; phylum Pseudomonadota; class Gammaproteobacteria; order Pseudomonadales; family Pseudomonadaceae; genus Pseudomonas; species Pseudomonas sp. ABFPK. The sequence continues at coordinate 205,993 of NZ_LQXW01000078.1, read as the reverse complement.
GGCGCGCAGGAAGTCGTCGAAGGCCCAGCCCGACAGCTCCCACAGTTCGTCATGCAGGAATTCCTTGCTGACGATGCCGCGGTTGTACACGGTCGGTGCGCCAGGGCGATCGCCTTCGCAGTTGGATACCAGCGGGAAGTCCACTTCCAGTACTTCGGCACCAGCCGCCTCCAGTGCCTGGCGGGCCTGCTGCCACAGGTCGATCACCGTGGCACGGGTGTGGATGCGCTGGCCAGTCGGGCCGCCGATGCCTGGCTTTTCGGAGGTGCCGGCTTCGGCATCGGCATTGATGTACATGCGTGGCACGCCAAAGCGCTTGCCCTTGAGCGCGCTGGCATCCACGGCCAGGTCCAGGTACGAAGCCGGGCGCACCGTCGAAGCCGCCGGGATTGGCACCCAGGGTTGCAGGCGCCACAGGTCGCCGCGCTTGTCGGCGTCGTCGGCTACGACCACGTCGAGGATTTCCAGCAGGTCGGCCATGGTACGGGCATAGGGAACCACCACGTCCATGGTCGGTGTCAGCGGCCAGTTGCCACGCACCGAAATCACCCCACGCGACGGGGTATAGGCGCACAGGCCATTGTTGGATGCCGGGCCGCGGCCGCTGGACCAGGTTTCTTCGGCCAGGCCGAAGGCACTGAAACTGGCGGCAGTGGCGGTGCCGGCACCGTTGGACGAGCCCGAGGCGAACGGTGCGGTCAGGTAGTTGGCGTTGTACGGGCTTTCGGCGCGGCCATACACGCCGCGCTGCATGCCGCCGTTGGCCATGGGCGGCATGTTGGTCTTGCCCAGGCATACGGCGCCGGCGGCGCGCAGGCGTTCGATGGTAAAGGCGTCGCGCTGGGCCACCAGGTCCTTGAAGGCAGGGCTGCCGGAGGCAGCGGTCAGGCCTTTGACCAGGTAGCTGTCCTTGGCGGTGTAGGGGATGCCGTCCAGCGGGCTCAGGACCTGGCCTTTGGCGCGACGGGCGTCGGAGGCTGCGGCCTCATTCAGCGCCTCGGGGTTGCGTACCACAACGGCGTTCAGGGCGGTGGCGGTGTCGGCGCCATCGTAGGCGTCGATGCGCGCCAGGTAGGCCTGGACCAGCTCGACCGCCGTCGTGCGGCCCGACTCGAGCGCATCGCGCAGCTCGGCAATGGAAACCTCGGTTACCTCGATCATGCGTTCACCAAAAAATGTGCAGGTGGGGGCTAATGCGAGGAGTGTACAAGAAGGGCTTGGCGGGCGCAGGTTTGCGCGGGGGCAAACGGTTTTTTGCAGGCGAGCATTGTCGGGTCTTCCCGAGTCGTCCCACCATCCCTTCGAGTATCACCATGCAGGCGGCTTCAGCCGCAAAAGGGCCCTTGCAGGCCACCGATCAATGCGGCCCGCGCGGAATGGTCTTCAGCAGGTCTTCCGGGCTGATGTGCCCAACCACCTGGGCCACCGCGCTGCCCGGGGTCGGCAGGTCGATGATGTGGCTTTTCATCTTGCCGATCACGTGCATTTCGCACGGCTTGCAGTCGAACTTCAGGGTCAGCACTTCATCACCCTGGATCAGCTGCATCGGCGCCACCTTGGTGCGCACGCCGGTCACGCCCTTGGCCTGCTTGGGGCACAGGTTGAAGGAGAAGCGCAGGCAGTGCTTGGTGATCATCACCGGCACTTCGCCGTGCTCTTCATGGGCCTCGTAGGCCGCGTCGATCAGCTGCACGCCGTGGCGGTGGTAGAAGTCGCGGGCCTTCTGGTTGTACACGTTGGCCAGGAACGACAGGTGCGACTCCGGGTAAACCGGCGGTGGCGTGGTCTCGGCCTTGCGCCCGCCACGCGGGTGCGCCTGCACCCGTGCTGCCGTCAGCGCCTCGATGGCTTCGCGGCGCAGGGCCTTGAGCTGCGAGTTGGGGACGAAGTAAGCCTGTGGGGCGTCCAGCTCGATGCTGTCGGCGTGGTACATGGTGGTGCCCAGCTGGCCGAGCAGGTCGTGCAGCTGGTCCAGCGCCTGCTGCGGCTTGTTGGCCGGGCCGAACGGGCCTTCCAGTGCCACTTGCGTGCCCACGCCTTCCTCGCTGGTGACGGTCAGCACCAGGCGTTGCTCGCGCAGTACCGCGTGCCATTGCACGCCGACGCGGCGCTCGGCCGAGGTGCGTTGCAGGGCCTGCTGCCAGTTGTGGTCGAGGTTGCGCGACAGCGGGTGGTTGGGCCGCAGCTTGTGCAGGCCTTCAGGCATTTCGTTGGGCTCGACGCGGTAGCGGTAGCGCTTCTGGCCGTCTTCCTCGAATTCGCCACGCGGTTCGGCGATGTTGGCACGGAAGCCCACCACCTCACGCTTCACCAGCACATTGAGGCCGTCGCCGTTGGTCAGCGGCACCTCGGTGACCACCTGCATGTCACGCTTGCCGACCTTTTCCACCACGCCCACCGGCAGGCCGGTGAAGGTTGGCGAGTCGAAGGCGCCGATGTCGACCTTGCGGTCGGTGACGAAGTAGTCGGTGCTGCCGCGGTGGAAGGTCTTGTCCGGGTCGGGCACGAAGAAGTGCTGGGTGCGGCCGCTGGAGGCACGGGCCAGCTCCGGGCGGCCTTCGAGGATGGCGTCGAGTTCCTTGCGGTAGTGGGCGGTGATGTTCTTCACATAGGCCACGTCCTTGTAGCGGCCTTCGATCTTGAACGAGCGCACGCCGGCGTCGACCAGGTCAGCCAGGTTGGCGGTCTGGTTGTTGTCCTTCATCGACAGCAGGTGCTTCTCGAACGCGACCACGCGGCCCTGGTCATCCTTCAGGGTGTAGGGCAGGCGGCAGGCTTGCGAGCAGTCGCCGCGGTTGGCGCTGCGGCCGGTCTGCGCATGGGAGATGTTGCACTGGCCGGAGAAGGCCACGCACAGCGCACCGTGGATGAAGAATTCGATGGCGGCGTCGGTTTCGGCGGCGATGGCGCGGATCTGCTGCAGGTTCAGCTCACGCGCCAACACCAGCTGGGAGAAGCCGGCCTGGTCGAGGAACTTGGCCCGTTCCAGGGTGCGGATGTCGGTCTGGGTGCTGGCGTGCAGCTCGATCGGCGGGATATCCAGCTCCATCACCCCCAGGTCCTGCACGATCAGTGCGTCGACACCAGCGTCGTACAGCTGGTGGATCAGCTTGCGCGCGGGCTCCAGCTCGTTGTCGTGGAGGATGGTGTTGATGGTGGTGAACACGCGTGCATGGTAGCGATGGGCGAACTCGACCAGTTCGGCGATATCGCTGACTTCGTTGCAGGCGTTATGGCGCGCGCCGAAGCTCGGGCCACCGATGTAGATGGCGTCTGCGCCGTGCAGGATCGCTTCGCGGGCGATGGCCACGTCACGGGCAGGGCTGAGCAGTTCCAGGTGATTCTTTGGAAGGGACATGTCGTTATAGGTTCGGGCTGTCACGGTTTAGGCGGGCATTGTAGCGGCGAAACGGGCTGGCGGCATCATCGGGGTGCTTGTAGGAGCGGCCTTGCGTCGCGAAGGGCCGCAACGCGGCCCCGGCAATATATGCTGCGGAGCTGATAATCTGGGGGTGCTTTGCACCCCATCGCGACACAAGGCCGCTCCTACAAGGATCGTGCCTCAGGCAAAAGTCAGCGCTTGGCAGCCATTGCGGTCACTTCCACGCGCATGCCTTCGAACGCCAGTGCAGCCACACCCACGGCGGCGCGTACCGGCCAGGGCTTGCTGAAGAAGCGCTGGTACACCTCGTTGAATGCCGCGCGGTCGGCCATGTCGGTGAGGTAGATGGTCAGGTGCAGCACGCGGTCCATGCCGCTGCCGGCCTTCTCCAGCGCCACCTTCAGCGCCTGCAGGGTGCACTCGCTCTGCTCGACGATGCCGCCCAGCTCCAGGCTGCCATCAGCGTGGGTCGGGATCTGCGTGGTGACCAGCACGCCGTTGTATTCGGCAACGTCGGAAGAAATCGACTCGGCGTCCGGGTCCGGGGTGTAGATGATGTCTGCTTGTGCCATGGTGTGTTTTGCCTTGCTACGGAAGGAAAGCGGCAAGCCTACGCGAGCGCGCCGGCCCGGTCGAGGGCGCCCCGGTGTTTGAAATGCGTGGCGTTCGCCGTCAGAATCGCGGCCGATTGCAAAGCAGGGGTTTACGTTGAACGAACAGACATTGTCCAGGCGCCTGGAGCGCGTGGCTGCACAAGTACCGCAAGGCGCGCGCCTGGCCGACATCGGCTCGGACCATGGCTACCTGCCGGTGGCCTTGATGCTGCGCGGCATATTGGACGCGGCGGTAGCGGGCGAGGTGGCGCAGACGCCGTTCGCCTCGGCCCAGCGCAACGTCCGCAGGAACGGCCTGGAAGGACGGGTCAGCGTGCGCCTGGCCGATGGCCTGGCAGCGGTCGAGCCGGGAGATCGCATCTCGGTGATCAGCATCTGCGGCATGGGGGGCGACACCATGTGCGAGATCCTCGAGGCCGGCAAGCAGCGCCTGGCTGGCGTCACGCGCCTGGTGCTGCAGCCCAATGGCGCCGAGCGCGAACTGCGCCAGTGGCTGATGGGCAATGGTTACCGGATCGTCAGCGAAGAACTGCTGCGGGAGAACCGCTTCGACTACGAGATCATCGTCGCCGAGCCGGGCAGGGCGGCGTACACCGCTGAACAGCTGTACTTCGGCCCGGTGCTGGTGAAGGAGAAAAGCGAGGCGTTTCTGGTCAAGTGGCGGCGCATGCTGCGGCAGAAGCAGCAGACCCTGGCCAACTTCGAGCGGGCCCGCGGTGCGGTGCCTCAGGCGAAAATCGACGACTTCAGGCAACAGGTCGGCTGGATCACCGAGGTACTGGCCTGACTCACTGCTGCGAGCAGTTGCCCATTTCCCGGTAGTCGATTTCGCGCTTCTGCCCCTGGTGGTCGACATACACCATGTGCGCGGTACCAACCTGGCAGTCGGCGGCGTTGCTGGGCGGGGTGATGGAGATGACCTTGGCCACGTCCAGCGGCATGCCGTATTCGTAGTTGCTGCTGCTGACCGGCTGGTTGCTGCCGGTGTCGGCAAGGGCACCGAACGAGGCGAGGGCAGCGGTAACGGCAAGGACAGCGATCGAACGTTTCATGGCAGGCTCCTTTTTTCAATGTATGACTAATGATCCATTCATTGGCCATCCACAATAAATGGGCTAACCCGTGATAGATTCCTGCCTGTAACGCAAGAATAAGACCGAACAAGGAGCACCTTCATGGACATGCTGCATGCCATGCGTACCTTCGCCCGTGTGGTGGAATGCGGCAGCTTCGCTGCGGCCGCCAATGCCCTGGATATTTCCGCGGCGCAGGTTTCGCGCATCGTTGCCGAGCTGGAAAACCAGCTGCAGACCCGCCTGCTGCACCGCACCACGCGGCGTTTGCGCATGAGCGAGGCGGGCGAGCGGTTTCTCGAGCGCGCGCGGCAGATCATGTTGCTGACCGAAGAGGCGGTGGGTGAAGCCCGTGGCGCGCACCTCACGCCCCGCGGCCGCCTGCGCTTGCATTGCCCGCACGGGATGGGCCTGTTGCTGATGCCGCTGGTGGCCGGCTACAACGCATTGTGCCCGGAGGTGGTGATCGAACTGACCCTGTCCCAGCGCAACCCCGACCCGCTGGCCGAAGGGCATGACGTGGTGATTACCGTGGACGGTGCGTTACCGGATTCGCAGCTGATCGCTGTGCCGCTGGGCAACATTTTCAGCATCCCCTGCGCGGCGCCGAGCTACCTGTTGGCCCACGGCGTGCCAGAGCGCCCGGAAGACCTGCACCAGCACCGTTGCCTGCGCATGGCTTATCCGATGTACGAAGGTGACTGGGTGTTTCCGCAAGGGGTGGACCAGTGCGTGATCGCACCGAACGACAGTTTTTCCACCAACGTCGCCGACGCCATGCTGGTGGCCAGCGAGCTGGGCATGGGCATTGGCCTGCTGCCGTTCTACACCGCCAGCCAGGCGATCGAGCAGGGGCGGTTGTGTCGCTTGCTGGCGCCGTATCGCCTGCGCGAGAGCGCGCTTTATGCGATTTACCCGTCACGGCATTATCTGGATGCCAAGGTGCGCACCTGGATCGACTACCTCAAGGAGCAACTGCCGGCGCTGTTCGAGGGGCATGCCAGGGTGGTGGATGATTCGCGGTATTGGCGATAGCCGAGTGCGGGGCGGTTAACGCTGGCCCTTGTAGGAGCGGCCTTGTGTCGCGATAGGGCCGCAAAGCGGCCCCAGGATGTCAGCTTCGATGCACAAATTGCTGGGGCCGCCATGCGGCCCTATCGCGACACAAGGCCGCTCCTACAGGGATCGCGCAAGGTTTTAAAGCGGGTAGTGCTTCAACTCCCGCGCAATCAGCATCCGCTGGATCTCGCTAGACCCTTCATAGATCTGCGTGATCCGCGCATCGCGGTAGTAGCGCTCGACCGGGTAATCCTCCAGGTAGCCATACCCGCCATGCACCTGGATCGCCATCGAACACACCCGCTCGGCCATCTCCGAGGCGAACAGCTTGGCCTGCGAAGCTTCCGACAGGCACGGCTTGCCGGCGCTGCGCAGGCGTGCGGCATGCAGGATCAGCAAGCGCGCGGCATTCACCTGCACCTGCATGTCGGCCAGCAGGTTGGCGATGCTCTGGTGTTCGTTGATCGGCTTGCCGAACTGCACCCGATCACGCGAGTAGGCCAACGCCGCCTCGAACGCGGCGCGGGCAATGCCCAGTGCCTGGGCAGCAATGCCGATACGGCCACCCTCGAGGTTGGACAGGGCGATGGCCAGGCCCTTGCCACGCTCACCGAGGATATTGGCGGCAGGGATGCGGCAGTTGTCGAAGGTGACCGCGCAGGTGTCGGAAGCGCGGATGCCCATCTTGTGCTCGCTGCGATCGACCTTGAAGCCCGGGTTGTCGGTGGGCACCAGGAACGCCGACAGGCCCTTTTTGCCCAGCTCCGGGTCGGTCACCGCGAAGACGATGGCCAGGCCGGCGCGGCGAGCGTTGCTGACGAACTGCTTGGCACCGTTGATCACCCACTGGCCATCCACCAGTTCGGCGCGGGTGCGCAGGTTGTGCGCCTCGGAACCGGCCTGTGGCTCGGTCAGGCAGAAGCAGCCGATCACCTCGCCGGTGGCCAGGCGTGGCAGCCACTGCTGTTGCTGTTCGGCCGTGCCGTAGGCCAGCAGCGGGCCGCAGCCCACCGAGTTGTGGATGCTCATCATCGCTCCGGTGGCACCGCAGCCGGCGGCGATCTCTTCCACCGCCAGGGCGTAGGCGACGTAGTCGGTGTAGCTGCCGCCAAAGTCTTCCGGCACCACCATGCCCAGCAGGCCCAGTTCGCCCATCTTGCGCACCACGCCATCGTCGATCCAGCCGGCCTTTTCCCAGGCCTGGGCATGCGGGGCGATCTCGCCACGGGCAAAGTCCCGGGCCATGTCGCGGATCATGATCTGTTCTTCGCTCAGTTCCAGGTCTTGCATCTGTGTACTCCCGGGCTCACAGGCCTTCGAAGAATTGGTCGACCCGCTGGCGTTGCAGTGCGGCCAGGGTCGGCGGGTTCCAGCGTGGCTGCTTGTCCTTGTCGATGATCAGCGCGCGCACGCCTTCGATGATGTCGCCGTGCTGGAACCACTGGCGGTCCAGGTGCAGCTCCATTGCAAAGCAGTCGTCAAGGCTCAGGTGGCGACCCCGGCGCAGCATCTCCAGAGTAACCGCCATGGCCAGCGGCGAGCGGCTTTCCAGCTGGTCGGCGGTGGCTACCGCCCAGGCATGGCTGTCGCCAATGCTCACCGCACGCAGTTGCTCGACGATGGCGGGCACGTCGGGCAGGGCGAAGAAGTGGTCGATGACCGGGCGCAGTTTTTCCAGCGGCGCATCGTCGAGCACCTGGGTGCCGAGCCTGGCCAGCAGGTTCTGCAGGTCCTTGAGTGGCTGGTCGCCGAAGTGCAGCTGGTCCAGGCCCTGGTCGAGGGCTGCCAGCTGGTCGCTGGCCAGGTACCAGTCGGCCAGGCCGCAGTACAGTGCATCGGCTGCCTGGATCTGGCCGCCGCTGACCCCCAGGTAGGTGCCCAGCTCGCCAGGGATGCGCGACAGGAAGTAGCTGCCACCCACATCCGGGAAGTAGCCGATTGCCACTTCGGGCATGCCCAGGCGGCTGCGTTCGGTGACCACGCGCAGGTCGCAGCCCTGGGCCAGGCCCATGCCGCCACCGAGGGTGAAGCCGTCCATCAGCACCAGCACCGGCTTGCGGTAGCGGTGGATGGCCAGGTCGAGGGCGTATTCCTCGACGAAGAAGGTTTCATGCAGCGTTTCGCCGGCCTTGAAGCTGTCGTGCAGCGAGCGGATATCGCCACCGGCGCAGAACCCTTTCGGGCCTTCGCCACGCAGTACCACGGCGTGCACGTGCGGGTCTTCGGCCCACTGGTCGAGGTGCTGGCGCAGGCTGCGGACCATGTCCAGGGTCAGGGCATTGAGGCCGGCGGGGCGGTTCAGGGTCAGATGGCCGATCTGGTTGCGGACCTCGGCCAGCACATGGTCGGTTGCCGAGGTATGAGCGTGCGCAGTCATTGCGTTCTCCCTGCTTTGTTATTGATTTTCCAAGTGAAGTCTGGAGTTCGCTGGAGGATCGCAGGATCCTGTCATGCGAATTTGCCTTGCACAATCGACAATTGTGCAAGGGCATCGTGCATTTTTGCCCTGCCCGAAGGTAGCGCGCTCCAATCATTAACCTGACAGTAACGAAAGCGCCAGTAGCTTGATTGATCCCCCCACCACCCCAGCCCTAAGGTGACCCCACGACAGCGAACCCGTGGAGTCACCATGACAACAACCAAGAATCCACCGCCGCAATGGTCGCGGCGGCGCGCCGAAAAGCAGCGCCGCCTTGACCGGGTCCGCCACCTCGCCGACGGCGTGGTGCTGCCCACCGAGCGTATCGTCGAAGCCCTGGAACTGCTGCTGGCTCCCGGCGACCGGGTAGTGCTCGAAGGCAACAACCAGAAGCAGGCCGACTTCCTTTCCCGCGCGCTGGCCAAGGTCGACCCTGCGCGCCTGCACGAACTGCACATGATCATGCCCAGCGTCAGCCGGGCCGAGCACCTCGACCTGTTCGAACGTGGTATAGCCCGCAAGCTCGACTTCTCGTTCGCCGGCCCGCAGAGCCTGCGCATTGGCCAACTGCTGGAAGACGGCCTGCTCGAAGTCGGTGCCATCCACACCTATATCGAGCTGTACTCGCGGCTGCTGGTCGACCTGATCCCCAACGTCACCCTGGTGGCTGGCTTCATGGCCGATCGCGACGGCAACCTGTTCACCGGCCCCAGCACCGAAGACACCCCGGCCTTGGTGGAGCCGGCTGCGTTCAGCGACGGCATCGTCATTGCCCAGGTCAACCAGCTGGTGGACCGCGTGGATGACCTGCCACGGGTCGATATCCCGGCATCCTGGGTCGATTTCGTGGTGGTTGCCGACCAGCCTTTCTATATAGAGCCCCTGTTCACCCGCGACCCGCGCCACATCAAGCCGGTGCATGTGCTGATGGCGATGATGGCCATTCGCGGCATCTACGAAAAGCACCAGGTGCAGTCGCTGAACCATGGCATTGGCTTCAACACCGCCGCCATCGAGCTGATCCTGCCCACCTATGGCGAGTCCCTGGGCCTGAAGGGCAAGATCTGCCGCAACTGGACACTCAACCCGCACCCGACGCTGATCCCGGCCATCGAGACCGGCTGGGTGGAAAGCGTGCACTGCTTCGGCACCGAGCTGGGCATGGAGGACTACATCGCCCAGCGCCCGGACGTTTTCTTCACCGGCCGTGATGGTTCGCTGCGTTCCAACCGCATGATGTGCCAGCTGGCCGGGCAGTACGCCGTCGACCTGTTCATCGGCGCCACCCTGCAGGTAGATGGCGATGGCCATTCCTCGACCGTGACCCGCGGCCGCCTGGCCGGCTTCGGCGGTGCCCCGAACATGGGCCACGACCCCCGTGGCCGGCGTCACGCGACCCCGGCCTGGCTTGACATGACCGTGCCGGAAACCATGCTCGAACGCGGTCGCAAGCTGGTGGTGCAGATGGTCGAGACCTACCAGGAAGGCGGCAAGCCCACCTTCGTGGAAACCCTCGATGCCGTGGAAGTGGCCAGGAAAGCCGGCATGCCGCTGGCGCCGGTGATGATCTATGGCGACGACGTCACCCACCTGCTGACCGAGGAGGGCATTGCCTACCTGTACAAGGCCCGCAGCCTGGAAGAGCGCCAGCAGATGATCGCCGCCGTGGCCGGGGTTACCGCCATCGGCCTGCGGCACGACCCCAAGGACACGCAGCGCCTGCGCCAGCAGGGCCTGGTCGCCTTGCCTGAAGACCTCGGCATCCGCCGCACTGACGCCAGCCGCGAACTGCTGGCCGCGCGCAGCATCGCCGACCTGGTCGAATGGTCCGGCGGCCTCTACAACCCGCCTGCACGCTTCAGGAGCTGGTGATGAAAGCACTTGACTTGCAACCGCGTGGGCTTCTTCGCGAGCATGCTCGCTCCCACAGGGAAAGTGATGCACTTGAAGATTGCGCGGTCCCTGTGGGAGCGGGCGTGCCCGCGAAGAGGCCAGCACAGGCAACCGTATTACCCCTGGCCGATCACCTGGCCGACCTGGCCGTGGAAGCCCTGATCGACGAAGCCGACCTGTCCCCCAAACCCGGCCTGGTCGACCGCCGTGGCAATGGCGCCCACCACGACATGACCCTGGCCCTGATGCATGCCTCGGCCCTGGCCCTGTGGCCATGCCTGCGCAATATGGCCGAAGCCGCCCAGGCCATCGGCACCCTCGGCCAGCCCCTGCGCGCCACCCTGGGCCAGCTCGGCCGCGAAGGCGAGGCGGCGATGCTGGCCGCGACCGGTGGGGTCAACACCCACCGCGGCGCAATCTGGGCCCTCGGCCTGCTGGTAGCATCCAAGGCCCTCGACACCCAGGCCGATACCAACACCCTGGCTGCCCGTGCCGGGCGCATCGCACTGTTCGACGACCCCGCCATGACCACCCAGGACAGCCATGGCCTGCAGGTACGCCGCCGCTATGGCACTGGCGGCGCCCGCGAACAGGCGCAACAAGGTTTCCCGGCGGTTATCGGTCACGGCCTGCCACAACTGCAGCGCAGCCGCGTCGCCGGTGCCAGCGAGCCGCACGCCCGGCTGGACGCGCTGCTGGCGATCATGGCCGTGCTCAACGATACCTGCGTGCTCTGGCGCAGCGGCCCGACCGGGCTGGCTGCCGTCCAGCAAGGCGCCCGTAGCGTGCTGAGCGAAGGCGGCAGCGCCACGCTGGCCGGGCGCCGACAGCTGCGCCGGCTGGACCAGCACCTGCTGCAGCTGAATGCCTCACCGGGCGGCGCCGCCGATCTGCTGGCCGCCTGCCTGTTCCTCGACAAAGCCGGGAGCCTGTGACATGGAAACCCTGACCTTTCAATTCCCCGCCGCCGCCCCTGGGCGTGGCCGCACGCTGGTGGGCTGCGTCAGCTCCGGCGACCTTGAAGTGCTGATCGAACCCGGCACCGCCGGTAGCCTGCAAATCCAGGTGGTGACTTCGGTCAACGGCAGCGCTGCCCGCTGGGCGCAGCTGTTCCAACGCCTGTTCGAGGGCCGCACCTGGCCGGCCGTGAACATCGACATCCATGATTTCGGCGCCACCCCAGGCGTGGTGCGCCTGCGCCTGGAGCAAGGCTTCGAGGAGATCGCCCATGACTGATATCGCGCGCTTGCTGCACAGCCGCAGCTTTGTCGAACTGGGCGCCCGCCAGCGCGCCCGCGCCGTGCTCGACCCGGGCAGCTTCCGTGAACTGCTGGGGCCGTTCGACCGGCTGATGTCACCGTGGCTGCCGCGCCAGGGCATCGTGCCCCAGGCCGATGATGGCGTGGTCATCGCCAAGGGTCTACTGAACGGGCGCAACGCTGTGGTCGCTGCCATCGAAGGCAGTTTCCAGGGCGGCAGCATGGGCGAGGTGGGAGGGGCCAAGATCGCCGGTGCGCTGGAACTGGCCATCGAAGACAACCGCAACGGCATCCCCACCTGCGCCGTGCTGCTGCTGGAAACCGGCGGTGTACGCCTGCAGGAAGCCAACCTGGGGCTGGCGGCGATTGCCGAAATACAGGCGGCGATTGTCGAGCTGCGGGCCTGGCAGCCGGTGGTCGGCCTAGTCGCAGGTTCGGTCGGCTGTTTCGGCGGCATGTCCATCGCCGCTGGCCTTTGCAGCCACTTGCTGGTCACCCGCGAGGCCCGCCTGGGCCTCAACGGCCCGCAAGTGATCGAGCAGGAAGCGGGCATCGGTGAATACGACGCCAAGGACCGCCCCTTCATCTGGAGCTTGACCGGCGGCGAGCAGCGCCACGCCAGCGGCCTGGTCGATGCCTGTGTGGCCGATGACATCGAGGCGTTGCGCGAACGCTTGCTGCAATTGCTCGACGAGCCTTCAAGGGATCGCGCCGGTCAACACGCCTGGTTCCTCGAACGCCTGGCCCGGCTGGGCGATGACTGCACGCAACTGGATGCCGCTGCCGTGCGTGACCTGTACCAAGGAGAAGCCAAATGAACCGTGCCTTGAACTGGCTGCCGGGCCTCGCCGGTGGGCAAGCCTTGCCCGGCTACCCCGCGTCGTTGCGGGTAATCGACGGCGAACTGGACAACCGCCTGGCGCGTTTCATCGCCGTGGTGCCGGACGCCGACAACCCGTTCCCTCGTGCGCGCTCGGGCGAAGTCGGCCTGCTGGAAGGCTGGGGCCTGGCCAAGGCTGTGAGCGAAGCGGTCGAGGCTGACCGCCACGGTCAGAAGCGCGCCATCGTCGCGGTGATCGACGTGCCCAGTCAGGCCTATGGCCGCCGTGAGGAAGCCTTGGGGATTCATCAGGCGTTGGCCGCTGCGGTGCAGGCCTATGCCCAGGCACGGCTGGCCGGGCACCCGGTGATCGGCCTGCTGGTCGGCAAGGCCATGTCTGGTGCCTTCCTGGCCCACGGTTACCAGGCCCAGCGCCTGATCGCCCTGGATGATGCCGGGGTCATGGTGCACGCCATGGGCAAGGCGGCGGCAGCGCGCATCACCCTGCGCAGCGTCGAGCAACTGGAAGCCCTGGCCGCCGAGGTGCCGCCGATGGCCTACGACCTGGCCAGCTACGCTTCGCTGGGCCTGCTGTGGCGCCGCCTGACGGTGGACAACGCCGAGACGCCGAGCAGTGCCGACATCGCCCAGGTACGTGCCTGCCTGGCAGATGCGGTGCGCGACATCGGCAGCTCGAGCGACCTGTCGTCGCGGCTGGCGGGCGAAAACCGCAGCGCCTCGCGCCAGGTGCGCGAACAGCTGCGCCGCCAATGGCAGGGCGCTTGAGATGAACGCGCCAAGGCCGCACGACCTGCTCTGGGGCATGCCCGTATCGGGCCTGCCTGCTGATGCGCCGCGTTGGGCGCAGGATGTGCTGCTGAGCGGCCAGCCGGTGGTGGTGCGCCGTGCCACCTGTGCGAATGGCTGGGTGGCGGTGGGGCTGCGTGGCCAGGGCAGGGCGCAGCGGTCGGGTGTACTGATGCGGCTGGCCGATATCCAGTGTCAGCAAGGCCCCGAAGTGCTGCGCTGGCAAGCTGAGAGCCCTTGGCCTGCATTGCAGGCCCTGGCCTCGGTCGCCCCGGTACTGGATGCCAGCGGCCTGGCCTGGGGGCCGACAGGTGGGGTGGGGTACCAGATCGCCACCGGTATGGAGGTGGTACACGCCGACAGCGACCTGGACTTGCTGCTGCGCACGCCACAACCGCTGGCCCGGGCGCAGGCGCGTGAGCTGCTGGATATCCTCGATTGCGCGCCTTGTCGTATCGACCTGCAGCTGGAAACCCCGGCGGGTGCCGTCGCCCTGCGTGAGTGGGCCGGCTTCGCCCGCCGCGTGCTGCTCAAGTCGGCCCATGGCCCACGCCTGGTCAGCGACCCATGGGCAGCGATGGAGCGTGCCGCATGAGCAGCCTGTTCGCCTTCCCCGGCCAGGGCGCCCAGCAGGTGGGCATGCTGCAGCGCCTGCCTGAGGGGGCCGCGCAATTGCTGGAAGAGGCCAGTGACACCCTCGGCCAGCAGGCCCTGGCGCTGGACAGCCAGCAGGCCCTGCAGACGACCCGTGCCGTGCAGCTGTGCCTGCTGCTGGCTGGCGTGGCCTGGGCGCGCTGGCTGATGCAGCGCAGCCCCGCGCCGGATTACGTGGCGGGCTTGTCGATTGGCGCCTACCCGGCGGCGGTCATGGCGGGCGCCCTGGGCTTTGCCGATGCCGTGCGCCTGGTTGCCCTGCGTGGCGAACTGATGCAGCGCGCCTATCCGCAAGGCTACGGCATGACCGCACTCAGCGGCCTGGACCTGGCCTGTGTCGAACGCTTGTTGAGCGATACGGGCGGCGAGGTTTATGTCGCCAACCTCAACAGCGACAACCAGATCGTCATCGCCGGCAGCGATGGTGCGATGGCTGCGGTTGCCGCCAAGGCACGCCGCCTGGGCCATGGCGTTGCCCGGCGCCTGGCGGTCAGCGTGCCGTCGCATTGCCCGTTGCTGGATGGCCCGGCGGCCGAACTGGCCAGTGCCTTCGCCACGGTCGAGCTGCAGCGACCGCGTATCACCTACCTCAGCGGCAGCAGCGCTCGACCGATATTCGACCCACAGCGTCTGCGCGACGACCTGGCCGGCAACATGGCGCGGGTGGTCGACTGGCGTGCTACGTTGCGCAACGCCTATGAGCGTGGCGTGCGCCTGCACCTGGAACTGCCGCCCGGCAACGTGCTCGGCGGGCTGGCCCGGCCGGTGTTCGAACAGGGCAGGGTGGTTGCTGTTGAAGGCACCCGCTGGGACACCCTGGATGCGCTGCTGCGCCAGGAGGTGGCCGACGAACGATGACAGCGGCACTGCGGCGGATGGCGACCCCTGTGGGAGCGGCTTTAGCCGCGAAGAATCCAACGCGGTGCATGGCACCGGCTGCGCCGGTGTTCGCGGCTAAAGCCGCTCCCACAGAGTTCAGTTCCATGGGGGCAAAAGCTGCACAAAAGTGTGTTTACGAAGAACAACAACAAGCAACTTCGACACTACCTGAGGACAACAACAATGATCATCTATGGTGTGGCACTGCTGGCGGTCTGCACGCTTGCCGGCGTCATCGTCGGCGACTTCCTGGGCGTGCTGCTGGGCGTCAAATCCAATGTGGGCGGGGTCGGTATCGCCATGATCCTGCTGATCTGCGCACGCCTGTACATGCACCGCAACGGCGGCATGAGCAAGGAATGCGAGTTTGGCGTGGGCTTCTGGGGCGCCATGTACATCCCGGTGGTGGTGGCCATGGCTGCCCAGCAGAACGTGGTCACGGCCCTGCACGGCGGGCCGGTGGCGTTGCTGGCGGCGGTGGGTGCGGTACTGGTGTGCGGTGCGACCATTGCCCTGATCAGCCGCAGCCACCGCGGCGAACCCCTGCCGGCAGTGGAGGCCGGCCCCGAAAGCAATGTGCAGGCCGCCCCTGCAGGAGGGCGTTGATCATGTGGCCAATCATTGACAATGCCCTGGAACATAACGGTTTGATCACTGCCTTTGCGGTGGTGGGCGCGATCATGTGGTTGTCGGTGGTGCTGTCGAAGTACCTGACCTTCGGCCGCGTGCACGGCTCGGCCATCGCCATCGTCATCGGCCTGGTGCTGGCCTGGGTCGGCGGCACCATTACCGGTGGCCAGAAAGGCCTGGCCGACATGGCGCTGTTCTCCGGCATCGGCCTGATGGGCGGGGCCATGCTGCGCGACTTCGCCATTGTCGCCACGGCCTTCGAGGTGCAGGCCACCGAGGCGCGCAGGGCCGGGATGATCGGCGCGGTGGCGCTGCTGCTCGGCACGGTGCTGCCATTCATTGTCGGCGCTGCGGTGGCCTACGCCTTCGGTTACCGTGATGCGGTGAGCATGACCACCATTGGTGCGGGTGCGGTGACCTATATCGTCGGACCGGTGACCGGGGCAGCGTTGGGGGCCAGTTCGGACGTGATGGCACTGTCGATTGCCACCGGGCTGATCAAGGCGATCCTGGTGATGGTGTTCACCCCGGTATCGGCGCGCCTGCTGGCGCTGGACAACCCACGTTCGGCGATGGTGTTCGGCGGGTTGGCGGGGACGGTGTCGGGGGTGACGGCCGGGCTGGCGGCGACCGACCGGCGCCTGGTGCCGTACGGGGCCCTGACAGCCACCTTCCATACCGGGTTGGGCTGCCTGATGGGCCCGTCGATCCTGTACTTCTGCGTACGCGCCCTGGTTGGGTGACATCAATCCCCTGGACTGCGCAGACCCCTTGCAGGAGCGGCCTTGTGTCGCGATCGGGCCGCAACGCGGCCCCGATAATTCCTAAGCGGGTCGTTTCTGAAGTATTTGGTTTCATGTTCAGAAATGTCTTACAGGTGATGGCCTTGTTGGCTGTGGGGTGTAGGTCGAGAGGTTGGGGTCAGGGCTGCCATGTGTCCGGCACTGCATTTTCAGTGCCTGTGAGATCGAGCGCCGCCCGCGCGGCGCTTCGCAGCACAAGGCTGCTCCTACATCTGTTTCTGGCCAGTAACGCCTGTGCCAACGCGCGCGACCGCCTTGTTTGTCCAGCACGATATCGAGGTGGACGCCAAGGGGGCGCGCGCCTTTGCCTCAGGAATAATTGGCCCGAAACAGATGTAGGAGCAGCCTTGTGCTGCGAAGCGCCGCGCGGGCGGCGCCCGATCTCCCAGGCACTGAAAATCTTGTGACGAGCACCCGCAACCCACCCCCCGTTTCGGGGAAAGCCGCTGGGGAATCCTCCCCAATCTGTTTCGTTTGCCGCTGCAACCTACTGAAAATTAAAGCAATCTGCTCCTGGCATGCACCTTGCTCCAGCTCCACGCAGAGATCCTGTGTCCCGGAGGTGCAGCATGTCCATGCCACTCAAAGGCCCCATCCTGTCATCACTCGTTCTGGCCTTGCTCGGCTGGGAGACGACCAGCGAAGCCGCCGTGCAGTGCCAGCGCACCCTCGTCGCCAACGTTGTGGCGCTGGACCAGCCACTGATGTTCAACCGCCTTGGCGCGCAAAACGCCAACGGCATGATGTTCGCCCTGCGCGAGGATGTGGTGGACGACAAGATGGTCCCCCTCAGCAGCGGCGGGGCGGCGGTACCGGGCAAGGTCACCCTGCGCCCGGACAAGCGCCCGCGGCCCATCGTGCTGCGGGTGGCCGCCGGTGAATGCCTTACCGTCAACCTGACCAACCTGCTCGACTACAAGGCCAACCCCAACAAGGACGGCATCGAGGCCGAAGAGCCTGAGGGCGAAGGGGAGGGGCCGGAGCTCGAAAATGAAGCCGCCGAAGGCTTCGTCGCCGACGAGCAGGTGGCCGAGCGCATGGTCGGCTTCCAGGTCAACGGCATGCAGGCGGTCAACAGCATCGCCGACATTTCGGCCTACACCGGGCGTAACGGCAACTTCTTCGTCAGCCCCGGCAGCACCCGCAGCTATACCTTGTACGCCGAACGCGAAGGCGCTTTCGCCGCCACGAGCAAAGCCGCCACCTTCGGCGGCGAGGGCACTGCGGGCAACGTTGCCAACGGCCTGTTCGGCCAGGTAGTGGTAGTGCCCAAACTCGGCCGCACCTACCGCAATACCCTCACCGAAGAAGAAATGCGCCTGGCCACCACCGGCCGCACCGCCACCGGTCAGCCGGTAATCGATTACGAAGCCCGCTACCCGCAAATGCAACCCTGGATCGCCGAGGGCAAGGCCGGCAAACCGATCATTGCCATGGTCGACGGCAACGAAATCATCAACAGCGAAACCGATGCCATCGTCATGGGCCCCAACCCCGATGGCAGCTTCCCCAAATCCACCTACCCGCTGGAAAACCTGGGCAAGCGCAACCCGGCGCTGCCCAACCGCCTGGAGGCGTTCCGTGACTTCGCCTCGCAGTTCGCCGACGAGGTCGCCGGCACCCAGGCGTTCCCGGGCTACTGGGCCGACCCGGTGATGGGCCACGTACTGGAACCCACCCGCGACTCGTTCATGATCAACTACGGTTCCGGTGGCATGGGCGCGGAAGTGGTGGCCAACCGGCTGGGCGTGGGGCCGATGCACGACTGCCTGTCGTGCGCCTACGAGGAGTTCTTCCTCAGTGCGCACACTGTCGGTGACGTCGGTACCCTGGTGGACGTGCCGGCCAACGTCGGCCTGGAGCACATTCGCCCTGGCGAGGTGCCACCGGCCAGCGCCGTCGGGGTCAAGGCCAGCATGGCCCTGTTCCCGGCGGAACCGGCCAACGTGCACCACAGCTACATTGGTGACTTCACCAAGTTCCGCAACACCCACAACGGCCATGAACAGCACATCTTCCACCTGCACGGCCACCAGTGGCTGTTCAACCCCAATGACGACAATTCCGACTACATCGATGCCCAGGGCATCGGCGCGGGGGTCGGCTACACCTACGAAATCGCCAACGGCGGTGCGGGCAACCGCAACCGGGTGGCAGGCGATGCCATTTACCATTGCCACTTCTACCCGCACTTCGCCCAGGGCATGTGGGCCATGTGGCGGGTGCACGACGTGTTCGAGGAAGGCACCCGCCTGGAAGTGAGCGGGCAGGGCGAGAACGGCTTCCACAGCACCCCGTTCGCCCTGCGCAGCGGCAAGCCGGCGGTTGGCGCGCGGGCCTTGCCCGATGGCGAGATCGTTGCGGGTACGCCGATCCCGGCCATCGTGCCGCTGCCCGGCAAGGCCATGGCGCCGATGCCAGGCAAGGTGGTGGTGGTACCGAAGCTGTCCGAAGAGCTGGTTGCCGCCAATGACGACGAGCCCGAAGAAGAAGAGGATGAAGAACCAGCCAACCAGGAGCCGGTTCGCAAGGCCATCGGCTCGCTGGCGCTGGTCGACCGCAGTGACGCCAACCGCAACGCCGACGGCACCTTGAAAAACCCTGGCTATCCGTTCTGGATCGGCGGCATGGAAAGCAGCGTGGGCAACCGCCCACCAACCCCGCCATTGGACATGCTCGACCCGGCCATGGCACGCCAGCTCAAGGAAAGCGGCAAGGCGCTGTGGGCCAACCTTGACCCGAACCAGGTCGATGGCTGGGATGGCGGCCTGGGGCGCCACGCGCTGGACGGCGTATCTGCAGGCGGCGAGGCCGAAACCACCACCACCAAGCTCGATTTCACCAAGGTGGTACAAAAGGCCAAGCCCATCTACCTGCCGGAAGAGGGCACCGATGTCGAGCAGGCGGCCATGCAGTTCCATGCCCAGGCCGAACACCAAAGCTTTGCCCTGATCCCCGGCAGCCAGCCGGTGGCCAAGGCGTTCCGCACCAACGGCGCCTTGCCGACTGCCGGCGCGCCGTTCTACGAGCCATGCATGGATGACCGGGGCAAACGCCTGACCCAATCTTCCGGGGTAGGCGAGTTCTTCAGCGGCGAAAGCCTTTCGGGCCTGAACTTCCGGGGCTCCTCGGCCTTCACCGCCGACCACCCACGCATCTACAAGGGCGCCAACATCCAGTTCGACGCGGTGTACAACAAGGTCGGCTACCACTTCCCGCAGGCCCGCATCATCGCCCTATGGGAGGACGCCTGGCCGGTGATCACCAAGCAGCGCCCGCCAGAGCCACTGGTGATGCGCATGAACACCTTCGACTGCACCATGTACCAGCACACCAACCTGATCCCGAACATCTACGAGATGGACGATTACCAGGTGCGCACCCCGACCGACGTGATCGGCCAGCACATCCACCTGCCCAAGTGGGACCTGACCGCCGCCGACGGCTCGGCCAACGGCTGGAACTACGAAGACGGCATCCTCTCGCCCGGCAGCGTGGTCGAGCGGGTGCAGGCCATTCGTGCCTACAACGGCTGCACCCAGGGCGATAGCCGCGACGGCACCGCCGCCTGCCCGCAAGCCCGGCAGCACCCATACTTCGGCCGCTTCGGCCGGGCCGACTGGCTGGGCGCACGCACGGCCATGCAGCGCTGGTTCGCCGACCCGCTGGTGAACGTGTACAACGTCGACCGTGGCCTGGGCACCATCTTCACCCACGACCACCTCGGCCCATCGACCCACCAGCAGCTTGGGCTGTATGCCACCGTACTGGCCGAACCGGCCAACTCCACCTGGTACCACGCCGAAACCGGCGAGAAGCTGTACAACCCGGCCACGCGCCAGGACGGTGGCCCGACCTCGTGGCAGGCGGTGATCCAGACCGGTGACCACGATGGCGACGGCAAGAACGACAGCTACCGCGAGTTCTTCCTGGAATACAGCGACTTCCAGCACGCCTACGAGGCTGGTGTGTACGTCGGCGCCGGGCCGGACGGCATCCCCAATGCCCAGTCGTACCCGGCCACCGCCGACAGCTTCCGCTACGCCATCAACCCGCCGGTGCGCGGCAAGGCGTCGAACCTGCTGGAGGCCATCGTCGAGGAACGCGGCGGCATCAAGCCGGGCTGCCCAAGCCGGCCCTGCCCGCAGGCAATCTCGGTGGATGACCCGGGCATGTTCGTCGTGAACTACCGCAACGAGCCCCTGGCCCTGCGTGTGTACGACCCGAACAAGGTCGGCCCGGACGGCAAGCGTGGCATGCAGGCCGACGGCCTGGCCGGCGACCTCAGCTATGCCTTGCAAACCCGTACCGACCGGGCGATTCCGGCCATGAACCTGGCTCCGTCGGCGATTACTTCGGCCGTGGGCCCCACCGGCGGCACCACGCTGTTCCCGCCGCACATCAACGCGGCCGGCAGCGAACCGGGCGACCCGTTTACCCCGATGCTGCGCACCTACTCCGGTGACAACGTACGCCTGCGCATGCACGCCGGCGGCCATGAAGAGGAGCACAACGTCACCTTGCATGGCGTGAAGTGGCTGCAGAACGGCACCGGCTACGGCAACAGCTCCAACTCGGGCTGGAAGTCATCGCAGATGATCGGTATTTCCGAGCAACTGGGCTTCATGGCGCCGGTGTCGATGATCTCCAGTTCGGCGGCCACCAACGGTGACTACCTGTATTCCCTGGATGCGGCCCTGGAGGGCTACTGGAACGGCATCTGGGGCATCATGCGCAACTACACCGCGCAGCGTGCCGACCTGTTCCCGCTGCCCAACAACCCGCAGCCAGTGGCCATGCGCAACACCGTCAACTTCGACGGCATCTGCCCGAAAACCACGGCCAACCCCAACGGCATCGGCAGCCGCCCGACCGTCAAGCGCAGCTACGAAATCGTCGCGGCACTGGCCAACGACATCCTCGAGAACCGCAACGGCGTCAGCATCAACGACCCGGCGGGTGTCGGCCAGCATGTCGGTGGCCCGCTCAAGGCCAATGGCGGCACCTTGGTGTTCAACAGCCGCAAGACCGCCATCCCGCTGGTCAGTGGGGTAGACCCCGAAGATGGGGAACCCTTCACCATCGGTGGCCACAGCGCGCCGCTGCACGACCCGACCGCGATCCTGTACGTGCGCAAGGCCGACCTGGACGCCACCACCGGAAAGCTCAAGGCGGGCGTGCCCGTGGAGCCCCTGGTGCTGCGCGCCAACGCCGGCGACTGCATCAGCATCACCCTGGAAAACCGCCTGCCGCTGGTGATGCCGGACCTGCCCAGCACGGCGGTGATGCACAACGTGGTCAAGCGTGACCGCTTCGACAGCGAGGGTGCCACCGCCTTTGCCAACAACCTGATGCGGCCGTCCAGCCACGTGGGCCTGCATGCCCAGCTGCTGGCCTACGACATCACCAAGTCCGATGGCGCCAACGTCGGCCTCAACCCGGTGCAGACCGTAGCCCCGCGTGCCGGCACCAGTGGCGCCTGGCCGACCCGTACCTACCAGTACTATGCCGGCCACCTGGAGCGTGAAGGCAAGCCGGTGTCGCAACTGGGCCGCACGGTGGACAACATCAACACCACGGCCATCGAGTTCGGCGGCCTCAACCTGACCCCGTCGGACTTCATCAAGCAGCCGCAGAAAGGCCTGGTGGGTGCCATGAGCATCCTGCCACAGACCGCCACCTGGACCGAGGACACCGCAACACGGGCCCAGGCCACGGTCAAGGTCACCGGCCAGCCGGATTACCGCGACTTCGTCACGGTCTGGCAGCGTGCGCTGAACATGCGCTGGGCCGACGGCCGCCCGGTGGAGGGCATCAATACCGAAGGCAACGGCGCCGCCGGCGACCCGCAGGACAACGGCAACATGGCGGTCAACTACAAGACCGAACCCCTGTGGCTGCGCTTCGGCATGGCCCCCGACTCACCCTTCGGCCGCGCCGGTGGCCTGGGCTTTGGCGATGTGCCCAATGCCCACATGGCCTACGCCAACGCCCTGGTCGGTGGCGACCCGCAAACCCCGGTGCTGTACGCCAAGCCCGGCCAGCCGGTGCGCAACCATATCGTGATGCCCAGTGGTGGCAGCCGCGGCATGGTCTACCAGCTGGATGGCCACTTGTGGCCGCTGCACAACTACCAGGCCGAGAAGAACGACGTGGACGGCTACCCGCTGAGCCTGCCTGGCATCGGCTCGGTGCGCTTCGGCTACAACCCGATGGCCATGTACATCGGTGCCCAGGAAAGCGTGCTGCCGGCCGCGCACTTCAGCTTCATGCTGCCCAGTGCCGGCGGCGCCAACGCGGTGGCGGGTGACTACCTGTTCCGCGACTACGCCGCCTACGGCAACCTCTCGGGGCTGTGGGGGATCTTGCGGGTGACCAATGAAGCGCCGCCGGCAACGGCACCGGCGCAGTGACGGTAAATGGGGGCGCGAAAATGAACAAGAAGACCCGCCTTGCATGCATGGGGGTAGCACTGGGGGCAGCGCTGATCGGCCTGGGCGTGGCCTATGAAAGCCTGTGGTGCGATCCGCGCGAGTATTTGCAGGGCTCTGCCGACCCGCAGGCCCCGCATCGGCTCAGCCGCGACGGTGTGACCGTGGAGTTCGAGGCCCGGCCGCTGGCGGGGGATCAGTTGCAGGAGGGCAGCTTCGCCAACATCCGTTTCAAGGTCAGCGACCAGGCCAGTGGCCAACCGCTGTCGGGCATGGCCCCGGGGGCGTGGCTCGACCCGACGCAGTCGGCCCCGGAGGGCGACCGCGACCAGAGCTGCAAGGCCCGTGTCGCGCTGTTCCTCAAAAGCAGCATTGGCGCCCGGCCTTTGCTCGACCTGAACAGTTACTTCCTGTTGATGATGAACAAGGACGCCAGCCTGACGGTGATCGACCCAACCGTATCGGTGGGCGGCGTCACCAGCACCATGGCCCGCATCGACCTGCCTGGACGGCCCATGGACTGGGTAGCCACCGCTGACGACAGGCAGGTGTTCGTGTCCATTCCCGAGCGCGGCAAGGTCTCGGTGATCGACACCGAGACCTTCACCCGCGTGGCCGACCTGGACGCTGGCGACCAGCCGCTGCGCGTGGCCCTGCAACCGGACCAGCACCGGCTTTGGGTAGGCAACAACAGCAGCGACCCGGCCAAGGGCGGGGTAACGGTGATAGACGTACCGGGGCGTAACACCCTGAAAACCTTCAACACCGGCGGCGGCCACCACGAAATCGCCTTCAGTGGTGACTCCCGCTACGCCTATGTCAGCAACCGCGACAGCGGCACCCTGAGCGTGATCGACATCCCGGAAATGCGCCTGGCCAAGACCATCAAGGTTGGCCCGCACCCGCTGTCGGTCAGCTATTCGGCGTTGTCCCAGGCGGTGTACGTGGTCGATGGCGAGGAGGGCAGCGTGCGCGTGTTCGATGCCCGCAACCACCAGCTGCGCCACACGGTCCAGGCCGAGCAGGGCCTGGGGCCGATGCGTTTCAGCAGCGATGGCCGCTATGGCATCGTGCTCAACACCCTGGAGAACCAGGCCCTGGTGATCGACGCCAGTACCGACAAGCTGATCCACCGGATCCCGGTGGCGGCCGAACCGTATCAGCTGACTTTCACCAAGGGCTATGCCTACGTGCGCGGCCTGGCTTCACCGAAGGTGAGCATGATCAACCTGGCCAGCCTGGGCGAAGGGCGTTCGCCGATCATCCAGGGCTTCGAGGCCGGCCCGGCGGCGCCACGCCAGGCTGGCGACCTGCCGCTGGCTCAGGGGCTGTCGGTGTCGCGCGATGACAATTCGGTGTTCGTGGTCAACCCGGTGGACAACACCACCTACTTCTACGCCGAAGGCATGAACGCACCGATGTCCGGCTACAACAACCGTGGCCACCAGGCCCGTGCCGCCATCGTCGTCGACCGCAGCCTGCGCGAACTGGCGCCGGGCGTGTATGGCTCGACGGTGAAGATGCCCGCCGCCGGCAAGTTCGACGTGGCCTTTTTGCTCAACCAGCCGCAGATCATCCACTGCTTCAGCACCGATGTGGTCGCAGCGCCGAATGCCGGCAAGCGCAAGGGCGCACATGCCGAGTTCATCGGCCTGGACCGGCCGTTGTCGCAACACAGCGCCGTGACCGCACGGGTGCGCATCGTCGGCGACGACGGCCTGCCGCGCCTGGGTCTGAGCGACCTGAGCCTGCGCTACTTCCTGGCGCCTTCGTCGATGCCACGCAACCTGCAGCTGGAGGAGGTGGGCGAGGGCATCTATGAGGCGGCCCTGACCCTGCCCGAAGCTGGCGCGTGGTACCTGCACGTGCAGTCGCCGTCGCTGGGGCGCAAGTTTGCCGAAGAAAACTACACCAGCCTGCGCGTGCTGCCGGCCGCAACGTCCACCGCTTTCGATAATGACGTGAGGAATCTGCGATGAACGCCAAGCATGCTTGCACACTGTTGGCCCTGAGCCTGGCTTTTGCCGGCAACCTGGCCCTGGCCCATGGCGGCCACGACCACAACGGCCACGCCGAACAGCCGCCGGCGGCGCGCCAGGAAAAGGCCAGCGTGCGCTTTGCCGATGTCTCGCTGCTGAACCAGGACGGCATGCCGGTACGCCTGGAAAAAGACCTGGTGGGCGACCACCTGGTGGTCATGGGCTTTATCTACACCAGCTGCACCACGGTGTGCCCGGTGGTGTCGTCGATCATGGGCAAGGTCCAGCAGCAACTGGGTGGCCGGGTGGGGCAAGACATTCACCTGGTATCGATCAGCGTCGACCCGCAACGTGACGACGCCAAGCGCCTGCAGGACTACGCCAAGGCCTTCCAGAAGGGGCCGGGCTGGAGCTGGCTGACCGGCACGCCATATGCCATCAGCGAAACCCTCAAGGGCCTGGGCAGCTTCAGCGCCGACCTCAGCCAGCACCCGCCGCTGATTCTGGTGGGGGACGGGCGCACCGGCCACTGGACGCGCTACTACGGCTTCACCGACCCGGCAGTGCTGATCGACGAAATCAACCGCCTAGGCGCCCGCCGGGTGCATGCCAAAAGCACGGCGATTGCTGACCATCACGAGGTGCAACCATGAGCCAGGTAAGCTCCCGCCGCGCAGGCATGCGCGCTTTTGACTGGCTGATGCTGGGTGGCTGCCTGTGGATCCTCGCCTCGGTGGCGTTCGCCCATGAAGGCCATGCCCCGCAGGCGCCAGAACCGCAGCCGGCACCGCAGGCGATGACCAGTGGCGGCGGTACCCGCGATGCCCAGGCCTGGTTCACCGACACCGTGCTCAAGGACCAGAATGGCCGCGAGCTGCGCTTCTACAGCGATGTGCTCAAGGACAAGGTGGTGATGCTCAACGTGATCTTCACCCATTGCACCGACGCCTGCCCGCTGATTACCCGCAAGTTGCGCGAAGTGCGCGAGACCATGGGGCCGCAGCTGGCCAGCCAGGTGACCTTCGTGTCGATCAGCAGCGACCCGCTCAATGACACCCCCGAAGTGCTCAAGGCGTTTGCCGGGAAGCAGGGCGTGGATGGGCCCAACTGGTTGTTCCTGACCGGTGACAAGGCCAATGTCGATTTGGTGCTCGGGCGCATCGGCCAGTTCCTGCCCAGCCCCGAGCAGCATTCGACACAGCTGATTGCCGGCGATGTGGCCGGCAAGCGCTGGAGCAAGATCCGCCCGGATGCACCGCCGGCGGCGATTGCCCAGCGCATGCAGCTGCTGGCACTGCCTTTGGCAGGGCGGTGAGTATCATGCGCAGTACTTCGCCAATGCCCACGCCAAATTTGGCGCGAATCCCGGCGCGAATCCCTGTAGGAGCGGCCTTGTGTCGCGATCGGGCGCGCAGCGGCCGTAAAACCGGCATACCCGGAGTACCTGATGAAACACATTCGCCGGTCCTGCGGCCGCTGCGCGCCCGATCGCGACACAAGGCCGCTCCTACAGGGATTCGCGTCCGTATTGAAGCAGTGCTGCGCTATCTGGCATTCGCATTAGGCATTGCCATGTGCAGCGGTGCACTCGCCCTGGACCTGACCGAACATGAACAAGCCGGCAAACACCTCTACCGCCAGGGCGTCTCCAGCAGCGACGCACAACTGCAAGCCCGGGTCGGCGCCAGCGACATGACTGTCCCCGCCAGCGTGCTGCCCTGCGCCAGCTGCCACGGCAACGATGGCCGCGGCCGTGCCGAAGGGGGCGTACGCCCGCCCAGCCTCGACTGGCAGCGCCTGGCGCAAGGCCAGGGCGAACGCGAGGTCAACGGCCGCCGCTATCCGGCCTACACCGACAGCAGCCTGGCCCGGGCGATTCAGCACGGCGTCGACCCGGCAGGCAATCGCCTGGACCCGGCCATGCCGCGCTTCGAACTCACCTTGGCCGACCAGCGCAACCTCACGGCTTACCTCAAGCGCCTGGCCCAGGAGCGCGACCCCGGCGTGGAGGAAGGCGTGCTGCGCCTGGGGACCTTGCTGCCGGCATCCGGCCCGCTGACCGAGGCCGGGCAGGTGGTGCGTGCGGTGCTGGAAGACGGCCTGACGCAACTCAACCAGCAGGGTGGCATCCACGGGCGACGCCTGGAGCTGGTGGTGCTCGACCCGGGATCCGACCCGGCCAGCGCCGAACGGGCGCTGAAGCAGTTGCTGGAGCAGGAGCAGGTTTTCGCCCTGATTGCGCCATTGGTACCCATGCTCGACCAGCGCCTGGCAACCTTGCTGGCGCCCCACAATGTACCGCTGATCGGCAGTACCCCACGCAGCGGCGGCAGCCCACAGATTTTCGACCCGTTGCCCGGCTTGCCCGCGCAATTGCTGAGCCTGGCCGGCCACGCCCGCGCGGCGCTGGGGCTGGCTGCCAACGACCTGCGTGTGGTGTATGCCGGCAATGAACAAGCGGCGTTGGCCGAACAGGTGCGCGAACGCCTTCAGCAGCAGGGCTGGTCACCACCTGCGGCCCAGGCCTTTGCTGGCCAGGCCGTGGACGGGCAGGGCATTGTCTTCCTCGGCCGTGCCCAGGCCTTTGCCGAACTGGCTTCGGCGCTGCAGTCAGCCGGCCGCCAGCCGTACCTGTTTGCCGCCTCCAGCCAGGTGACCGGCGCCGTGGCGCGCTTGCCCGAGTTTTGGTCGCAACGGGTGTTCCTGGCTTATCCCTACGTGCCTGGGGACTGGACCGAACAGGGCCAGGCGATTCTGGCCGGCCTGCAGCAGCGTCAGGGCCTCGACCCTCGCCAGGCGTCGTTGCAGGTCAACACCCTGTGCGCGCTGCGCCTGCTGAGTGAAGCGTTGAAGCAGACAGGCCGCGACACCAGCCGCGAGCAGCTGATTGCCGCGCTGGAAGGCCTGCATGATGTGCCCACCGGCCTGACCCCGGCCCTGGGCTTCGGCCCCGGTCGCCGCCAGGGCATGGCCGGTGCCCATGTGGTGGCGGTGGCCCTGCCCGGGCCGCGCTTCACCGCGGTCACCCCGTACCGGCCACTGCCGGACAGCCCTTGAGCGGAGGTTGCCATGCGCGTTCTGTTGTTGTGCCTGTTGCAGGTGTTGGCCAAGGCAAGCTGGGCCGATATGCCGGCGGCGCGGGTCAATGGTGTGGAGATCGAGACGATGCGCCTGGAGCGCTATTTCAGCGAATACCTGGATGCCCAGGGCCGCGCGGTGGCCAGCATCCGCAACCCGAACCTGTACCAGCGCCTGCGCGACCAGGCACTGAATGAACTGATCGACAAGGAGCTGTTGTGGCAGGAGGCCCAGCGCCGCGGCATAGCCATCAGCGACGAGCAGGTGTCGGCGCATGTGGGCGAGGTCGAGGCCGCGCTTGGCAGCCCGGCAATCTTTGAACGGCGGCTGGCGGAAGCGGGCTTCGATAGGGCACAGTACAATGAGTACACCCGGCGCGAGCTGGCCGCGCAGCAGGTGTATGCCCAGCTCAGCGCTGTCGCCGCGCCCAGCCAGGCCGAAGTGGAGGCATTCTACGATGCCAGCCTGGAAACCCTGCAAGGAGTGCAGAAACAAAATGACGAACCTTCGGTCATACGCGAACAGGGACTGGTTCAAGCCAGGGCCACGCTCATCGGGCAGCGGGAGGCGCAGGCGCGCCAGTCCGTGCGCCAACGTTTGCGTGCGTCCGCTATCGTGGAGATTGCCGACTGAGGTGACTGATGGCGTTTCCCCAATCATGGGGAATAACGATCTGGCAGTGTGCCATCAGTTTCCCCGCATGTGGGGAACCAGGCCGGTGCGCCTGCCCGCTGCGTTACGGATGTTGATCGGTACCCCCTGGCGAATCAATGACTTACAGTGGTGCAGCATGATTTTTCACGCCTGGCACGAAGCCTGCTCAAGCCTGTACAGGGGCGCACTTCGCAGACCGGGTTACCGGGCAGTTCTTGGGAGTCGACCTTGGTGAACAGAGTATTGGTAGTCGATGACGAACAGACTCTTGCGCAGAACCTGCAAGCGTACCTGCAGGCGCAAGGCCTGGAAGTTCATGTTGCCCACGACGGTGCCAGTGGTATCGAGCAGGCTGCAAGCCTGGCACCGCAAGTGATCGTGCTGGATTACCGCTTGCCCGACATGGAGGGTTTTCAGGTTCTGGAGACCGTACGCAGGAACAGGCAGTGCCACTTCGTGCTGATTACCGCCCACCCCACCGTCGAGGTGCGTGAGCGGGCCGCCGAACTGGGTGTGAGCCATGTCCTGTTCAAGCCGTTCCCGTTGGTGGAACTGGCCCGTGCAGTCTTCGACCTGATGGGCATCGAGCGCCGGCGCAGGGCCACGGACACCCCGGCTGAAGGGTTTGTCGAACGACGCCAGAACAGGAACGAATCGTTCCCCCTGCAGTTGTACGATGGAAGCTGGGTATTGGCCGACCGCCGCCGCAACGGCGCCAAGCCCCCGGGGCCCGACGACGATCAACTGCTCACAGGGGAATAGCGGCGCCCGCACCCCTGGCCGAGCCAGCCTGCGACGCGCCCCTGAGCGGAGTCGCAGGCCATGCCAGAAGCATTCGATGCAACCCAGGACGCTCCACCGCCTGCACCGGCCTCTTCGCGGGTAAACCCGCTCCCACAGGGGCACTGCAATCCTGAAGATATCGAAAATCCTGTGGGAGCGGGTTTACCCGCGAAAGGGCCGGCACAGGTAAAAGCATATTCTGCCTACCCCCGCGACCTCTTGGCCCAGGCCCGCCTGCAAACCAGCGACGAACGCCTGCTCACCCGCCTGGAACAGCTGGCCTGCGACACCCCCGACACCTTCACCCAGCGCCTGGGCCTGACCCTGCATTACCCGGTGCTGGACAGCCACACCCTGCTGGCCAGCACCCCACGCTTCGACAAGGTCAGCCTGGCGATGTGCCTGAAGCGTGAATTCGTGCTGATCGAGCAGGGTGGCCAACTGCTGGGCGTGTTCGCCGACCCCTTCGACCACGCCCGCCTGGCCTGGATCGACGATGTGCTGCAAGGCGCACCGCTGTACCTGGCCCATGCCGCAGACCTTGCCACCTTCCTGGCCCGCCACGAAGAAAGCTTCCACGCAGTGGACGCCCTTGACCACGACGCCGAAACCAGCAGCGAAAGCGACCCGCTGCAGCGCCTGTCGCTGGCCAGCATCAGCGAAGACCAGAGCCGCGTGGTCAAGCTGGTCAACTCCACCCTGTACGACGCCCTCAAGCTGCACGCCAGCGACATCCACCTGGGCATGACCGGCCAGGGCCTGACCATCAAGTACCGCATCGACGGTGTGCTCAATGGCGCCGGCAAGGCCAGCGGCAGCGCCTTTGCCGACCAGGTGATCTCGCGCATCAAGGTGATGGCCGAGCTGGACATCGGCGAAAAACGCGTGCCCCAGGACGGCCGTTTCAAGGTTGCCGTGGGCGACCGGCAAATCGACTTCCGGGTATCGATCATGCCCAGCATCTTCGGCGAAGACGCGGTGCTGCGGGTGCTCGACAAGCAGGACCTGTCCGACCGGGTCAGCGGCGTGCAGCTGCAGGCCCTGGGCTTTGCCGAGGAAACCCTGCGCGCCCTGCGCCGCCTGGCCGCCGAACCCTACGGCATGATCCTGGTCACCGGCCCCACCGGCAGCGGCAAGACCACCACCCTGTACGCCATGATCAGCGAGATCAACCACGGCGTGGACAAGATCATCACCATCGAGGACCCGGTCGAATACCAGCTGCCTGGCGTGTTGCAGATCCCGGTCAACGAGAAGAAGGGCCTGACGTTCGCCCGCGGCCTGCGCTCGATCCTGCGCCACGACCCGGACAAGATCCTGGTCGGTGAAATCCGCGATCCGGACACCGCGCAAATCGCCGTGCAGTCGGCGCTCACCGGCCACCTGGTGTTCACCACCATCCACGCCAACAACGTGTTCGATGTGATCGGCCGTTTCAGCCAGATGCAGGTCGACCCCTACAGCTTCGTCTCCGCGCTCAATGCGGTGCTGGCCCAGCGCCTGATCCGCCTGGCCTGCCCGCACTGCGCCACGCCGTGCGAAGTCGACGACGACACCCTGTACGGCGCGGGCCTGACCCGCGAGGGCGTGGCCGGCTGGAAGTTCGTCCGCGCCCAGGGCTGCGGCCAGTGCCGTGGCAGTGGCTACCGCGGCCGCAGCGCCATCGCCGAACTGCTGCACCTGGACGACGACCTGCGGCAGATGATCGTCGAGCGTCGCCCTCTGTCGCAAATCAAGAACCTCGCCTGCCAGCGTGGCCTGCGCCTGCTGCGGGCTTCGGCTCTGGACCTGGTCCGGGATGGCCGTACCACACTCGAGGAGATCAACCGTGTCACATTCATCTGATCGTGGCGCTTACAGATACAGTGCCGTACTCGGTGCCGAAGGTGTGGGCCTGGGTAGCTGGCACGCCAATCACCACCAATGGCTGGGCAGCCGCGACTTTACCTGCGATGCCGCCCAACCGGCCTGGGAGGCCGCCGTCGACGCCCTGGCCACGCTGCTGGCCGAGCATGCCGTGCGCGGTGCCCAGTTGCGGCTACTGCTGTCGGCCCGGTACAGCCGCTTCTGCCTGGTGCCCTGGAGTGATGCCATCAGCCACCCGCGCGAGCTGGACGCCTACGCCCGGGCCTGTTTCGAAAACCTCTACGGGCAGCCGCTGGACGACTGGCGCATCGTGCTGTCGCCCGAGCCGGCCGGTGCCGCGCGCATCGCCACGGCGTTGCCCGAAGCCCTGCTGCAGCGGCTGCAGGCGCTGGGCCGGGAGAGCCACCTGAGCCTGCGCTCGGTACAGCCGTACCTGATGGCCGCCTACAACCGCTGCTCGGCGCAGCTGGGGCAGGGCGACTTCCTGTTCGTCCTGGCCGAACCGCGCCGCAGCGTGCTGCTGCTGGCCGCCGGCGGGGCCTGGCAGCAAGTGCTGACGCAAGGTTGTGCCGACAGTGACCAGGCCCTGCAAGCACTGATCGAGCGTACCTGCGAGCTGTACGGCGAGCACCTGCCACGGGTCTACCTGCATGCCCCGGGCCGGGGTGACGTGCCGCAACTGGCGGCGGTGCAGCTGTGCCAGCCGGCCAGCGACGCCGACCCGCTGTGCGCCATGTGGCGGGCGGTGGCCTGACATGCGCCGCCTCGACCTGGAATTTCAGCCCCGGCGCAGCAGCCCGTTGGCCTGGTCGCTGCTGGCCGTGGCGAGCGCCACCGTTGCCGGCCTGGTGCTGCTGCAACAAAGCTTGCAGGCCGAGCAGGTCGAACGGGAGGCCAGCGTGCACAGCCTGGAGCAGCAACTGGGCCGTCGCCCGGCCACTGTCGCGCCGCTGGGCAGCGCCGCCAGCCGCGAACAGGCCGAGCGCCTGGCGCAGATGCAAAGCGTCTCGCAGCAGCTGCAACGGCCTTGGCAGCAGCTGTTCGCCATGCTCGAAGCGCAGCCGCAGGACGACGTGGCGCTGCTCAGCCTGGCCCCCGACGCGCGCAAAGGCCAGCTGCGCATCACCGCCGAGGCGCGCAACCTGGAAGCGATGCTGCAGTACCACCAGCGCCTGGAGGCCAGTGCCGAGCTCAGCGATGTGTCGTTGCTCAACCACGAAGTGCTGGCCGCGCAGCCCGAACACCCGGTGCGCTTCACCCTCACCGCTACCTGGGAGACCGGCCATGCGCGCCCGTGAATCGCTGAACAGCCTGATCCTCCAGGAGCGCCTGCGTCGCGTCGGCCCGGTCGGCCTGGCTGCGGTTGCGGTGGGCCTGCTGGCCGTGGGCGTGCTGTGCGCCGGGGTGTTGCCGCAATGGCAGAACCTGCGCGAGCTGCGCGCCACCGAAGCGGACGCCAGCGTGCAGGTCGAGCGGGTCAGGCGTGGCGAGCTGAAGATTGCCATCAAGCCCGAGCAGCAGGCCCTCGACAGCCTGCGCCAGCAACTGCCGGGGCAGCCCCGGGCCAGTGAGCTGATCGAGCGCCTGTACCACCTGGCCAGCGCCGAACATATCAGCCTGGCGCGTGGCGAATATGCCCTGGGCATCGACCCCAAGACGCAACTGGCGCGCTACCAGATCGTGCTGCCGGTACGCGGCAGCTACCCGCAGATTCGCGGTTTTCTCAAGGGCCTGCTCAAGCAGTTGCCGACCCTGGTGCTGGAAGACCTGGAGCTGCAACGCAAACGCATTGGCGACAGCGAGCTCAACGCCCGCCTGCGCATGACCCTTTACCTGTCGAGGTCATGATGAACACACAACGTGCTGTCATCTGGGTTGGCTTCCTCGGCGTGAGTGCGGCGCTGGCCTGGGCCCCGGGCCATTGGTTCGGCGAGGAAGACAGTGTTGCCCCCTTCGCGGGCAAACCCACTCCCACAAAATCGGCGGTATCCACGGTCCCTGTGGGAGCGGGTTTACCCGCGAAAGGGCCGGAACAAGCCTCAAGAGATCTCTTCCCGACCCAACAATGGACCAAACCCCAGGCCCTGGCCACCGTCACCGAACAACCCGTGGTCACCGCACCCGCCGTAGCCGCAGCCCCGACTGCACCGGCCCTGCCATTCCAGTTCATTGGCCGCATCGGCGACCGCGGCGACCTGCAGATCTTCCTGCAGAGCGGCGAAAAACTCTACGTCGTGCGCCAGGGCGACGTGATCGAAGACACCTACCGCCTCGAGCGGGTATCGGCCAGCGAGCTGCACCTGGTCTACCTGCCTTTGCATCAGTCGCAGACTTTGTCTGTAGGGAGCGCACCATGAAGTCGTCAAAGCTGTGCAAACCGGCTCCATTCCTGCTTGTGGCGCTGTGCGTGGCCATTGCCGGCTGCGGCTCCAGTGCGGTACGCAAGGACAGCGAACAGCTGATGAAGGAGGGCCAGTACGAAGCCGGCATCGCCAGCCTGGAAGAAGCCCTGCGCGAAGACCCACGTGACACCGAGCTGAACATCGCCCTGGCCCACAGCCGCCAGGCCGCGGTCGAGGCGCTGCTGACTCAGGCCGACGCCGACCGCATCCGCCACGACTTCGCCAGCGCCCGCATGGGTTATGGCCGGGTGCTGACTCTGGAGCCGAACAACCGCCGCGCCCAGGAAGGCATCCGCCAGCTGGAGCTGATCCGCACCCTCGACGAGCGCGTGGCGCTGGGCCAGGCGGCGCTGCGCCAGGGCGACCTGTTCGGTGCCGAGCGCTACATGCGCGAAGTGCTGCGCCTGGACCCGCAGAACCAGAAGGGCATTGCCCTGCGCAGCGACATCGAGAACGTGCAGGCGCGCACCGCGCAACCGTTCCCGCAACTGCGCAGCAAACTGGAGCGGCCGGTGACCCTGGAGTTTCGCGATGCCAACCTGAAGACCATCTTCGAGGTGCTGTCCCAGGTTGCCGGCATCAACTTCATCTTCGACAAGGACATGCGCCCGGACATGAAGGCCACCATCTTCGTGCGCGAGTTGCGCATCGAGGACGCCGTGGCGCTGCTGCTGGAACAGAACCAGCTGCGGCAGAAGATCGTCAACGAAAACACCCTGATGATCTACCCCGACTCGCCGCAGAAGACCAAGGACTACCAGGAACTGGTCATGCGTACCTTCTACCTGACCAGCATCGACTCCAACACCGCGCTGAACATGGTCAAGACCATGCTCAAGACCCGCGACGTGTTCGTCGATGAACGCCTCAACACCCTGACCATGCGCGACACCCCCGATGCCGTGCGCATGGCCGAAAAGCTGCTGCAGTCGCAGGACCAGTCCAACCCCGAGGTGGTGCTGGAAGTTGAGGTGATGGAAGTGGCCACTTCGCGCATCCTCGACCTCGGCCTGCAATGGCCCAACACCTTCGGCGTGCTGAGCTCCGACGGCCAGCCGGTAAGCGTGCTCGACCAGCTCAAGGGCATCGACTCCAGCCGCATCAGCATCGCGCCGGCACCCCAGGCCAAGATCAACGCCCAGGACAAGGACATCAACACCCTGGCCAGCCCGGTGATCCGCGTCAGCAACCGCGAGCAGGCGCGCATCCACATCGGCCAGCGGGTGCCGATCATCAGCGCCACTTCGGTGCCGTCCACCCAGGGCCCGGTGATTACCGAAAGCGTCACCTACCTGGACGTGGGCCTGAAGCTTGAGGTGCAGCCCACCGTGCACCTGAACAACGAAGTGGCGATCAAGGTAGCCCTGGAGGTGAGTAACGCCACCCCGCTGGAAGCCACCCGCCAGGGCACCATTCCGGTCCAGGTCGATACCCGCAACGCCCAGACCACCCTGCGCCTGCACGATGGCGAAACCCAGGTGCTGGCCGGCCTGGTGCGCAACGACCATAACGCCAGCGGCAACAAGATCCCTGGCCTTGGCGACATCCCTGGCCTGGGCCGGCTGTTCGGCAGCAACAAGGACGACATGAGCAAGTCGGAGCTGGTGCTGGCGATCACCCCGCGCATCGTGCGCAACCTGCCGTACCAGAGCCCGTCGGACATGGAGTTCGCCACCGGCACCGAGTCGGCCATGCAGGTGCGGCAGATGGCGCCGTTGCCGCCGGCGGATGTGCCTGGCAATGCCCCGGCCACCGATGCCCCGGTGGTGGAAAGCCAGATGGCGATCGCCCCACCCAAAGGGAGCCCGCGGCCATGATCGCGCAGCGCCGCATGCAGGGCTTCAGCCTGATCGAGGTGGTGCTGACCCTGGCACTGCTCGGGCTGCTTGCCAGCATGGCCGCGCCGCTGACCGAAACCGTGGTGCGCCGCGGCAAGGAGCAGCAACTGCGCGAGGCGCTGTACCAGATTCGCGACGCCATCGACGCCTACAAGCGCGCGTTCGATGCCGGCTACATCGAGAAGCGCCTGGACGCCAGTGGCTACCCGCCGAACCTGCAGGTGCTGGTCGACGGGGTGCGTGATGTGCGCAGCGCCAAGGGCGCCAAGTTCTACTTCCTGCGGCGCATCCCGCACGACCCGCTGGTGGCGGCCAAGGGCGAGGACGAAGGCGGGTGGGGGCTGCGCGCCTACGACAGCAGCCCCGACAACCCGCGCGAAGGCGAAGACGTGTTCGACGTGTATTCCAAGGCCCGCGGCAAAGGCCTGAACAACATCCCCTACGGGCAATGGTGACAGCCATGAAACGCAGCAAAGGCTTCACCCTGATCGAACTGCTGGTGGTGCTGGCGATCATCGCCACGCTGATGACCATAGCCATGCCGCGCTACTTCAACAGCCTGGAAAGCTCCCGCGAAGCCACCCTGCGCCAGAGCCTGGCGGTGCTGCGCGAGGCGCTGGACCACTACTACGGCGACACCGGTCACTACCCGGACTCGCTGGAGCAGTTGGTGGAGCAGCGTTACCTGCGCAACACCCCGATAGACCCGATCACCGAGCGCAGCGATGCCTGGCAGCTGGTGCCACCGCCTGAAGGCGTGGCCGGTGGCGTGGCCGATATCAAGAGCGGTGCCACAGGGAGGGCGCGCGATGGCAGCCTGTTCGCGGAATGGTAAGGCCGACGCCGGCTTCACCTACCTGGGCGTGTTGCTGCTGATTGCGGTCAGCAGCGTGGCCCTGGCCGCCACCGGCACGCTCTGGGCCAGTGCTGCCCAGCGTGACCGCGAACGCCAGCTGTTGTGGGTAGGCAGCCAGTATGCCCAGGCCCTGCGCAGCTACTACCGCGCCTCGCCGGGGCTGGCCCAGTACCCGCAGGAACTGGCCGACCTGCTGCAGGACAACCGCTTCCCGCAGGCCAGGCGGCACATTCGCCGGCTGTACCCCGACCCCATCACCAACAGCGACGAATGGGGCCTGCTGCGCTCGATCGATGGCCGCATCACCGGCGTGCACAGCCGCTCGGACGCCACCCCGTTCAAGCGCAGTGGCTTCAGCGCCGAATGGAGCGGTTTCGACGGGCTGGAACATTACAGCGACTGGCAGTTCGTCGCCGAACAGGCCTTTACCGAAAGTGCCGGTGGCGTGCAGACCCATGCCGGCCCGGGGGACACACCATGAACCGCCTGGCCGCGTTGTGCCTGGGCCTGCTGCTGGTGGCAGTGCTGGCCACCTCGGCCAGGGCCGGGGACGAGGACGAGATGCAAGGCTTCATCGTCGACAACACCATCTCGCACATCGGCCACGACTTTTACTACTACTTCGCCGACCGCCTGCGCGCCACCAGCCGGCTGGATTTCAACCTGGTGGTGCGCGAACGCCCGGATGCCCGCTGGGGCAGCCTGGTCACCGTGGAGTTCGAGCGTGAGGTGGTGTACCGCCGCTTCCTGCCGCCGAACACCACCGAGCTCAAGGACGAGGCCGTTGCAGCAGCCGACCTGGTCAAGCAGCAAATCATCCAACGCAAGTTGCAACGCCTGCTGCAGGACACCACCGATCTGGAGAGGGACGAGCTATGAAGCACCACATACCCCGTTGCATCGCCGCCTGCCTGTTGGCCAGCGCGTGTGCCGCCCAGGCCACCGAGCTGGTGTACACCCCGGTCAACCCGGCCTTTGGCGGCAACCCGCTCAATGGCACCTGGTTGCTGAACAACGCGCAGGCGCAGAACGACTACGACGACCCCGACCTCAAGGACCGTTCCTCGGCCTTTACCGGCACCACGGCCCTGGAGCGCTTCAGCAACCAGCTGGAGTCGCGGATGTTGTCGCAGTTGCTGGACAACATCAGTAACGGCAACACCGGCAGCATGGCGACCGATGCGTTTCTCATCGACGTCATCGACGATTCCGGGGCCTTGAGTATCAAGGTCACCGATCGCGCCACAGGAGAAATTTCGATCATTGAGGTCAGCGGCCTGAACCCTTGAGGGGGCAAGGCTATTTGTTGGGGAGAGAACACCATGAAACATCTGCTGAGCACGCTGCTGATCCTCACCGCCCTGGGTCTGCACGGTTGTGGCCTGCGCGAACCGATGCCCGCCGAACAGGATTCGGAAACCCCGACCCTGACCCCCCGTGCCTCGACCTACTACGACCTGATCAACATGCCACGGCCCAAGGGCCGGTTGATGGCGGTGGTGTATGGCTTCCGCGACCAGACCGGGCAATACAAGCCGACCCCGGCCAGCTCGTTCTCCACCAGCGTCACCCAGGGCGCGGCAAGCATGCTGATGGACGCCCTGAACGCCAGCGGCTGGTTCGTGGTGCTGGAGCGTGAAGGCCTGCAGAACCTGCTGACCGAGCGCAAGATCATCCGTGCTTCGCAGAAAAAGCCCGATGTACCGGAAAACATCATGGGTGAACTGCCGCCGCTGCAGGCTGCCAACCTGATGCTGGAGGGCGGCATCATCGCCTACGACACCAACGTGCGCAGCGGCGGCGAAGGTGCCCGCTACCTGGGGATAGACATCTCCCGCGAGTACCGCGTCGACCAGGTGACCGTGAACCTGCGCGCGGTGGACGTGCGCACCGGGCAGGTGCTGGCCAACGTGATGACCAGCAAGACCATCTATTCGGTTGGGCGCAGTGCGGGGGTGTTCAAGTTCATCGAGTTCAAGAAGCTGCTCGAGGCCGAGGTGGGGTACACCACCAACGAACCGGCGCAGCTGTGCGTGCTGTCGGCGATCGAGGCGGCGGTGGGGCACTTGCTGGCGCAAGGGATCGAACGGCGGCTGTGGCAGGTGGCGGGGGATGCGGGGGAAGGGCAGGCTACGGTGGACAAGTACCTGAGCCAGAATCAGCAGCCGTGATTGGCTACGAGGGCCTCTTCGCGGGTGAACCCGCTCCCACAGGTACAGAGCTGGCCTAAAGGTTGGCGCAATCCCTTGTAGGCGCGGTTTTACCCGGGAAGAGGCCAGGGCAGGCGATAGAATCTTCCGAGTCCATGCTGGTTTTAATTGGTAAATTTCGACCGGTCTCGGATTTCTGCCAGATAACAGCCCATCAAATAGACCACATTGTCATTATGCCTGGAACTCATTATCTGCCCTCTGTTCTGCCTACGTTGGGTATAGCAGTGTTACTGGACTAGCATGAATGTAGCAGCATGAGAACTGGCATTTATGTCAGTGGTGAGTTTCAGATGTATTGTGAGAAGCTCGCGCTAATGACAGCTCTTGTGGTACATGCTAATGCCGCGCAAAAATACAAATGGCCTGAATGAATGTCAGCGACAGTTGTGGCAGGCTCTCAGCTATACACCTTATGGGTACCGCTCGGGATATCCACAATTGCTCGCGTTTAATGGTGAGCGAGCAGATCCAATAACTAGGCATTATCTGTTGGGTAATGGATATCGAGGGTTCAATCCTGTCTTGATGCGCTTCAATTCCCCAGACAGTATGAGTCCGTTCAGAACAGGGGGGCTGAATTCGTATAGCTATTGCATTGGCGACCCAATAAATTTCCGAGATCCAGATGGACATTCAAGGGGGCGCGGAACTTTATCGCGTGCGAATGGGGCGGGGAGATTAATTAAGGCTGTTGTTAGTGCAAGCAAGGAAGTTTATTTTGACTCGTCAAGGCCAATCTATGGCTCCATGCGATCCCTGACTACTGCTTTGCCTGTCGACGACGTTCCCAGTAATTGGGACCTGATAGGATATCATGGAAGCACCAAGGCACATGGTCCCAGTCTGAAGTCTGGATTAAATGTGCGTTTTCAAGGGTCGAGTTATGCACAGCGTTTCGGTGCGGGTTTCTATCTGGCTCCCGATAAGAAGAGGCCATTGGAATATGCTCAGGACCTTAAGAAGAAAGGGCATGAGCCTGAGGTGTATGGTGTTTATACTGAAAACTTTAGTCGCCTGAAGTTAGGTCGGGATTACTCCTTTAGAGTGCGCGAGAGTTTCCCTATGGAACGGAAGTATGGCGAAATTGTGATCAGAGAGGTCGCGTATAGTTTGATTGCGGTCCGATCTGGTAAAGATAGCAGAGCGGTAGTGCCTGCTAAGTCGAATGAGGCACCCTTTTAATGATCTGGTAATTGCAGGGATTTCGCGAAGAGGTCGTATTAATGTATCTTGTGCATGTTTAAGTTTTTATTGTAATTGTTCTTTAGTAAAAAGGAGCATTTCAATGGTCGCTAATAGTTCAGTCAGGTTAAATGTAGGCAGGCAGCAGACGTCGCTGCAGACCTTAGCCTATACGCCGTATGGCTACCGCCCTCGCCATACGGTTTTGCTGGGTTTCAACGGCGAACGCGCAGATCCGATCACGTGCCGCTATATACTTGGCAATGGCTATCGCCAGTTTGACCCAGTTTTGATGCGTTGTATTTCTCCTGACAGTATGAGTCCGTTCCGGCGCGGGGGGGTGAATTCATATGCTTACTGTTTATGCGATCCGGTAAATTTACAAGATCCAAGCGGGCATAGCCCTATAAGGAAGTTATTTTCGCGGACAGGTAAAATAAATTCTGCGGGAGCTGGTTTGAATCAAGTCTCTAAAGGAAGCGGGAAGTATTTCTCTCTGGGGTCATCCGAGGTCGTCCGGACACATGTACAGAAGAAACCCGCAGCACAGGTGCAGTCTTATCCAAATCCAAGCAGCGTGCCAGATGGTTTCGATTTTGCCGGATTTCATGGTAGCCAAATGGCGCATGCCGAGTCATTGGAGGCGGGGGTAAGGCCTCAATACGGTGGTGCGGACGCTTTTGGATCGGGTTTTTATTTTTCACAGGCTTATGATGTCGCTAGTGCATATGCGCGCGGTAGTGATGGGCATGTGTTTGGGGTTTTCGTACAAGACTTTAAAGGGTTGCTCGCGGGTGAGCAATTGGTTGACATCGGTCATGGTGTTGCTGCTATTAGGGAAGGCTATGTGATTCGTGAGTCGGCATTTAATAAAGTAATTGTGCGGAAGGAAGTAGGAGGCACTCTTGTTCGTAGAAATTCGTATCGTGGACCTCGAGTCTATACTTTAGATTGATCCATGCGATTGGGTTGAAAATTTCGAGCTCAGGTGCTGGAGTTGGTCTCTTGTAATAATTAAGGTGCGAGCAATACAGTTTCGTGATATTGGTACTTGCCGAGGGGACTTGTCGTGATCTGGTGATGGGCAATGACCATGGGCTGGTTTCAGGTTTGGTGCGATCCCTGTGGGAGCGGGCTAGCCCGCGAAGCCACCCAAAACCCTAGCCCTGCACCCCCAACCATCCCCCAACCTATCAACCGGATGACGCCCAGCCATTTCTCCCGCACACTGCGGAAAATTCCCAAGCCCGTTCCCCGCCACCTTGGCGGGGCACAGCCGGAGCAGAAAATGGCGCGACAACTAATAACAAACGCCCACGACCCGCTGCACGAATCCCGCCAGGCCCGCCTGAAGCTGGCCAGCGAAGGCGAGCTGCCACTGGGCATGCTGCGCGACGAGATCGATGCCTCCTGGCGCCGCAGCCTGGGCCATGGCCTGGATTGCCTGCAGGGCGAGCAGGTCGGCCTGGGCCTGGAGCAGGGCCACGACCTGCGCATGCTGCTGGAGCGCAACCGCCTGCTGGTCGACGCCGTTACCCCGGAACTGGACTACCTGGTCGCGCGCCAGGGCAAGGCCGGTATCGTCATCCTCGGCGACGCCCAGGCCAACGTGCTGGCCATCGAAGGGCAGAAGCACGTGCTGCAACGCGAGGGCCTGCGCGACCTGCACCCGGGTAGTTGCTGGAGCGAATCACTGCGTGGCACCAACGCGATCGGCACGGCAGTGGTGGAAGGCCGGCCGACCTTGATCAACTGCGGCGAACATTACCTCGACCGCCTGAGCCCGTTCTCCTGCACTTCGGTGCCCCTGCGCGACCCGCGCGGCGAGGTGATCGGCGTGCTCGACATCACCCGTGAAGGGGTGATGGCGCAACCACAGGACAGCCTGTCGACGCTGATGCTGGCGGCCGGCAACATCGAAAGCCGCATGTTCGGCCTGTGCCACCCGGAGCAATTGGTGCTGGCCTTCCATAGCCGCCCGCAATACCTCAACAGCGCCTGGCATGGCCTGCTGGCGCTGAGCCTGGACGGTGAAGTGCTGGCTGCCAACGACAGTGCCTGCCAGCTGTTGCAGGTGCCGCGCCATGAGCTGTTGGGCCGGCGCAGCAGCGACCTGCTGGGTGAACGGTCACCGGCCTTCATCGCCCGCCTGTGGCAGGGCGGGGTGAGCAGTGTGCAGACGGCCAAGGGCGAGTTCTACTTCCGCGCCCTGCAGCTGCCGCGCCATGGCCGGGTCAACGGCAGCACGCCGGTGAGCAAGCTGGCGCCGGGCAAGCAGTCACCCGCCCTCGACGCCCTGGCCGGTGGCGACCCGCGCCTGGCGCGCAACCTGCGCATGGCCCGCCAGGGGCTGGGCAATGGCCTGCCGGTGCTGTTGCTGGGCGAGACCGGTACCGGCAAGGAAGTCGTCGCCCGGGCCCTGCACCAGGCCAGCCCGCGTGCCGACAAACCGTTCGTGGCCGTCAACTGCGCGGCCATCCCCGAAGGGCTGATCGAGTCCGAACTGTTCGGCTACCGTGAAGGTGCGTTCACCGGCTCGCGCCGGGGCGGCATGGTTGGCCGGCTGATGCAGGCCCACGGCGGCACGCTGTTCCTCGACGAAATCGGCGACATGCCGCTAGCGCTGCAGGCGCGCTTGTTGCGGGTACTGCAGGAACGGCGCGTGGCACCGCTGGGGGCGGGCGACGAGCAGGAGATCGACGTGGCATTGATCTGTGCCACGCACCGCGACCTCAAGCGCCTGGTGCAGGAGCAGCACTTCCGCGAAGACCTTTACTACCGGGTCAACGGCGTGTCGCTGCGCCTGCCGGCATTGCGCGAGCGTGATGACCTGGCGGCGATCATCCAGGGGCTGCTGGACAAGTCCGATGCCCGGGGCGTGACCTTGGACCCGGCCCTGACCGCGTTGCTCGAAGGCTTCGACTGGCCGGGCAACATCCGCCAGCTGGAAATGGTCGTGCGCACCGCGCTGGCCATGCGCGAGGACGGCGAACAGGTGCTGACCCTCGACCACCTCACCGACTGCCTGCTGGACGAACTGGCCAGCGGCACCGCGCCTTCCGGCAGCCTCAAGGACAACGAGCTGGAGCTGATCCGTGGCGCCTTGGCGCGCCATCAGGGCAACGTGTCCGCGGCGGCCGAGGCGCTGGGTATCAGCCGGGCCACGCTGTACCGCAAGCTCAAACAGTTGCGCGGCTGACGTGGGCGGCCTGTTCGCCCGGCTGGTGGAGTCCAGCGACCCTTTACTCATGCGCCAGGCGTTGGCCTGGCTGTATGGTTTCGTGCGCCCCCATCGACGCGCCATCGGCCTGTTGCTCGGTTTGTCGCTGGGCGCCTCGTTGCTGGCGCTGGCGCAACCCTGGCTGGTCAAGACGCTGATCGACGAGGGGCTGCTGGCCAAGGACTACCAG
Source organism: Pseudomonas sp. ABFPK (assembly GCF_001586765.1). Lineage (NCBI taxonomy): Bacteria > Pseudomonadati > Pseudomonadota > Gammaproteobacteria > Pseudomonadales > Pseudomonadaceae > Pseudomonas > Pseudomonas sp. ABFPK. Next base: position 163,009 of record NZ_LQXW01000078.1, on the reverse strand, counting down.
ACCCTCTGGCACATGGCCGCGATCATGATCGGCGCGGGCCTGCTGGGTACCGTGCTAGCCGGGGTCAACCGCTACCTGCACACGCGCTTGTCGGGGCGCATCCTGTTTGCCCTGCGCGACGACCTTTACCGCCACCTGCAGCAGCTGTCGCCGACGTTCTACGGGCGGCGGCGCATCGGCGACATCCTTTCGCGGCTGGATGGCGATGTGGCGGAAATCCAGCGCTTTGCCGTGGATTCGCTGTTTTCGGCGGTGTCGGCGGTGATCGGCCTGGTGGGCGCGGTGGTGTTGATGCTGATGCTTTCGTGGCAACTGTCGCTGCTGCTGGCGCTGCTGGTACCGATCGAAGTGCTGTGGCTGCGCTGGATGCGGCGCAAGGTGGAGCGCGAAGTACGCAACCTGCGCGAACGCTCGGCAGATGTGTCGTCATTCCTGGTCGAAACCCTGCCGGCGATGAAGTTCATCCAGGCCGCCGGCCAGCAAGGCCGCGAGGCGGGGCGCCTGGACCAGCTGGGCCAGGGCTACATGCGCCAGCTGCTCAAGGTGCAGGTGACCGAATTCTTCACCCAGGCCATCCCCGGCACGCTGACCTCCTGGTGCCGCGCCTGCGCGTTCCTGGTCGGCGGTTGGTGGGTAATCCAGGGCACTTGGCAACTAGGTGCGCTGATCGCCTTTTCCACCTACATGGGCATGGCGGTAGGGCCGGTGCAGAGCCTGCTGGGCCTGTACGTGGCGGTGCAGCGCATGGCGGTGAGCCTGGGGCGGGTGATGGAACTGAAGCAGGAGGCCGTGGCCGTGCGCCCGGCGGCCAACCCGCAGCCGGTGCCCGACGGGCCGGGCGAATTGCGCCTCGAGGGGGTGAGCTTTGCTCATGAAGGGCGCCAGGGCGCGGTGCTGAACGACGTGCAGGTGTGCGTGGCGGGTGGCCTGAAGGTGGCCATCAGCGGTGCCTCGGGGGTGGGCAAGTCGACCTTGATCGACCTGCTGCAGCGCTTCTACGACCCGGACGCCGGGCGCATCCTGCTGGACGGCACCGACCTGCGCGAACTGGACCTGGCTGCGCTGCGCCGGCGCATTGCGGTGGTCAGCCAGGATATCGTGCTGTTCCGCGGCACCCTGGCACAGAACCTGGCCTATGGCGTGCCCGAGGCCAGCCGTGAGGAACTGGAGCGGGTGGTGCGCCTGGCGCGGCTGGACAGCCTGGTCGACAGCCTGCCGCTGGGCCTGGACGGCCTGCTGGGTGAGCGTGGCCAGCAGTTGTCCGGCGGGCAGAAACAACGCATTGCCATCGCCCGCGCGGTGCTGCAGGCGCCGGCGATCCTGGTGCTGGACGAGGCCACCTCGGCGGTGGACGAAGCCACCGAGCGCGAAGTGATCGCGGCCATCGACCAGCTGTTCGCCGGCCGCACGCGCATCCTGATCAGCCATCGCGCTTCGACCCTGGCCGATGCCGACCTGCACCTGCAGTTGCACGCTGGCCAGTTGCAGGTGCTGCCCGAGGAGGTGATCAGGCATGGGCACTGACGTGCGTGTTGGCGTGATCGACAGTGGTTGCACGCCGGAGCAGGCCAGCGCCTTGCTGGGCGCGCGCCGCTTCTGGCTGGAGGACGGCCAGTTGCGCGAAGGTGACATGCTGCCCGACCAGCTTGGGCATGGTAGCGCGGTGCTCGCCGGCTTGCAGCGGGAGGCCGGGCCGGTGCCCGTGCTGCTGGCCCAGGTTTTCGGCGCCCAGGCCAGCACCAGTGCCTTGCAGGTGGCGGCCGCGCTGCTGTGGCTGGTGGAGGCGGGGGTTACGCTGGTCAACCTCAGCCTTGGCCTGCAGCAGGACCGGCCTGTGCTGCACCAGGCCTGCGCCGAGGCTTTGGCCGCGGGTGTGCTGTTGTGCGCCTCCAGCCCGGCCCAGGGCGGGCCAGTGTATCCGGCCAGCTACCCCGGGGTGATACGGGTCACAGGCGACGCCCGCTGTGCGCCTGGCCAGTGGTCCTGGCTTGGTACCCGGCAGGCGGACTTTGGCGGTTATGTGGGGGCGGGCGGCAGGGCAGGCGCGAGCCTGGGCTGCGCGGCCCTGAGTGGCAGGATCGCTGCGTTGCTGCGTGACGAGCCGGGCATGGGCCAGCAGCAGGTTCATGACTGGTTGCGCCACCACGCGGCGTTTACCGGCCCAGAGCGACGAGGTGTCGGCCATGGCTGAACCGCGCATTGTAGTGTTGGGGGCAGGCCCTGCGGGTGCGGCCACGGCCATTGGCCTGCGGCGGCTGGGTTATGCGGTGACGGTCGTGTCGGAGTGGCGCCGGTTCGCGGCGGTCGAAGGGGTTTCGCAGCGGGTGCTGGACGGGCTGCGCCACGCCGGCCTTGGCGGGGCGTTGCGCCAGGCGGCGATGCCGGCGACTCGGCAAGTGCACTGGAACGGCCAGCAGCTGCAACTGAACCAGGAGTTTCTACTCGACCGGCAAAGGTTTGACCGGGCGCTGCGCGACGACCTTCAGCGTGCGGGTGTGAGCGTGGTCGAGGGGCGGGTGCGTGAGGTGGTTCGCCAAGTCGTTCATGGTATTCGCCTGGACGACGGGCAGGTACTGCAGGCCGATTTCCTGGTCGAAGCCCGAGGCCGCCAGGCCCCGTTGGCCGCCGACCGCCTGCGCGGGCCGGAGACGGTCAGCTTGCTGAATGTCTGGCAGGCCGCCCCCGGGGCGCCAGCGTCGGCGGTGGAGAGCCTGGCAGATGGCTGGGCGTGGATGGCGCGCCTGGAAGACGGCCGCTGCTACTGGCAAGTCACCCTGGACGCCGCCGGGCTGCCGGGCAAGGCCGGCTTGGCGGATTACTGTGCGGCGCGGCGAGCTGGCAGCGTGCTGGTGGCCGAGCTGTTCGATGCCAGGGCCTTGGCGCCGGCAGAGGTGCATGCGCGCAGCAGTACCGCGATTCTGGCCGGTGAGTGCGTCGGGCAGGACTGGATACGCGTGGGCGATGCTGCGATGGCCGTTGACCCGCTATCGGGTAACGGGATCTTCCAGTCGTTGTCTTCGGCGCTGCAGGCACCGGTGGTGATCAATACCTTGCTGCGCAGGCCCGAGCGGGCCGGGTTGGCGCGGCAGTTTCATCAGCAGCGGATCGAACAGCTGTTTTTGCGTTTTGCCCGGATCGGGCGGGATTTCTATGGGCAAGAACAGGGTCGGGTGGGGCAGCCGTTCTGGGCGCGGCGGCAGGGGTGGCCGGACATGCAGGCATTGCACGTGGCGGCGGACTGGAGCGCGGTGAGGGTCGAGCGGCGGCCGGTGTTGCGTGACGGGCTGGTGGATGAGGCCGAGGTGGTGGTGACGGCGGATCAGCCGTTGGGGGTGTGGCATTTGCATGGGATGGAGTTGGCGCCGGTGGTGCGCGGGCTGCGTAGCGGCCGACCTATCGAGGCAGTGTTGTCAGGCCTGCCAGGGGAGCAGCAGAGGATGGTGCGGCGGTGGTTGTTGGAGCAGGGCTTGGTTTGAGATTGCCGGGGCCGCTTTGCGGCCCTTTCGCGACACGAGGCCGCTCCTACAGGTTCGGTGATGCCCATGATGCTTGCGCTGTACCTGTAGGAGCGGCCTTGTGTCGCGATGGGCTGCGCAGCAGCCCCAGGATTTCGAATCAGAAGAAAGTCCCGACGATCAGCTGCATATAGGTCCCGGTATCCCGCCCACCCAGCTGCGTCCCGCCATTGGCCGCGCTGCGTTCCGGCTTGTAGAACCCTACCAGCGGGCTGATCAGCAGGTGGTCGTTGACCATCCATTCCACGTACAGGTCCAGCTCCCGTCCGCCCAGGTTGCCTTGGTCGGTGTCCAGCGTATCGAAGTCGAAGTACAGCGCGCCGACGGTCAGGTTGTCCCGTGGCTTGCCCTTCAGTGCCACGTGGTGCACCTGGCTGTTGCTGTTGAACGGCCCGGCATAGTTCGCCGCCACCTCACCCTGGAACCAGGTGCCATAGCCACGGCTCAGGCCATAGAACAGCGGGTCGAAGTCTTCGGAAAAGCGGCTGTAGCGGTAGGTGGCGGTGGGGGACCAGGGCAGTTCGGAAAAGGTCCAGTTGCCTTCCAGGTACCAGGCGTTCTCCCGCCCGCCGGTTTTGTCCTGGGTCACGTACTCGGCGGCCAGCTCCAGGTCTTTCACCCCCAGGTTGCCACGCCCGCGCAGGCTGGCGGTGTCCATGCCGTCGCGGTGTTCCAGGCCCATGATCTGCGCGTAGCGCTGGTCCACGTCGAGGCCGCGGATCCAGCTCAGGCCGACGGTGCCGGCGTCGGCGACGTGCTCCAGGTTGGCCACCGCCAGCGAGGTGTCGGCCTGGTAGTGGTTGTCGGACTTCAGCCACATCAGGTCGCTGCGCCAGCCTTGATTGCCACCAAGGCGCAGCACGGCGGTGCGGTCGAAGGCCTTGCGTGCGGCCAGGTAGTAGGCGCCGCCGCGGTCGAAGTTGGCGCCCAGGTCGACCTTGCCCAGGTTCACCGGGTCGCCCTGGATCAGGAAGCCGTCGCCCAGGGTCACCACCTGGCGGCCGCCGGAAATGTCCACGCCGTCTTCGCCCAGGGCCGGGAACAGGTTGGCCGAGCGCCAGCCCAGGTACAGGTCTTCGATGGCGGTGCGGCGCTCGTCACCCAGGGTCAGGCCGGCGGCATCGCCGTCGCCCCAGGTGGCGGAACTGAGCAGGTTGAAGGCGCCGTAGAGCGCACCGCTGTCGGCCAGGGCCTGGCTGCCGCTGAGGCCATACTTGACGTAGCCTTCCTGCCAGGCGGTGCTGCCGGGCTTGCGGTTGCCGGCCAGGTTGAAGCTTTCGTCGCTGTGGAAGGCGCCGAACAGGGCTTCGAGGTCGGCGTTGAGGGTGGTGCCGTCGTGGTTGTACAGCTCGTAGGCCTGGGTGATGGGGGCGGCGAACAGCAGGGCCAATGTGCAGGCGAGTTTGTGCCTCATGGTGTGCTCCATGTTTTTGTTGTTGTTTTCGGGTTGCCTGTGCCGGCGTCTTCGCAGCACAAGGCTGCTCCTACAAGGACCGCGCTACCTTTGTAGGAGCAGCCTTGTGCTGCGAAGAGGCCGGTACAGGAAAATGATCAGAGCTTGATCAACACCGATTTCAGCTCGGTGTAGTGCTCGATGGCAGCCGCCCCCATCTCACGGCCGACGCCGGACATCTTGTAGCCGCCAAACGGCAAGGCAGGGTCGAGGGCGCTGTGGCAGTTGACCCACACCGACCCCGACTTGATGCGTGGGATCATCCGGTGCACGGCGGCCAGGTCGTTGGACCAGATGCTCGCACCCAGGCCATAGGGGTTGTCGTTGGCCATGCCGATCACTTCGTCGATGTCATCGAACGGCATCGCCACCAGCACCGGCCCGAAGATCTCTTCCTGTACCAGGCGGTGGCGCTGGTCGACATCGACGATAACTGTCGGCTTGACGAAGTAGCCAGGCCCGAAGCCTTCGCCACCACAGGCGATGGTCGCGCCCAGCTCGCGGCCAAGCTCGATGTAGCCGGTGACGCGGTCCTGCTGCTTGGCCGAGATCAGCGGGCCCATCTGCACCGCAGGGTCCAGGCCGCTGCCCAGCTTCATGCCGTTGGCGATGCCGGCAATGTCGGCCACCACGTTGTCGAAGTGCTTGCGGTGCACGTACAGGCGGGACCCGGCGCAGCACACCTGGCCCTGGTTGAAGAAGATCGCCGTGGCGGCGCCGGCGGCGGCTTCCTGCAGGTTGGCGTCGGGCATGACGATGGTCGGCGACTTGCCGCCGAGTTCCAGGGTGACGCGGGTCATGTTGTCCATGGCTGCCTTGCCGATCAGCTTGCCGACCTCGGTGGAGCCGGTAAAGGTCAGCTTGTCCACGCCGGGGTGGCGGCTGAGTGCGGCGCCGGCGCTCAGGCCGGTGCCGGTGACCACGTTGAACACGCCCGCCGGGTAGCCGGCTTCGTCCACCAGTTCAGCCAGCTTGAGCACGCTCAGCGGTGTTTCGTCCGCGGGCTTGAGCACGACGGTGCAACCGGTAGCCAGGGCCGGGCCGAGCTTCCAGCAGGCCAGCAGCAACGGGAAGTTCCAGGCGACGATGGCGCCGACCACGCCCACTGCCTCGCGCCGCACGAAACCATGGAACTGGTCGTTGGGCATCAACGGCATCGAGGCTTCGACGGTGCTACCCTCGATCTTGGTGGCCCAGCCGGCCATGTAGCGCAGGAAGTCGATGGCCAGTTGCACGTCCATCACCTGGGCAACGGCGGCGCTCTTGCCGTTGTTCAGGCATTCCAGTTCGGCCAGCTGGCGGGCGTCGCGCTCCATCAGGTCGGCCAGGCGCCACAGCAGGTTCTGCCGTTCGCGTGGGCGCAGGCGGCTCCACGGCGAATCGTCGAAGGCCTGGCGAGCGGCGCGCACGGCGCGGTCGACATCTTCGGCCTCGGCGGCGGGCACTTCACCCAGTACCTCGCCAGTGGCCGGGTTGCGGAACGACAGGGTGCGACCGCTGGCGGCGTCCTGCCAGTCGGCGCCGATGCGCATCTTCAGCTTGCGTTCGAGAAAGGCGCGGGTGGCGGGCAGGATGGGCAGTTCGGAAAGCATGGGACGATGCCTCTTGTCATTGGATGTGACAGGCATAGGCGCAATGGGCGTGCCAAGGTCGGTAGATGGCTGCAAACCGTTGAACGGGTTGGGTTTTGTCCTGCTGCAAGGTTGGGATTGCAGGGTTGCGCTGTTGCACATTGAGACGGTGTGAGACGGTGGTGAAACAGTGGCTGTTCCGGCCTCTTCGCGGGCACGCCCGCTCCCACCGGTACAGCGCTGGCCCCGGCGTGTGGGAGCGGGCAGGCCCCTGTCTCAGGATGAAACACCCTGTCGCGAAATGGCACGCTGCAATTGGCCATACCTGCTGCTGGCCAAGGCCGAAAAACCGGCTAACAGGTTGAAAGAAAACGCTTTTACAGCACCTGGCACAGTTCCTGTATCACAACCGTCACATGCACACCTGCTGTACCAAAGCGTGCGAAAACGATAAGAACAACAACCGTGGAGGTCTGACCTTGAAGACGACTCGACTCCGGCGGCATGCGGGCAAACTGGCGCTGGTCGCCGCCGCGCTGCTGAGCACCCAGGCCATGGCGGCCGAGCAGGGCCCGAGCCTGTTGCAGAACAAGTGCATGGGGTGCCATATCCCCGAAGGCAACGACACCTACAGCCGCATCAGCCACCAGCGCAAGACGCCGGAAGGCTGGCTGATGAGCATCGCCCGCATGCAGGTGATGCACGGTCTGCAGATAAGCGACGACGACCGCCGCACCCTGGTCAAGTACCTGGCCGACAAGCAGGGCCTGGCGCCCAGCGAAACCGATGGCGTGCGGTATGCCATGGAGCGCCGGCTGAACACTGTCGAGCAGTTCGACACCCAGCTCAGCGAAACCTGTGGCCGTTGCCACTCCGGTGCCCGTGTCGCCTTGCAGCGGCGCCCGGCCAAGGAGTGGGAGCACCTGGTCAACTTCCATCTCGGCCAGTGGCCGTCCCTCGAATACCAGGCCCAGGCGCGTGACCGCGACTGGCTGCCGATCGCCCTGCAACAAGTGGTGCCGGACCTGGCCAAGCGCTACCCGCTGGAAAGCGCGGCGTGGGCCGAATGGCAGAAAGCCAGGCCCAAGGCCGATGCGCTGCCGGGCCAGTGGGCATTCAGCGGCCACATGCTGGCCAAGGGCGATGTACGCGGGGTGATGAGCGTCACGCCTGACCAGGGTGACACCTTCAAGGTCGAGGTCAAGGGCGCTTATGCCGACGGCACGCCGTTCAATGGCAGCGGTTCGGCGATCCTCTACAACGGCTATGAATGGCGTGGCAACGTCAAGGTCGGCGACGCCAACCTGCGCCAGGTGTTCGCCGCGCTGGATGGCGAAATGAAGGGCCGCATGTTCGAGGCCGAGCACGACGAGCGTGGCCTGGACTTCACCGCAGTGAAGGAGGGCAAGGCGCGCCTGCTGGCGGTACAACCGGCATTCATCAAGGCCGGTGGCGAAAGCGAGATCACCCTGGTCGGCAGCGGCCTGGCCGGCAAACCGGACCTGGGCGCTGGCGTGGAAGTGACCGAGGTGCTGGAGCAGACCCCGACCCTGGTACGGGTGAAGGCCCGCGCCGCGGCCGATGCCAAGCCTGGCCAGCGCGAAGTCGCCGTAGGGGCGCTCAAGGGCGTCAACCTGGCGGTGTACGACAAAGTCGAGGAAGTGAAAGTGGTGCCGGCGTTCTCCATCGCCCGCATCGGCAAAAACGGTGCCTCGGTGCCCAAGGTGCAGGGCCGCTTCGAGGCCGAAGCCTGGGGCAAGGACGCCAATGGCCAGCCGCTGCGCATCGGCTACCTGCCGGCCAGCTGGAAAGTCGAGCCCTTCAACGAGCGTGCGGTCGAGGACGAAGACGTCAAGTTCGCCGGGAAGATGCAGGCCGATGGCGTGTTCGTGCCAGGCGGTGCCGGCCCCAACCCGGAGCGCAAGATGATGACCAACAACGCCGGCAACCTGAAGGTCATCGCCACCCTGGCCGACGGTGGCCAGACTGGCGAGGGGCACATGATCGTCACCGTACAGCGCTGGAACAACCCGCCGCTGCCGTAACGGCAGGGGGCTTACGGTTTTCCAACGGATCGATTATCGGGAGGTCGCCATGGGCGCGCTACTGAACCTGGTCGAACGCAACCTGCATGAAGTGCAGGTCGACGCCGACCGCATGCTGTTCCATATCCCCAGCAGTTCGCTGTTCACCGCCGACGGGGTGACCGGCGGCATCATCGACACCCTGCGCCAGCAAGGCTGCTCGGCCGAGGAGCTGATGCAGCGCCTTGGCCAGCGGTTTGCCGGCAGCGATATCCAGGACACCCTGCGCGAGCTGATCGCGCTGGAACTGGTCAGCGACGGCTCGCCGCTGACCCCGGAAATCGCCCTCAAGCAGGTCGAGCGCACGGCGCTGAACACCGTGGTGCTCAACGTCAACACCGGCTGCAACCTCAGCTGCACCTACTGCTACAAGGAAGACCTGGACAAACCGTCCGCGGGCAAGAAGATGAGTACCGCCACCGCCGAGGCTTCGGTGGAGATGCTGCTCAAGGAGTCGCCCGACGAGCAGCGCTACAGCGTGGTGTTCTTTGGTGGCGAGCCGCTGTCCAACCGGCCACTGATCGAGCACATGGTCGCCTACTGCGAGCGGCGCTTCGCCGAGGCGGGCAAGCAGGTGGAATTCATCATGACCACCAATGCCACCTTGCTCAACGAAGAGATCGTCGACTGGCTCAATGCCCATCGCTTCGGCCTGTCGATCAGCATCGACGGCCCCAAGACCGTGCACGACCGCAACCGCATCACCGTGGGCGGGCAGGGCACCTATGACGTGGTGCGGCGCAAGGTCGACATGCTGCTGTCGCGCTACCACAGCCGCCCGGTGGGCGCGCGGGTCACGCTGACCCGTGGCATCACCGATGTCGAGACCATCTGGAACCACCTGTTCAACGAACTGGGCTTCGCTGAAGTCGGCTTTGCCCCGGTCACCTCCGGCGACATGGCCAACTTCAACCTGACCGGCGAAGAGCTGGTGCAGGTGTTCGCCAACATGAAGGCGCTGGGCCGGCGCTACCTGGAGGCTGCGCTGGAGCACCGCAACATCGGTTTCTCCAACCTGCACCAGCTGATCACCGACATCCACGAGGGCCACAAGAAGGCCCTGCCGTGCGGCGCCGGGCTGAAGATGCTGGCCGTGGACCATGAGGGCGAGCTGAACCTGTGCCACCGCTTCACCGGCTCCAGCCTGCCGACCTTCGGCAATGTGCACCAGGGCGTGAAGCAGGCGCAGCTCAACGACTTCCTGTCGCAGCGCCTGGACCGCAGCAACACCGGCTGCGACAGCTGCCGCATCCGCAACCTGTGCTCCGGCGGCTGCTACCACGAAAGCTATGCCCGCTATGGCGACCCGCAGCACCCGACCTACCACTATTGCGAACTGATGCGCGACTGGGTCGACTTCGGCATCGAAGTCTACAGCCGCATCATGGCCGCCAACCCGGCCTTCATCGATCGCTACATTACCCCGCGGAAGGCGCACTGACATGAAGCACTTGAAGCCCCTGAACAACAAGGCGCGCATCCTCGAGCAGGCCGCCGCCGAAGATCGCGTCGAAGAAGTCATGGCCATGAGCGCAGTGGCGGGCTGCACCGCCACCACCGACCCGGGCTGGGAAGTGGACGCCTTTGGTGGCGTGAGCTCGCTGTGCCAGCCGATGGAGGCCGACCTGTATGGCTGCTCCGACCCTTGCTGGTGGCCGGCCCAGGTGCCGGACATGATGAGCACCTACCAGGACTGGAACGCCCAGGCGAGCAACTCGGCGGAAGACTGGCGCAACCTCGGCACCGTGTTCCCGAAAGACAAGTGACCGGCCCAACAAGAATGACAAGGGGAAACCGCATGAAAGCTGGACGCTGCGCGTCACTCGCGCTCACCATCGCCGCCACGGCCTGTGCCGGGCTGGTACAGGCCGCCGACACCGGGCCGGCGTTGAAGGCTGGCCACGAATACATGATCGTGACCAACTACCCGAACAACCTGCACGTGGTCGATGTGGCCAGTGACACGGTGTACAAGAGCTGCGTGATGCCCGACAAGTTCGGCCCCGGCACCGCGATGATGGCGCCGGACAACCGCACCGCCTACGTGCTCAACAACCACTACGGCGACATCTACGGCATCGACCTGGACTCCTGCAAGAACACCTTCCACGCCAACCTGTCCAGTGTGCCGGGTGAGGTGGGCCGGTCGATGTACTCGTTCGCCATCAGCCCGGACGGCAAGGAAGTGTACGCCACGGTCAACCCGACCCAGCGCCTGAACGACCACTACGTGGTCAAGCCACCGCGGCTGGAGGTGTTCAGCACCGCCGATGGCCTGGAGGCCAAGCCGGTGCGCACCTTCCCGATGCCGCGCCAGGTGTACCTGATGCGAGCGGCGGACGATGGCAGCCTGTACGTCGCCGGGCCGGACATCTACAAGATGGACGTGAAGACCGGCAAGTACACGGTGGCCTTGCCGCTGCGCAACTGGAACCGCAAAGGCTACAGCGCCCCGGACGTGCTGTACTTCTGGCCGCACCAGAGCCCGCGCCACGAGTTCTCGATGCTGTACACCATTGCCAGGTTCAAGGATGACAAGCAGGACCCGGCCACCGCCGATCTGCTGTATGGCTACCTGAGCGTCGACCTGAAGACCGGCAAGACCCACACCCAGGAATTTGCCGACCTGACCGAGCTGTACTTCACCGGGCTGCGTTCGCCGAAAGACCCGAACCAGATCTACGGCGTGCTCAACCGCCTGGCCAAGTACGACCTCAAACAGCGCAAGCTGATCAAGGCGGCGAATCTGGACCACACTTACTACTGCGTGGCCTTCGACAAGAAAGGCGACAAGTTGTATCTGGGCGGTACCTTCAACGACCTGGCGGTGTTCAACCCGGATACGCTGGAGAAAGTGAAGAACATCAAGTTGCCGGGTGGGGACATGTCCACCACCACGCCGCAGGTGTTCATCCGTTAGCTCCAGGATGGCTTCACTGGCCTCTTCGCAGCACAAGGCTGCTCCTACAGGCTACTGCACTCCACTGTAGGAGCAGCCTTGTGCTGCGAAGAGGCCCGCTCAATCAACACAAGAACAACAAGAGACCGCCCATGCCCCAGCCAAGCTACTCCCAGGGCAACCAGGACAAACCCCTGCTTACCCAGTGCATCGGCGACGCCTTCGACACCACCGTCGCCCGCTTCCCCGACCGTGACGCGCTGGTCGTCCGCCACCAGGCACTGCGCTACACCTGGCAGCAACTGGCCGAAGCCGTCGACCAGCACGCCCGTGCGCTGATGGCCCTGGGCGTGCAGCCCGGTGACCGCCTCGGCATCTGGGCACCCAACTGCGCAGAGTGGTGCATCACCCAGTTCGCCAGCGCCAAGGTGGGCGCGATCCTGGTCAACATCAACCCGGCCTACCGCTCCAGCGAACTGGACTACGCCCTCGGCCAGTCCGGCTGCCGCTGGGTGGTCTGCGCCGACGCGTTCAAGACATCCGACTACCACGCCATGTTGCTGGGCCTGGTTCCGGGCCTGGCCAGCAGCCAGCCGGGCGCCCTGATCTGCGAACGCTTCCCCGAACTGCGCGGTGTGGTCAGCCTGGCCGTCGCGCCACCGGCGGGCTTTCTCGCCTGGCACGACCTGCAGGCCCGTGCCGCGGCCGTCAGCCGCGAAGCCCTTGCCGAGCGCCAGGCGCAGCTGCGCTGCGACGACCCGATCAATATCCAGTACACCTCGGGCACCACCGGTTTCCCGAAAGGCGCCACCCTCAGCCACAGCAACATCCTCAACAACGGCTACATGGTCGGTGAAAGCCTGGGCCTGACCGAGCATGACCGGCTGGTGGTGCCGGTGCCGCTGTACCACTGCTTTGGCATGGTCATGGCCAACCTCGGCTGCATGACCCACGGCAGCACCCTGATCTACCCCAACGACGCCTTCGACCCATTGGCCACCCTGCGTGCGGTGGCGGAAGAAAAGGCCACTGCCTTGTACGGTGTGCCGACCATGTTCATTGCCGAACTGGACCACCCGCAGCGTGACGAATTCGACCTGTCCAGCCTGCGCACCGGGATCATGGCCGGCGCCACCTGCCCGATCGAAGTGATGCGCCGGGTTATCGGCGAGATGCACATGGCCGAGGTGCAGATTGCCTACGGCATGACGGAAACCAGCCCGGTGTCGCTGCAGACCGGCGCCAGCGACGACCTGGAACGCCGCGTGACCAGCGTCGGGCGCACCCAGCCACGGCTGGAGAACAAGGTGATCGATGCCGATGGCAACACGCTGCCGCGGGGCGAGATCGGCGAATTGTGCACGCGGGGTTACAGCGTGATGCTGGGCTATTGGAACAACCCCAAGGCCACGGCCGAAAGCATCGATGAGGAAGGCTGGATGCACACCGGCGACCTGGCGGTAATGGACGAGCACGGCTATGTGCGTATTGTCGGGCGCAGCAAGGACATGATCATTCGCGGCGGCGAGAACATCTACCCGCGCGAGCTGGAGGAGTTCTTCTTCACCCACCCGGCGGTGGCCGATGTGCAGGTGATTGGTGTGCCGTGCAGCAAGTACGGTGAAGAGATCGTGGCCTGGGTGCGGCTGCACCCGGGGCATACGGCCAGCGCGGAGGAACTGCGCGATTGGGCGAAGGCGCGGATCGCGCACTTCAAGGTGCCGCGGTACTTCCGCTTTGTCGATGAGTTCCCGATGACGGTGACCGGCAAGGTGCAGAAGTTCCGCATGCGCGAGATCAGTGTCGAGGAGCTGTCTGCCGGGTGAGGTGTCGCTTGTACCGGCCTCTTTGCGGGTAAACCCGCTCCCACAGGTACTGCACAGGCCTCAAGGGCAGTGGAGAACCTGTGGGGAGCATCTACTGCCTGTACTGGCCTCTTCGCGGGTAAACCCGCTCCCACAGGTATTGCACAGGCCTCAAGGGCAGCAGATGACCTCAGCCTTGCAACAACTCCGGGCTGTTGAAGTTGCTCAACCTGCGATCATCGTCGGCACATTCCAGCCCCTGCACCGCTTCACGCAACAAGGCCTTCTGCAAACTCCGCTCGCCCGCCGCCCAGGCCTGCTCCAGCACCGGCAACACCCGGCGTGGCAGCACGCTGAACATCGGCTGCCAGTACCCACCCTGGCGCACCATGGCCGCACTGTCACTGGTCACCGCCAGGTGCAGCAGGTCCTCGATCAACCCCCGGTCAACCAGCGGTGCATCACAGGCCAGCAGCACCACCCATTCATGCCGCGCCACCTTGAGCCCGGCAATCACCCCCGCCAACGGCCCGGGGTAGTCCGCCTCGGCATCGCCCACCAACTGGTCGGCATACGCCCGGTAGGCTTGCTGGTTACGGTTGCAGGAAATCACCAGGTCATCGCTGAGCGGCCGTACCACGCGCTGCACATGCGCCACCAGCGGTTCGCCCTGCCAGTCAACCAGGCCCTTGTCGCGGCCGCCCATGCGCTGGCCGCGGCCACCGGCGAGAATGAGGATGGAGCAGGGGGGCAGGGCATCAGGCATGAAAAAGGGTTCCGGGCAGTCAATGCCGGGAACCCTCCCATTTCACGCGGGGCTTGTCCAGTCAGCTGTCGCTGGTCACGGCCTGCGTGTCGGCATTACCCGCCTGGCGTCGCCCGGCAAGGCGCATCACCACCACGAAGAACACCGGCACGAACACCACGGCCAGGGTGGCGCTGAGCATGCCGCCGATCACCCCGGTACCGATCGCCTTCTGGCTGGCCGAGCTGGCGCCGCTGGCAATGGCCAGCGGCACCACGCCCAGGATGAACGCCAGCGAGGTCATCACGATCGGCCGCAGTCGCAGGCGCGCGGCCTGCACGGCAGCGTCAGCGGCATCCACGCCCTGGTCGACCAGGCTCTTGGCGAACTCGATGATCAGGATGGCGTTCTTCGCCGACAGGCCGATCAGGGTGATCAGGCCGACCTTGAAGAACACGTCGTTGGGCATGCCGCGCAGCGTCACCGCCAGCACCGCACCGAGCACGCCCAGCGGTACTACCAGCAGTACTGCGGTGGGGATCGACCAGCTTTCGTACAGCGCTGCCAGGCACAGGAACACCACCAGCAACGACAGCGCCATCAGCATCGGTGCCTGGCTGCCGGACAGCCGCTCCTGCAGCGACAGGCCAGTCCATTCCAGGCCGGCACCGGCCGGCAGCTGGGCCACCAGGCGCTCGATTTCGGCCATGGCTTCGCCCGAACTGTAGCCGGCTGCCGGTTCGCCGGAAATCGACACCGCCGGGTAGCCGTTGTAGCGGGTCAGCTGCACCGGGCCGCTGACCCACCTGGCCTGGACGAAGGCGCCCAGTGGCACCATCTTGCCGCTGTCGTTGCGCACGTGGATCTTCAGCAGGTCTTCGACCTGGCTGCGCTGGTCGCCTTCGGCCTGCACCACCACCCGCTGCATGCGGCCCTGGTTGGGGAAGTCGTTGACGTAGCTGGAACCCACGGCCACGTCCAGCACCGAACCGATATCGGCAAACGATACGCCCAGGGCGTTGGCCTGGCGGCGGTCGATTTCCAGTTGTACCTGCGGGCTTTCCGCCAGCGAGGCTTCGCGCACGTTGGTCAGCACCTTGCTTTTGCCGGCATTTGCCAGCAGCTCGTCGCGGGCGGCCATCAGCTCGGCGTGGCCCATGCCGCCGCGGTCCTGCAGGCGGAACTCGAAGCCGGTCGACTCGCCAAGGCCGTCGATTGGCGGTGGCAGCACGGAATAGGCCACGGCGTCCTTGAGCTGGGTAAAGGCCATGGTCGCGCGGTCGGCGATCGACTGGGCGCTGTCGTCGGCACCGCGCTCGGACCAGTCCTTGAGCGTGGTGAAGGCCAGTGCCGCGTTCTGCCCGCTGCCCGAGAAGCTGAAACCCAGGATCAAGGTGGTGTTACCCACGCCGGGCTCTTCGGCGTTGTGCGCCTCGATCTGTGCCGCCACCTGTTCGGTGCGCATGCGGCTGGCGCCTGGCGGCAGCTGGATGTCGGTGATGGTGTAGCCCTGGTCTTCGGTGGGCAGGAACGCCGTGGGCAGCTGGCTGAAGCCATAGCCCAGCACTGCCAGCAGCAACGCATATACCAGCAGGTAGCGGCCGCTGCGCTTGAGCGCCTGCACCACCCAGCGCTGGTAACCGTTGCTCATGCCCTCGAAGCGCCGGTTGAACCAGCCGAAGAAGCCCTTGCGTTCGTGGTGCTCGCCCTTGGCCACCGGCTTGAGCAGGGTGGCACACAGCGCCGGGGTCAGGCTGAGGGCGAGAAACGCCGAGAACAGGATCGACACTGCCATCGACAGCGAGAACTGCTGGTAGATCACCCCCACCGAGCCTTGCATGAAGGCCATGGGCAGGAACACTGCCACCAGCACCAGGGTAATGCCGACGATCGCGCCGCTGATCTGGCCCATGGCCTTGCGCGTGGCCTCCTTGGGCGGCAGGCCTTCTTCGGCCATGATCCGCTCGACGTTCTCCACCACCACGATGGCATCGTCGACCAGGATGCCGATGGCCAGCACCATGCCGAACAGGGTCAGCACGTTGACCGAGAAGCCCATGGCCAGCATTACGGCGAAGGTGCCCATCAGGGCCACCGGCACCACCAGGGTCGGGATCAGGGTGTAGCGCAGGTTCTGCAGGAACAGGAACATCACCGCGAACACCAGCAGCATGGCTTCGAACAGGGTGTTGATGACCTGCTCGATCGACACCTTGACGAATGGCGAGGTGTCGTAGGGGATGTCGTACTTGACGCCTTCCGGGAAGTAGCGCGCCAGGTCCTGCATCTTCGCCCGCACCAGGGTGGCGGTTTCCATGGCGTTGGCGCCCGGCGACAGCTGCACGCTGAAGGCGGTGGCCGGCTTGCCGTTCAGGCGCGTGCCGTACTGGTATTCCTGGGCACCGATCTCGACCCGGGCGACATCGCCGATGGTCACCGTGGAACCGTCCGGGTTGGCACGCAGGACAATCCCGGCGAACTCCTCGGGGGTGCTCAGCTGGCCCTTGACCACCACGTTGGCGGTGATTTCCTGGGTGCCACGGGTGGGCAGGTCACCAATGCTGCCGGGGGCCACCTGGGCGTTCTGCGCGGCGATGGCCTCGGCCACGTCGTTGGGCGTGAGGTTGAAGCCGATCAGCTTGCGCGGGTCGATCCAGATGCGCATGGCGCGTTCCGAACCGTACAGCTGGGCCTTGCCGACGCCCTTGAGGCGGCGGATTTCGTCCATCACGTTGCGCGCAAGGATATCCGACAGGGCGGTTTCGTCGAGCTTGCCATCTTCGGAGGTGAGGGTGGCTAGCAGCAGGAAACCGGTGGAGACCTTTTCCACCTGCAGGCCTTGCTGGGTTACCGGGCGCGGCAGGCGCGACTCGACCACCTTCAGGCGGTTCTGCACGTCGACCTGGGCCAGGTCCGGGTTGGTGCCCGGGGCGAAGGTGGCGGTGATGGTGGCGCTGCCCAGGCTGCTCTGCGACTCGAAGTACAGCAGGTTGTCGGCGCCGTTGAGTTCCTGCTCGATCAGGCTGACCACGCTCTCGTCCATGGTCGCCGCCGAAGCGCCCGGATACACGGCGTAGATTTCCACCTGCGGCGGGGCCACGTTGGGGTACTGGGCCACCGGCAGTTGTGGGATGGCCAGGGCACCGGCCAGCAGGATGAACAAGGCGACCACCCAGGCGAATACCGGGCGGTCGATGAAGAATTGCGGCATGAATCAGGCCCTCACTGGCCAGTGTGCTGTGCGATGGGCGATGCCCCTGATGCGTTGTCGACCTGCACCTGGTCACCGGCCTTGACGTGTTGCAGGCCTTCCACCACCACCCGCTCGCCGGGGGCCAGGCCTTCGCTGACGATCCAGCGGTCGCCCTGGGCGCTGCCCAGTACTACCTGGCGGTCGCTGACCCGGGCCTGCGGGTCGACCACCAGCACCTTGGGCACGCCAGCGCTGTCGCGCAGGATGGCGCGCTGCGGCACGCTCAGGCCCCTGGGCTGCACGGCCTGTTCCAGGCGCACGCGCACGTAGCTGCCGGGCAGCAGGTCGAGGTCCGGGTTGGGGAACTCGCTGCGCAGGGTGATCTGGTTGGTGCTGGGGTCGACGCTGATGTCGGAGAACAGCAGTTTGCCCGGCAACGGGTAGGTGCTGCCATCGTCCTGGATCAGCGTGGCCCGGGCCTGGCCGTCGCCCACCTGCTGCAGCTCGCCGGCGCGCATGGCGCGGCGCAGGGCGTTGAGCTCGCGGGTCGACTGGGTGACATCGGCGTGGATCGGGTCCAGCTGCTGGATGGTCGCCAGGGGCGTGGTCTCGTTCTGCCCGACCAGCGCACCTTCGGTGACCTGGGCGCGGCCGATACGGCCGGAAATCGGCGCGGTCACGGTGGCGTAGCCGAGGTTGAGGCGGGCGCGTTCCAGGGCGGCCCTGGCCTCGGCCACTGCGGCATCGGCCTGCAGGTAGCTGGCCTTGGCGTTGTCGTATTCCTGGCGGCTGACGGCCTTGTCGTCGACCAGTTCGCGGTAGCGCTGCTCCTGCAGACGTGCCTGGTACAGGGTGGCCTCGGCCTTGGCCAGGGTGGCGCGGGCGCTGTCGTGGTCGGCCTTGAACGGCGCCGGGTCGATCAGGAACAGCACATCGCCCTGCTTGACGTCGCTGCCTTCGCGATACACCCGCTTGAGCACAACGCCCGCGACACGTGCTCGCACTTCGGCGGTGCGCGGCGCGAGGATACGGCCGCTGAGCTCACTGCTGATGGCCAGTGGCTGCAGTTGCAGGGTTTCCACCCGCACTTGCGGGGTGGGGGCCTGTTCTTCCTGTTCGGCGCTGTCGTCGCAGCCGGCCAGGGACAGGCTCAGGAACGCCAGAAGCGCCAACGGGCGCAAGCGTGGGGGGAGGGTAGTAGACATACGGATCTTCCGATGATGACCGCCGGTATGCTACGGCAGGCGTTCCTTGCGTGGCTGTTAATACCTGTAGGACGAGTGTGAAAAAGTGTGAAGAACAATCCTCTCGACCTGTAGGGTTCTATATTCTGCGTGTACCTGTACCGGCCTCTTCGCGGGTAAACCCGCTCCCACAGGGACCGCACAGCATCTGGAACCTGTGCAGTCCCTGTGGGAGCGGGTTTACCCGCGAAGAGGCCGGCAAGGCCTACCACAACCCAGACTTCCAAGCACCTATGCCGAATATTTTCCTGGTCGAAGACGACAGCGCCCTGTCCGAACTGATCGCCAGCTACCTGCAACGCAACGACTTCCATGTCCAGGTGATCGCCCGTGGCGATCATGTGCTTGACGAGTACCGCCGGCGAAAGCCCGACCTGGTCATCCTCGACCTGATGCTGCCGGGCATCGACGGCCTGCAGCTGTGCCGCCTGCTGCGCCAGGAGTCGCAGGGCCTGCCGATCCTGATGCTGACCGCCCGCGACGACAGCCACGACCAGGTTCTGGGCCTGGAAATGGGCGCCGACGACTACGTGACCAAACCCTGCGAACCGCGCGTACTGCTGGCCCGCGTGCGTACCCTGCTGCGTCGCAGCAGCGTCAACGAGCCGCGCCTGGACAACGACCTGATCCTGATCGGTGGCCTGCGCATCGACCTGGCCGAGCGCACTGTGAGCTGGCGCGGCGAAGAGGTGGAGCTGTCCAGCGGCGAGTACAACCTGCTGGTGGTACTGGCGCGCAATGCCGGCGAAGTGCTGAACCGCGACCGCATCCTGCAGCAACTGCGGGGTATCGAGTTCAACGGCACCGACCGCTCGGTGGATGTGGCCATCTCCAAGCTGCGGCGCAAGTTCGACGATAACGCCGGCGAAGCGCGCAAGATCAAGACTGTGTGGGGCAAGGGCTACCTGTTCAGCCGTGTCGAGTGGGAGTGCTGACCGCCCATGCTGAAGATTCTGGTGCGTCTGTACCTGGTGATCATCGTTGCCTATGCCGGTGCGCTGTTGTTCATCCCCGACACCATCGTCGGCCTGTTCCAGGACCGCTTCATGGCCTACAACCTGGACCAGGCCAAGGGCGTGCAGTCGCTGATCGTGCGCCAGTTCCGCCAGGCCCCGCGCGAGCAGTGGCCGGCGGTGGAGCAAGAGCTGGCCAGTGATTTCGCACCGCTGGAACTGCAACTGCTGCGCATGGACCAGGCCGACCTGAGCGAGGACGAGCAGGCGCGCCTGGAGCACGGCCTGTACGCCGTGCGCATCGCCGAATGGGGCTACTACGAGACGGTGCTGGCGCCGCTGGACAAGGAATGGCTGGTGCGCCTGCACTCACCGCCAGACCCGCTGGATATCAACGTGCTGTCGTGGGGTGTGACCGTACTGATCGGTGCAGCCATGCTCGGTTGCCTGCTGCTGTGGGTATGGCCGCACTGGCGCGACCTGGAGCGCCTCAAGGAAACCGCCCGGCGCCTGGGCCAGGGGCAGATGGCCGAGCGTACGCACATCTCGCCGCACTCCAACATCGGTGAGCTGGCTGGGGTGTTCGACACCATGGCCAGTGACCTGGAACGCCACGTGAACCAGCAGCGCGAGCTGCTCTATGCGGTGTCGCACGAGTTGCGCACGCCGTTGACCCGGCTGGACTTCGGCCTGGTGCTGCTGTTCGACGAAGTGCCGCCGGCCAGCCGCAAGCGCCTGCTGGAGCTGGTGGGGCATGTGCGTGAGCTGGATGAGCTGGTGCTGGAACTGTTGTCCTACAGCCGGCTGTACAACGCCGACCAGGCCCGCGAGCGGGTCGAGGTGTCGTTGCTGGAGCTGGTCGACAGCGTGCTCGGCGGCTTTGCCGAGGAGCTCGATGGCCGGGGTATCCAGTGGGAGGTGCGGGCCGAGGGGGATTTGCCGCGTTTTGTGCTGGACCCACGGCTGACGGCACGGGCGGTGCAGAACCTGGTGCGCAATGCCATGCGTTACTGCGACGAGAGCCTGTTGCTGCGCTTGCGCCTGGAAGACGATGGCGCCTGCCTGGTGACGGTGGAGGATGACGGGATCGGTATTCCGGTGGAGGAGCGCGAGCGGATTTTCCAGCCGTTCTACCGCCTGGACCGTAGCCGTGACCGCAATACCGGCGGGTTTGGCATGGGCTTGGCGATCAGCCGGCGGGCGATCGAGGGGCAGGGTGGCACCTTGACCGTGGCGCAGTCGGCGCTGGGTGGCGCGCAGTTCCGGATTCGCTTGCCTGCCGGGTGATGGGCTGCCTGTGCCGGCCCTTTCGCGGGTGAACCCGCTCCTACAAGGGCCGTACAGATTTCACACACTGTGGAGCACCTGTGGGAGCGGGTTTACCCGCGAAAGGGCCGGGCCTGCTAATCACTTTCTGCCAGCCGGGCAGACCACAGCACAAACCGGTCCTTGCCACTGTGCTTGGCCTCGTACAGCGCCTGGTCGGCGCGCACCAGCGCCGTGGTCAGGCTGTCGCCCTGGTCCACCCGGGCCAGGCCAATGCTGATGGTTACCGGGTGTTCGCCAACATCTTCACGTACTCGTTGGCACAGCGCCGCCACTCGTTGCTCGGCGCCTTGCTGGTCCAGCCCCTGGAAAAAGATCGCGAATTCTTCACCACCCAGTCGGGCAAACTCGTAACCGGCCATGCTCGCCTTGATATGCAGGGCCACGCGCTTGAGTACTTCATCGCCCACGTCATGGCCAAAACGGTCATTCACCCGTTTGAAGTTGTCGATGTCGATCATCGCCAGGTACTGCTCGGCCGTGGCCAGGCGCAGCTGGCGGTCGGCCTGGGCCATGAACGAACGGCGGTTGGGGATTTCGGTCAGGGCATCGACATAGGCCTGGTCCAGCAGCACCTTGGACAGGTAGAAGTTGTGCAGCTTGGCCTTGCGCATCTGCAGGTAGCTGTAGATGACCAGGCCGCTGAGGAACACCGCGTAGCTGAACAGCATGGCGCCTTCGAGTGCGTCCGCTTCGATACGGGTGTGGTAGAACGGGTTGAGCACCACCCAGGTGATGGCCATGGCGCAGAAGAACGACCAGCGCCGCACCGGTAGCACCGAAACGGCATACAGCACGGTGGACACCCCGAGCACCAGCCATACCGAGCGCTGGGCCACCGGGATGCCTTCGATCACCAGGCGCATGCCCAGGGTGATGGCGGCGATGAACAGCAGGTTGAGTACATCGAAGTGATGGCTGCGACGGGTGAACCGCAGCACCACGGTGAGGCTGCCGAGCAGGGTGATGAACAGATAGGACAGCCAGGTGAAACCCTGGCCGCCGAGGAAGCTGACGATCAGGTCGAACACCAGCCAGATCAGGATGCTGACGCAGAATACCAGCAGGCAGAACGGGCGCATGACCTCGAATTCGTGCTGGCGGAATTCGGCGCGCAGGGCGGCGGGGGCGACCTGTTTGCGAACGTGGGCTTCGATGGTCTTGAACATTCGGGCTCCTGTGAGTACTGCTATGCCAGGCCCGGCCCTTTCGCGGGTAAACCCGCTCCCACAGGTCTTCCACAGCGCTGGAAATCTGTGCGGTCCCTGTGGGAGCGGGTTTACCCGCGAAGAGGCCAGGCCTGAAGACTCAATTGGTGGGCAGAACACCCCGGGCCCATGGCCGGTAACGCAGGTCGAACACCGCCTCGGCATGGCACCCGGCGCCCAGCTTCGGCTGGGCAGGCTCAGCCCGAAACGCCTGGCCTGGCGCGCTCACCTGGCGGAACGCCTCGCGCACTACGCCAACCCGGCACGGCAAGGCCTGCTCGTAGCCTTGGCGCACCAACGCGGGCAAGCGCCCGGTCCCGGCGCCATCCTGCCACCACACAGTCAAGCCCAACCCGGCCAGTTGATCCAGCCATGCGGCATTGACCCGCGGTGAGAGTTTGCCGGCGCTGAAAGCGCTGATGTGCAAAGGCTTGTCCAGTTGCCGGTTGAAGGCCTGCAACTGGCTGTGCAGGGCATCCCGGCGCTCGGCCTCGCGAAAGTGATGGTCGTCCAGCTCCATGGGCAGGTACCAGCCGTCCACCGGCAACTGCCACGCCTGGCGCAGTTGCTGATACTGGCTGAGCGAGCGCCCCAGCTGCGCCTTCCAGTAGCTGTTCAGGCCTTCACCGTCCAGCTCGTCGATGCGCTGGTAATAGGCCGGGTCCATGTACAGCCCCAGCACCAGTTGCAGGCCCTGGGCACGCGCGCTGCGCAGGCTGTCGGCCAGCCAGCCCCGGGCACCGCCGAAATCGCTGTCGCCATAGGCGCTCCACTGCACGATCAGGGTTTTGCCGCCCTGGGCCACGGTGGCATGCCACAGTTGCTGCCACTGGGCGGGGGTGACATTGGCGTCGCGGTTGAGGGGTTGGTAGAACAGGCGCTGGTCGGCGCTGGCTGGCAGGCACAGGGCGAGCAGGCAGAGGGCCAGGAACGTACGCATCAGAAGGTCATCTCCCCACCGACCAGCACGCCATTGGCGCGCTCGTATAGATTGCCGCCCAGCGATTGCTGGTACTCGGCACGCACTTTCAGCGAACCGCGGTAGGCGTTGTAGCGGTCATCATCGAACCACCACTGCCAGCGCACGCCCACCCCGGCCCGAGCGTCCTGGCGCCAGTCGTTGCTCGGGTCCTGGCTGGAAAACTCGACAAAACCATAGGGCATGATGGTTTGCGGCGAGCTGCCCGGCAGCTTCCAGGCGTGGCCTTGCTGGTAGCGCGACAGCCAGGCGTGGTCGCCGGCACGGGGCCACCAGGCGGCGTCGAGGTAGAGGAAGCGTTCGTTCCAGTCGTCTTCATCGACCCGCCAGTCGTTGCGCCAGTCGCCCTGGTCGAGGAAAGAAGCGGTGGCCCGCAACAGCAGGTCGTTGCTCGATTCGGCGTGGTGACGCAGGTCGCCCCAGTTGCCGCCGACCTTGGCCGGGCTCAGCAGTTGGCCCAGGCTCAGCCCGCGGTAGTGTTCCTCGTCGATCTGACGCTGGTGGTACAGCTCGGCATACAGGTTGAGGTTGGCCTGGCCGAATGGTTTGTAGCGCAGGCCGACACCGGTACCCATGCTTTGCGCGTAGTCGGTGCGGCTTTGCCCACCGAACAGCACGCGGCCATACACCGACAGGGTGCTGCCGTTGCGGCTGGGCTCCTCGCCCAGGGCGTGGTCCCACATGGCCAGTTGCACGTTCTGCGATTGCGCGCGGCGCGAAGTGCCGCTGCGCTGGCCATTGTCGAGGAACTTGTCGTTGGTCGAGGTGCCGGCCGGCGACCAGGTGCTGGCCAGGGTGATGGTGTCGCGCCGCGACAGGCTTTCGTGGGCGCGGCGCTGGCGGTACCTGCGCGCTTCCAGGCTGCCGTATTCGTCGTCGCCGTCGACCAGGTCCTGCTCCACATCGAGGATGCGGCGCAGTTCGCGGCGCGCCGAAGCGCTGTCTTCGGCTTCGTCGTAGCGCAAGGCCAGCGTCTCGCCAAGGCGGTAGTCCTCGGGGAAGTCGTGGGTGGCGCGTTCCAGGTAGGGGATCGACTGGCGGCGCTGGGCCTTGTCCGTCGAGCCGGCCAGGCGCATGCCGTAGTCGGCGCGGTAGCGTGGCTGGTCGGGGGCCAGGCGCACGGCTTCGGCCAGCCAGGCGCTGCTCTGGGCACTGTCGCCAGCCAGTTGCGCGGTGCTGGAGGCCGCGTAGTAGTGGTCGGCCCGCGGGTTGTGTGCCAGGGCCTGGCGCTGGAAGCCCAGCGCCGCCTGGTAATCGCCTTGGCGCTGGGCGATGGCGGCACCCAGGGCCCAATCGTCGGCGCTATCGTGCGCGGCGGCGTCCCAATAGCGCCGGGCCGCTTGTGCGTCGCCGGCGTTCAACGCGCCGCGAGCGGCAGTGAGGCGGGCGTTGTCGGTCCAGGCACTGTCGGGCTGGGTGCGCCAGATGGGCAGGGCCGCTTCGGAGTCGCCAGCGGCTTCCAGGGCATAGGCCAGGGGCAGGCGGCTCCCGCTGTCGCCCAGGCGCTCGGCGGCCTGGTAGTAGACCACCGCTTCGCCTGGGTGGTCGGGCATGGCGCAGCGGCCCAGGGCGCGGTACTGGCCAGGTTCGCTCGGGCTAGCCGGTACTGCCTGGCGCACGGCGTCGCACTGGCCAGCCTCGGCAAGGCGGCCGAGCAACTGGGCCCGGGTAGTGGCGTCGACCCGAGGGACCAGGCCGAGCATGCGGCGGGCGTCCAGCGGGCCGTCGTTACGCGCATACAGGTTGCCAAGGCGCTGCAGCAGCGACGGTGCAAGGCGGCCTTTGTGGCGGTCGTAGGCCTGCTCCAGCAATTGCCGGGCGTGTTCGTCATGGCCTTGCTGCATCAGCAGGAAGGTGGCTTGCTCCAGTGCGGCCATATCGCCGCTCTGTCGATAGCGTTGCTCCCACTCGGCGGCGGTGCGTGGTTGCGGGGGCTGGGGCGGGTCGCCGTACAGGCGTTGCTTGAGCACGGCGTAGGCCTTGGGGTCAGTGCTGGCTGTGCAGCCCTTGAACTGCTCGCGCGCCAGCTGCGGGTCGTGGCGCGACAACCAGTCCACGGTTTCCAGGCAGGGCCGTTGCAGTTCGTTGCTCAGGCGCTGTACCAGCGGTGCGTCGTCGCCTTCGCGGGCGAGCTCCCACAGTTGCTGGCGCTGCTCGGGCTGGTTCAGCTCTGCGGTGGGCAACGCCTGCAGCCAACGCTGTGCCTGCTGGTTATGGCCGACGGCAATGGCGCGGTTGGCCATGGCCAGGCGAGCCTGGTTGGCTGCGTCGGGGGAGGGGGCGCTGGGCAGCAGTGCTTTCAGCCCTTTCTCATCCACTTGCTGGATGTAGGCATTGGCCAGGCGTTGCCAGTCTTGCGCCGGCAACTGGCCCTGCTCGGCCAGCGGCTGCAGCTGTTCGATGGTCTCCTTCCAGTTGCGCAGTTGTTCGGCGAAGTTGGCCCGGGCCAGGCGCAGAACCTGGCCGTCCCCCTGTGCCGGCAGATGATTGAGCCAGTCCAGCGCCCTGGCAGCACCCCCGAATCTGGCCAGGCTCAGGCTATAGGCCTGCCACAGGCGCACCCGTTGAGCGCCGTCGCTGCTGGCCAGCCATTGTTCCACCTGGCTGGCCGGCGGTGGGTCCTGTTCGATCCAGGTCAGGCGCAGTTCCAGCAGGGCGTTGGCGTGTTCGGGGCTGTCACCCAGTTGTTCGGCGAGGGCTTCGGCCTCCTTGTAGCGGCGCTGGCGAGCCAGGGCCTCCACCAGCAGCGCACGGGCTTCGTCGTTGTTCGGCACCCGGCCTAGCACGTGGCGGGTCAGGCGCTCGACCTCGGGCCAGTTGTCCTTCTTCGCTTCGCGGTAGCTGCGCTCCATGAACGGGTAGCTGGTGAACCGCTGAAAGTCGGTCATCGGCGCCGAAGCGGCGCAGGGCAGTGCGGCGGAACACAGCAACAAGCCAGTGAAGGTGAGGGAAAAGCGCGGCTTCATGCCACCTCCCGGGTCAGGTCAAAGGCGGCCTGCTGTTCGCTAGCCTGTTCGATCAGGGCCTGCTGCAGCACCTGCTCGGTGATGATGCCGCGGGCGATCAGGTGCTCGCCGAGGCTCTGGTGTTCCGGGTCGAAGTCGATCAGCGCCTGGTTGAACAAAGTGACCGGGACCATGCCGCGCACTTGCAGCAGGGCGCCGAGCATTACCTGGTGATGGCTGACCTGTTCGAGCAGCTGTTCGTCGTCCTGATGGCGTTCCAGAATGGCCAGCATGTCGCGGGTTTCCGCCTTCTGCCAGGGGCTTGGGTAGTGGTAGCGCAGGCCCAGGGTCACCCGGCCCTGGGGCGCCAGGCGGGCGCTGACCGGGCGCTTCAGGTGGCGGCTGATTACCCCTAGCGACACCTGGCTGACCGGGCTTTCGCTGGCCAGTACCAGCGTGTCGCCGTCTTCGGCCACCGGCAGCACGCCATAGTGCGTCGCCAGCTTGCGTGGCAGTTTGGCGATCAGCTGCGGGTCGAGCTTGAACGGGTTCAGCGGCGCCCAGGGCAGGTCCATCTGCTCGGCCAGGGTGGCGACCAGCTGTTCGCTGTTCAGCCAGCCGCGCAGCAGCAGCTCGCGGCCCAGGCGCCGGCGTACCGGGCTGGTGATCGCCTGTTGCAGCTGTTCGTCGCTGATCAGGCCCTTGGCCACCAGGCGCTGACCCAGCGGCGTGCGGGCGGGGGCAGCGATGGCGGGGAATTCGTGGGTGGTCTTGTCCCAGGCCACGCGCCGCGAGTCACCCATTTCCATCACCTGGCGCAGGGCACGCAGGTTGGCGAAGAAGTTGACGAAGTTGCTCCACATCATCCGCGGTGCCGACAGCAGCCCTTCGCCGATGCCATAGAAGCGGGTGACGAACCAGGCGCGCTGGAACAAGCGGTTGAACAGCATCAGCCCGTTCAGCCACAGCAAGGTGGTCAGCAGCCAGCTGTCGCTGAGGATCGACATGAAGCGCCACGACTCTGGCGCAATCACCGTGACCAGCCACATGGCCAGCAACACCAGCAGCAACAGGTTGACCAGGAAACTCAGCAGGTAGGCGAACAGGCCGCGGCGGTCGCGCCAGAGGAAGTAGTTGAGCGCGCCCTTGCGACTCCAGCCGAGGTTGCTGGTGCCCTGGAACACGATGCCGACGATCCACCGCGACTTCTGCCGGATGGCATGCTGCCAGTCGCGCGGGAAGTGCTCGCGCACGCAGATCACCTGGCAAAATTCGCGGCTCATGCCCGGGCGCCATTCCTGCTTCAGGGTCAGCGCCGGGTCGGTGATGGAGTAACGGGCGAAAATGCACTTCATGCCCTTCTGCTTCAGGCGGAAGCCAATGTCGTAGTCTTCGGTGAGGCTCTGTACGTCGAAGGCGATGCCGTCGCCGTCCTCGAGCAGCGCGCTGATGGCGCGGCGGCTGAAGCAGGTGCCGACCCCGGCGCTGGGCACCTGGCCGGTCAGGGCCTCGCGCACGATCACGTCCTTGCCGTGGTTTTCGGCGAACTCATCGACATAGTGGCCGGCGGTGAAGCCTTTCCATTCCGGTGCGTAGGGGTAGACCGGGATCTGGATCATGTCCTTGTTCGGCAGCAGGTAGTTGAACAGGCGCAGCTCCATGGGCGAGATCACGTCTTCGGCGTCGTGCAGGATGAAACCGGCAAACTCGATGCCGGCGTCCTGCTGGAAGCGCAGCAGCGCGTCGATGATGTTGTTCAGGCAGTCGGCCTTGCTGGTGGGGCCGGGGCGGGCGCAGACCACCTTGTGCACGTTGGGGTAGTGCAGGCACACGGCGTCGACATCGGCCTGGGTTTGCGGGTCGTTGGGGTAGGTGCCGACGAAGATCTGGTAGTTCTCGTAGTCGATGGTCGAGGCAGCCAGGCGCGCCATCTCGCCCACCACGCCCACTTCGTTCCAGGCCGGGACCATGATGGCCAGCGGTTTCTCCGGTACCTCGAACAGGCGTTTTTCGTCGGCTTTCTCGTACTTGTCGTAGATGCGAAAGCGCCGGATCAGCTTGCGGCCCCAGTAACACAGGTCGATGAACAGATCATCCAGACCCAGCAGGAACATCAGCGAGGCCAGGATGATCGCGAGGATCTTCAGGCCGAACAGCACGTAGGTGAGGAAGTCGATGAATACCAGGCTCATTTGCCGGTCACCGACAGGAAGGGGTGGGCCATCGTCTTTATCCTCGTTCGATTCCCTGGACGAAGTTGTACGACTTGCTGCCTTTTGTACTGGATAGATACAAGCAGCCGAACGCGGGGTTGTCCAAATTTCAGGCTTTTTCTTGTGGGCCACTTCTTGTAGTTTTACAGGTCGTTTACCCAGGGAGCTGAACATGCAAGGCAAGGCACGCAAGATCGTCCAGGCCATCCTTTACGAGGCCATCGCCGTCGCCTGCGTGGCGCCCGCGCTGGAGCTGGCGTTCGGTGCCGGCATGGCGCAGTCGACCGTGCTGTCGGTGCTGATGTCGGGCATCGCGATGAGCTGGAACATGGCCTACAACTGGGTGTTCGAACGCTGGGAAGCGCGCCAGCACCGGCGTGAGCGCACGTTCCTGCGGCGCCTGCTGCATGCGCTGGGCTTCGAGGGCGGGCTGGTGCTGATCCTGCTGCCGCTGGTGGCGTACTGGCTGGATGTCAGCCTGTGGGCGGCGTTGCTGACCAACCTGGCGTTGTTCGTGTTTTTCTTCGTTTATGCGTTTGTCTTCCAGTGGGGCTTCGACAAGGTATTCGATGTGCCGCTTTCGGCGCAGCAGGCCAAGTGTTGACTTTGTGCTGCGCTACCGGCTAAGTTCCTACCCCATGAAAACTTTCCAGCACGTCAACGCCATTATTATTACCGCCATTATCAGTTTGGCGGGCTAGCGCGTACGTGCACCGAACCCGCCCTGGAGGCGGGTTTCTTCTCTCTGACTCCTGGGCAACGTGAACACAGCCAAGGAGTCATCGATGACCAGCTTCGTCAGCCCTCGTTCTACCGTCACCCCCCAGCAACTGCTGTCGGAGCAGGTGCGGCGCATTCTTGCCGCCCCGGTGTACGACCTGGCCATCGAAACGCCTTTGCAAGCTGCGCCTGCGTTGTCTGCCAGCCTGGGCAATCAGGTATTGCTGAAGCGGGAAGACCTGCAGCCTACCTTTTCGTTCAAGATCCGCGGTGCGTATACCCGCCTGTCACGGCTGAGTTCCGTGCAGCGCGAGCGCGGGGTGATCACCGCCTCTGCGGGCAACCATGCCCAGGGCGTGGCCCTGGCGGCATCGCACCTGGGCATGAAGGCCACCATCGTCATGCCTACCACCACGCCGTCGCTGAAGGTGGAGGGTGTACGCTCGCGCGGTGGTCATGTAGTACTGCACGGCGAGAGCTTCCCCCATGCCTTGGCCCATGCGCTGAAACTGGCCGACAGCGAAGGCGCCACCTTCGTGCCACCGTTCGACGACCCGGATGTGATCGCCGGGCAGGGCACCGTGGCCATGGAAATCCTGCGCCAGCGCCCGGGTGCGCTGGACGCCATCTTCGTGCCAGTGGGCGGTGGTGGTCTGATTGCGGGTATTGCCGCTTATGTGAAGTACCTGCGCCCGGAGGTGAAGGTGATCGGCGTCGAGCCGGAGGACTCCAACTGCCTGCAGGCTGCCATGGCGGCCGGTGAGCGGGTGATCCTGCCGCAGGTCGGCACCTTCGCAGATGGCGTGGCGGTAGCGCAGATCGGCGCCCATTGCTTCGAGTTGTGCCGGCACTTCGTTGATGAAGTGGTGACCGTGAGCAGCGACGAACTGTGCGCGGCGATCAAGGACATCTACGACGATACCCGCTCGATCACCGAGCCGTCAGGCGCCCTGGCCGTGGCGGGGATCAAGAAATATGTGGCGCGCGACGGCGTGCAGGGGCAGACCCTGGTGGCCATCGACTCCGGGGCCAACGTCAATTTCGACCGCCTGCGCCATGTGGCGGAGCGTGCCGAACTCGGCGAGCAGCGCGAGGCGATCATCGCTGTCACCATTCCGGAGCAGCCGGGCAGTTTCCGCGCCTTCTGCCAGGCCCTGGGCAAGCGGCAGATCACCGAGTTCAACTACCGCTATTACCCTGGCAAGGAGGCGCGGCTGTTCGTTGGGGTGCAGACACACCCACTACACGACCCGCGTGAGCAGTTGCTGGCCAGCCTGCGTGAGCAGGGCTACAGCGTGCTGGACCTGACCGACAACGAACTGGCCAAGCTGCATGTGCGCCATACCGTTGGCGGCCATGCCGCGCCCGGGGCTGACGAGCGGGTGCTGCGCTTCGAATTCCCCGAGCGCCCGGGGGCTTTGCTGGGCTTTCTGGAGCGGCTTGGCAAGCGCTGGAATATCAGCCTGTTCCATTACCGCAACCATGGCGCGGCAGAAGCACGGGTATTTGCGGCGCTGGAAGTACCGGGGGATGAGTTGGCGGGGTTGCCGCTGGCGCTGGATGAGATGGGGTACCGCTACTGGGATGAGACCGACAACCCGGCTTACAAGCTGTTCCTGGGGTGATTTCGGTGCACCACGAGATTTATAGCGCCTGGCAGATCGAGCGCCGCCCGCGCGGCGCATCGCGAGCTGCGCTCGCTCCTACGTTTGTTTCGGGCCAGTCATGCCTGTGCAGGCGCGCGCGACCGCCTTGTTCGTACGACGCCATATCGAGCCATGCACCAAGGCGTTCGCGCGCAAATCCCACAGGAATAATTGGCCCGAAACAAACGTAGGAGCGAGCGCAGCTCGCGATGCGCCGCGCGGGCGGCGCTCGATCTGACAGGCGCTACAAAGATCAAGGCGAGCCCACGGCCCTCAGCGCTCACGCATGAAGAAGCCGGCAACGAATTTGCGGAAGGTTTCCAGGCTCTTGAAGTCGGCGTAGCGCTTGAAGTTCTCGGTATCCGGTTCGGGGCCGATGGGCTGCTCCAGCAACGATACCGACAACACCCGGTCCTGGTCCGAGGTCATTACCAGTTCGTCCATCACCTGGCCGCCGATCACCGGCCGGCGCATCTGCACTTTCACGCCTTTACCGGCCATCCAGTCGACCAGCGACACCAGGGCCTTGAGCGGCTCGCGTTCTTCATCGCGGTAAACAGGGAACAGATGAGCACGCGATAGCACCGGCACGCTGGCCACATGGATCAGTTCGTAGTAATGGCTGCCGGCACTGGTCGGTGAATAGAGCATCAGCGCCAGCAATGGCCCGCTGGTGCGGTTGCCGCCCCAGTAGAGGTGATGCCCCTGGAAGTCGAAGCCGTCTTCACTTCGGTTATTGAACAGCTTGCGTCCCTTGATCTGGTCCACGCAATCCAGCAGCAGGCCGTGGCGGCGGTGGTTGCCGAACACCGTGGCTTCACGCAGGCGGGACTTGAGCATCATCATGTGCTTCATGTCCAGGCGGGTTTCCAGGTAGTTGCTTGCGGGCACCCGTTCCAGCAGCGGATAGCGGCTGGCAACGCTGCGCAACTCGGCAAACTGCCCGGTCAGGTCCTTTTTCAGGTGCGTGGCATACAGGTTCAGGCCGCTGGTCTCGATCCAGGTCAGCAACAGTGACAGCAGGCGCTGTTGTTCACGCCGTTCGCTGCCGTCGCCACCACTGCTGGTGGTGCTGCTGCGGAAATCACCAATCAGGCGCAACGGTGTGTCGGGCGGTAGCCAGGCAGCAGGTGGCGCGGGGTCGTTCTCGCGCTCGGTCGCTTCGCGCTCGTCCTTGGTGAACGGGCAGCCAGGCGCGTGTTCGGCAGTTCCCGGGTTGTTCTTGAGAAACAGCGTACCGGTGCTGCCGTTGAGGGTGACATTCAGCACCGGCAAGGCATCGTTGCGGCAATCGCAGGCCAGCCACTGGTTGGCGTTGCGCACCTTCATCAGCAACTGGTTGGCCTGCAGCAGGCGCGGGCCGGTGAGGCTGCCGGTGGCAAAGCCGACCAGCAGCTCCTCTTCTGCAGGGGTCAGGCTACGGACCTGGGCGGCGGTTTTGTCGATGATTCGCATGAAGCAGCTCCCAGCTACGAGCCCCAAGCTTCAAGCAAAGTGGCGCCGCTTTCAACTTACTGCGCAGTGCCAGTAAACATCTTCGCAGCACGGGCGCGAATTTCATCGGGGGTCAGGTCCTCCTTGTGGGTGGAAACGAACCAGATGTTGCCGAAGGGGTCTTTCAGGGTGCCGCTGCGGTCGCCGTAGAACTGGTCCGTCACTGCACGCAGCTGGGTGGCGCCGGCCGTCAGGGCCTGGGCATAGACCTTGTCGCAGTCCTCGACATACAGGTGCAGGCCTACGCTGGCGCCGCTGAGCTTCTGGCTGGCGGTGAGGCCGCCTTCCATGTCGCAGGGGTCGCCCAGCATCAGCGACGAATCGCCGATTTTCAGCTCGGCATGGCCAACGCGGCCGCCAGGGGCATCGAGGCGGAACATTTCCACCGCGCCAAAGGCCTTCTTGTAGAACTCGATGGCCTTGGCGGCGTCGTTGATGGCCAGGTAGGGCGTAATGCTGTGCTGGCCTTCGGGAATGGGTTTGGCTGCCATGTTCGACTCTCCTTGGAAGTGGGCGCCGGTTGGCGCCCTTTTGCTTAGAGTCGTTTGCGCTGATGGAAAATCGACAGGGGTGATAGATCGATTTTCTATAAGCGTGGCGGTCAGAAGATGTAGTCGGTGGTCAGGAAGGTCGACTGCCGGTTGCGAATGATCTCGCTGATCAGTTCCTTGTTGGCCTCCTGGAAGCGCGTTGCGACCAGCGTGCGGATAGAGAACACTCGCAGGGCGTCGTGTACCGACAGGGTGCCCTCGGCGCTGTTCTTGCGGCCGTTGAACGGGTAGGTGTCGGGGCCGCGCTGACATTGCGCATTGATGTTGATGCGCCCGACCTGGTTGGCAAAGATGTCGACCAGGCTGCCGATGGTCGCCGGGTCATTGCCGAACAGGCTCAGTTGCTGGCCGTAGTCGGAGTCCAGCACATAGTCGATCACCGTCTGCAGGTCGCGGTAGGGCACTACCGGCACCAGCGGGCCGAACTGCTCCTCGTGGTACACGCGCATGTCGCTCTTCACGGGGTACAGCACGGCGGGGTAGAAGAACGAGCCACGGCTGTGCCCACCACCTTCGTTGAGCACGCGTGCGCCCTTGGCGGTGGCATCAGCGACCAGGCCGTCGAGGTAGTCGACCTTGCCGTGCTCTGGCAGAGGTGTCAGTGCTACGCCAGACTCCCACGGCATGCCAGGCTTGAGCGCGGCCAGCTTGCGCTGGAACTTGTCGAGGAACGCATCGACCACATCCTCGTGCACGAACAGGATCTTCAGCGCCGTGCAGCGTTGGCCATTGAACGACAGCGCACCAGTGACGGCCTCTTCGACGGCGTTGTCGAGGTCCACCTGGGGCAGCACGATGCCCGGGTTCTTGGCATCCAGCCCCAGCGCGGCGCGCAACCGGTGCGGGCGCGGGTGCAGTTTTTTCAGGTCGCTGGCGGCCTTGTGCGTGCCGATGAAGGCGAACACATCGACCTTGCCGCTGGCCATCAGCGCGCTCACCGTTTCCCGGCCACGGCCGTAGATGACGTTGATCACCCCCGGCGGGAAGCTGTCGCGGAAGGCTTCGAGCAACGGCCGAATCAGCAGCACGCCGAACTTGGCCGGCTTGAACACCACGGTGTTGCCCATGATCAGCGCCGGGATCAGCGTGGTGAAGGTCTCGTTCAGCGGGTAGTTGTATGGGCCCATGCACAGGGCCACGCCCAGCGGTGCTCGGCGGATCTGGCCGAGCGTGCCCTGTTCCAGCTCGAAGCGGCTGGAACGGCGGTCGAGGTCCTTGAGGGCGTTGATGGTATCGACGATGTAGTCGCAGGTGCGGTCGAATTCCTTTTCCGAGTCCTTGAGGTTCTTGCCAATTTCCCACATCAGCAGCTTGACCACGGCCTGGCGCTGCTCGCGCATGCG
Source organism: Pseudomonas sp. ABFPK (assembly GCF_001586765.1). Lineage (NCBI taxonomy): Bacteria > Pseudomonadati > Pseudomonadota > Gammaproteobacteria > Pseudomonadales > Pseudomonadaceae > Pseudomonas > Pseudomonas sp. ABFPK. The sequence goes on along the minus strand of NZ_LQXW01000078.1, from coordinate 129,122 downwards.
CGCCAGGAAGGTTTCGACATGCTGGATTCGCTCGGCCACGCGCATGTTCGGCCAGGCGCCACGGCCTTTGTCGTACGCCTGCACGGCGGCATCGAGGGCGGTGAGCGCGGTGTCGGCATCGAGCAGTGGAGCGCTGCCCAACACCACCTGGTGCTCATCGTCGCCTTCCTTGAGCCAGACCGGGCTGCGCACTGTGGCCAGTGGGCCGTCCCACCGCCTGAGCTCACCGTTCACCAGGTAGTCGCGTTGTTCCAGGGGGGCTTCCAGGCGCCAGGTTTCCGGGATGTCCTCGGCGCTGGGGAAGAGTGAATCGAGCAGACGGTCCATGGGTACTGCACCTCACATTGCTGGGTGGGTTTCGAGCTGGGTGAAACGCTTCAGCAGCGAGCATGCACCGCTCGCCGGAAAAACACCAGTCTGGCTTAACATGACCACCCGCGCCTGCCTGTTGGACAGGCAGGCATCCGTATTCCTGTCAAAGCGGGAGGTTGAACAGGTCATAGGGTGGGTGCGTCAACCATTGCTGGCGCAGGGCCGGGTCTGCGTCGATCAGGGCCAGGCGCCGCCAGAACTCTGCACGGGCTTGCCGTGGGCGGGACACGAACGGTTCAAGTTCAAGCAAGGGCCTGAGGTCGCGCCGATACTGCAGCGGCAATCGCTGCCACAGGGCCATTTCGGCCGGGCCGGTCTGTTCGAAGAATTCCAGGTAGTCGCCTTCGCACACCAGCAGGTCCACCTGGTGCATCGCGTTGTAGGCCTCGATCTGCGCAAGCACTGGTGAACCCAGCCATTCGCTTTCCAGGCGCAGGGCGTTTGCGACTGGCCGTGGTACGTTGAAACCGTCAGGCAGCCGCAGCAGCTGGTTGTCGCCAATGTCCAGGATGATGGGCTCGATCATCTGGTCCAGGCCTTGCGGCAATTCGCTGAGCGCACAGTCGTTCAGGAACAGCGTCCTCAGGTAGGCCAGCCCGCGCAGGTCCGGGGCCTGCAGCAGCGGGTTGCCCGAAAGGTCCAGCACGCTGAGCCCGGGGTAGCGGTCCAGGGCCTGCTGGGCCTGGGTACTCCAGGTGATGCGGTTGCCTTCCAGGTCCAGCCAGGCGAGCTGCTCAGGGCTGCCCAGGTGGGGCACGGTGTCGAACCGACAGTCGGTCAGCAGCAGGCGATTGAGGTTGGGGAAGCGTTCGTGGAATTCGGCCGGCAACTGGCTGAGCGAACGGTTGTAGCTGAGCGACAGGTGCTGCACATGGGTGAAGTCGTCCGGCAAGGCCAGGCTGGCCAAGGCCTGGTTGTCCAGGTCCAGGCCGGAAAGGTCCAGGCTGTGCAGGCGGCCACCCCCTTCAAGCGTTATTGTCGACAGCCGTCGCCAGGCGTTGAGGATGGGGCGGATGGCCAGGTGTCGCTGGTGAGGGCGCTGCGGATCGGGCCGGGCCCATTCATGCAGGTCGCGGCGCAAATTTTCCAGACGCTGCTGCAGGTCATGCAGGCGCTGTGTGGGTGAGCGAATGTCATCGACGTACAGGTTGTCCTCGTCGTTGCCTAGCCAGTTTTCGAATTCCCAGTCGGTGGCGTCAGGGAACAAGCGGCGATAAGCCCCGGCCAGGGAGCTTGCCAGGCGCGGCTGAGGCGGTTCGGGGTCAAGCGGCCGACCGCCGCGCAAGTTGCCCATGGGCTTGCGCAGCAGCGCGCGGTGCCCCCAGAGCCGTTGGGCGAGTGCCTCCCTGTGCTGGTCGACCCAACCCAGTACGCGCTGGCGTAGCGAGCTGCCATCGGCCGTCGTGATGCCCAGCGTATCGCGATGTGGGCGCGGCAGTGCCTGCTCGATGGCGCGGCAGAGGTCTGGATCAAGCGGTGCAGGTGCAGGGCGCTCGCCCCGGTCGACCTCATAGCCTTCGACCGATTTGATCACGCGGCGCAGGGTGCCGGCCTGTTCGCGGCCGGCATGCTCCAGCAAAGGGCCTCCGGGGCTCGCACCGTGCAGCTCCAGGCGCAGGTCCGCGGGCCAGTCAGGCATGGCATCCAGGGCGCTGAACAGCAAGCGTTCGCTGTCGCTGCTGGCCCGGGCTGGCTGAAGCACACCTTCCAGTGCACGTACCAGCGGCAGCTCGCTGTGCACCTGCTCCAGCAACTGGCGAACCTGTGTGGGCAACTGACTGTGCTCTTGCCAGGCGAACGTTTCGGCCTAGCTCAGCGGCGCCAGCAAGCGTCTGGCCAAGGCAGGGGACAGCCGCGCATAGGCGTCGAGCAGCTTCTGCGTTGCCGGGGTGGCGGGCGCGCTGCCATTGTAGAGCCGCTCGAACAGGCCTGGCGGGGCTTTGTCGGCCAACGCCTCTACCTCGGCCTGTGCCGTCATGCGTTGCAGGGTATCGAGCAACAGCGGGGGCGTTGGTTGGCCTTCCAGGTGCACCCGGCGCAAGCGCGCGGTGTCGATGCCGCAGAGGCGCCCTGCCTTGGCCAGCTGTTCTGGTGTGAACGCGGCATACGCCTCGCCAAGACGGCGCGCCAGCTTCGCGAATGGCCACTGGCCGGACTGTTCATGCTGGCCGCGCCAGGCACCTTGGGCATTGTGCGCCAGCGGTGGCTGCCAGGCATCGGGCGTGTCGGGGTGAATGGCCCGCCATTGCTGCAGGTTGTGGTCAAAGCGTTGTTCGAAGAGCTGGCCGTCCATGCGGATGAAATACCGGCCCTGGTACAGGTACTGGCCAAGTGCATTGGGCTGCAGGGCTTGCGGCAGTGTCACGGCACTGCGGTAGGGCGCGAGGTCTTCATTCCAGAGCCGGTAGCGCCCGTCGCTGCCGCGTACCTGCTGCAGGCTTTCCATCAACGGGCTGTTGAACAGCTTGGGTACCACCTTGCCCGCCGCCACGAAGCCGCCGATCAGGGCCAGGTTCAGGCCGACCGCCTCCAGGTGGCGCAGCGCCAGGTGACGGTCGCCTTCATGCCAGGCCTGGTAGCCTTCGAAGGCCTCGCCGAGCAGTTGGCAGGCCGTGACGGCCAGCATCAGTGTGCCAGCACCTGGAATGAAGAACGCAGCAATATTCAGAGCATCCAGGCCAAGGTTTTCCCACTCATCCAGGCGCCTGGCCCGCGCGTTGGCATCGGCCATCGCGGTGGGGACCGCGAGCAGGCTGGCTTCGTGCTTGAGGCGGGCCAGGTGCAGGTCCTGGTAATGGCCGAAAGGCTCGGCTGTGATAGCCACGCGTGTGGGACGCAGGTCCGCTTGCGCTGCACGCTGCCAAGGGCGGTCATAGGCAGTATTGCCTGTGGCGTCGAGGTTCTGCTGCAACAGGTCGAGAAAGTGCGTGCGCTGGTCCTGCCTGATGTAGGCCGTGAAGGCTTGGCGGGCATCGGGCTCCAGCAGCAAGGTCGCCAGCGTGTCGTGTACCGCGTCCAGGTTGCTGCATTGGCGCAGGGCCGGGTCATGGCCGGGCAGATACAGCGCCAGCCCCGCACCGCCGGCATCGATCAGCATGACCTCGTGCAGGGGCGTGCCGAACAGCGCCAGTTGCCAGCACGGTACGGTGCCACCCTGCAACAGCCGTTCGATCTGGTCAAGGGTGCTGCCATCAAGCAGGTGCCGCATATAGGCAAGGTCGGCCGCCAGGCGCAGGCGGTCTTTCTGCACCCTGATGGCCAAGCCCCGTGTGGCGGGTTGGGCGAGGTGCTGTTCCAGGTGGGCCTGGTAAGCCTTGCCCAGGTCCAGGTCACGGCACAGGGTGGCGAAAGCGGCCGGTGCGAGTGGCAGCCGTTCCACCTGGTAGTGCTCCGACTGCAATGGAAAGTGTGCGACGGGTACTTGCATGCCGACAGGGACGGCGCCTTGTATCTGAATCGGCGTGACATGAATGTTATCGCCCAGGGCAATGGCACTTTCAGCAGTGAACACCTCGTCACTGGCGAAGTTCTGCAGCGCGGCCTGCAGCAAGTTGTCGCGTCGATGGCTGAATAGATAGCGCAGGGCGGCCCAGTGCCAGTTGCGCTCGACCCGCAATAGCTGGCTATTGCGCAGCTGCGCGTGAAAGCCGTGTTCGGCAAGACGCCGTTGCAGCAATGGCTCGGCGAATTCTGTGATTTGTTTCAGGCCTTTGAGTGAGTTGGCCAAGGCTGCTTGCGCCTGCATCAGGCGCGCCTGGCTGGCGCACGCTGCTTCACGCAGGTCGGGGGCAGCATTGGCGAACCAGTCCTGCCTCTTCCACGGGGCGACCTGGGTTCGCTTCAACGCGGCCCACTGATTGGACGTTACCTGGCGAGCCCAGTGCGGCAACTGCGCCTGAAGCAGGGGTTGATGGGGATTGATGGCTGGCATGTCGATGCTCCTTTCATGCAAAAGGGGGCATCAAACGTCAATTCCAGACAGGCGAGTGGTAATGGGATAACGCGGCTTGGATATATCGGTGGAAATTCGCTGTCTGAATCGGTCATTCATGCAGGAAATTTGACGTCATGAAACTTTACATGGCGTGAGGAAGCTTTAAGGAAATGCAATCAAAGTGCCACTTGATAAAGTGTTTGGGCGCACCTTAAATTGTTAATTGATATGGGGGTTTCTGGATAATTTCAGAATATCAACATGATACGTGCTTTTTACTGAATTGCTGTCCTTTTCCGATTGACCATGCTGTGTCTCAAAGGACGTCGAAGAAGAAATGAAAGCGACCTTGACGGCAGCGGCGAGGAAACTCGTCTCGCCCTCCATACGCTACGAAATCAGACACCTGGCCAGCAAGGTATCTGAAGTGATGGCGCGTGCCTGTTTCTGGCGCTGGGAAGTCGCCAGGTTCAGGTTGCAGCAGGAAAGCCCCTACGAAATCATCTATATCGGCCGGAAGCAGCAACGGGAAATGGCCAAGCTGCTGATTGCCGGCAAGGGTTCGGGCAATGCTGCAATTGTTGACAGCGCAAGCGCGACGGTAGCGGCCAATCACGTGGTGGTGGTCAGCGAAATGCCGACGTCGGGGGCATTGTCGGTACCGCATTACCTGAGCGCCGTGGTGCCGCTGGGGCGCTCGCTGGAGGATATCACCGCGCGCTACGACAGCGAGTTGCGGCGCAGCATCCGCAAGAACCGGCCGCTGTACCAGATGCGCCAGGCCCGGTCGGATGACGAGATCGCCATGGCCGACCGCAACCTGCTGCGCCCTTATGCCAGCGCCAGGCAAGGTATCCACGCCGCGCAGTTTCCCACTGAAGAAGTGTTCCGCATTGCCAGGGGCGTCGGTCGGCTCGACTTGATCACCTGGGGTGATGAAGTGATCGGCTGCCACCTGGGCTGTGAAGTGGTGCGCGGTGGCAAGCGTTATTGGAGCACCCTGCGTTTCGGCTATTGCGAGGCGGTGTTCACCGATGCGCGGAAGTTGCGCGAGGTAAATTCGATCACCACCTTCATGGCCCTGGAGTGGGCACTGGCGCAGGGCTTCGACTATTACGATATCGGCCTTTGCCTGGCGCGCCCGGATGACGGTTTGTTGAAGTGGAAGCGCCGCCGCGGTGGCGATATCGACTCGCTGGGTAACCATGCCTACCTGTTTGTCCGCTTGCCCAGAACCGGCACGGCGAAGTTCCTCTGGGATACACCGATGTTCGCGGTCGAAGGCGACAAGCTCACGCTGCACCTGGGGTTGCCCGAGGGCGCGAGTGACGAGGAAGTTGCCAGCCGCTACCAGGAAATGGTGTTTGGCGGCCTGCACAAGATCTACTTCTATGGGGGCAACGGTACGGGCGAAACGTTCGTGGAAAGCCTGCGTCACCGTTACGCCAACCTGCGGTCACCACCCACCATGGAAAGGGTCACGTGCAGCTGAGCGGTTGCCAGGAGGCGTTGATCTGGCGCCTTGCGCCAGGCTTTTGACCTTGTCATCAAGGGAGGACGCTTCATGGGAAGCGACATCTCGAAGTTCAGTGCATCGCCTGCGGCCAGGCAGCACACCTGGACCCTGGCCGCCTACCGCTACATGGCGCGCAAACGGCTAGGCAGGAACAGCGGCATCGACCTCAAGAGCGTGGCGGACAAAAGTTGGGACATTGCCCCGGGAGAAGTCACGGTTTCGCCCCCGGCCGTTTTCCTGCCAGGCCAGCTGGAGCGAGTAACGGGGTGGGAAGGCAAGCGTTTCTATCCCTACGTGCACCCTGCGCGCACCATGGAAGGCGGCATCAGCACGCTGCAAGGGCCAACCCGGGGCTACCTGATCAAGGAGGTATGGCTGGTCGACGGGGCGTTGTACAAGGGCAAGGCCAGCCAATGGCTGTCGTTGAAGCCGGGCCCCTTTCCGAGCATCGTCGTGGAAAACGAAATCGACCGCGCTGCCATCTATTGCACGCAAAACGGCAACACGTGGTTCGGTACCTGGCTGATGGAGGATTGCCCGACCTATGCGCTGGCCTGTAACGAAGGCATACCGGTAACCACCGCGCCCTCGGCCAGATTCCCGCTGTTTGCCCAGGCCCCGGCCTATGAAGACTGGCTGGAAATGAACCCGCTGCGCCTGCGCAGTGCGTTTTTCCGTGAGCTGGTGCTGTTCGATGACCAGGCCAACAACCGCAGCCGGCATGCCCGCTACCGGGCCATGGGCGACAAGTTGCTGTCGCATGTGCCGCATGCGCCGCACCCGGGGGTGTTCCTGCTGCGTGGTGGCGATGGTGACCTGCGCCTGCTGCGCAATGAGCTGGCGCTGGCGGAGCATTTGCGCGCCACCCGCGGTTTTCGCATCGTCAACCCGCTGAAGTCCGATGTGCCGAGTATCGTCGCGGCCTGCGCCGGGGCGAGGGTGGTAATCGGTGTGGAGGGTAGCCAGCTGGTGCATGGGGTCAACGTACTGCAGGCCGGTGGTTGCCTGCTGACGTTGCAGCCGCCCAATCGGTTTGTCAGCTACTACAAGTACCTGACGGACCGAGACCACCAGCATTTCGGCTTTGTGGTCGGGATACCGGACGGCGATGGTTTCACGATCGATGTCGGCGAAGTTGAGCGGACGCTGGACCTGTTTCCGCGATAGGCGTGTAGTATTCAGGCGCATGGCAGCGGCGAGCGGGGTGAGGGATGATCGAGGTATCACGGTTCTGGCGCGACCCGTCGTTGCCCTTTGTCGAGGCCCGGCGGGTAGGGGACGGGCGCCAGGTGTGCTACGCCGCGCATTCCCATGAGAGCTTTTCCATCGGAGTGATAACGGGTGGGCGCAGCTCCTATCTGTACGGTGACCAGTGCATAGAGGTGGCTGCTGGTACCACGGTGCTGATGAACCCAGGTGTGGTGCATGCCTGCAACCCCATCGACGGGGAACACTGGTCCTACCTGATGATGTTCGTCGATATGCCCTGGTTGCAGGCGCTGGGGTTCACTTTGCCGGCCCGGCCCTGGAGTAGCTCGCCGGTGTTGTACCGGAGCCTGTTGCAGGCCTTTGCCGACCTGTTCGACGCCGGCGTGCCAGACCGGGAAGGGCGCCTGGCGGCGCTGTTTGGCGCACTTCCAGGTTTGCTTGGCGGCGATGCCAGCGTCAACGACGAGGGCAACCCACGACTGGACACGGCGGCAGCGTTCATTCGCGCCCATCGTGGCGACCCGCTGAGCCTGGACGACATCTGCGCGGCGTGCGGCCTGTCGCGTTCCTACCTGATTCGCGCGTTCCGCCAACGCTTCGGCCTGACGCCGCATGGTTACCTGCTCGACCAGCGCGTGCAGCTGGCCAGGGCGCAGTTGCGTCAGGGCCGAGCTATTGCCGAGGTTGCGCAGGAGGCCGGGTTTGCCGACCAGGCGCACCTGCAGCGGGCCTTCAAGCAGCACTTGGCGGCGACACCGGGGCATTACCGCAATGCATTCGGCTGAATTGCCATTTTTGGCGGTGGCGGCCCTATCGCCGGCAAGCCAGCTCCCACAGATACTGCGCAGGCCTTGAGGGCAGCGATAGGGCCGGTGCAGCCAGGCTCAAATGACCAGATAGACCGCGCTGCCCACGAGCAGCAGCGCCAAGCCCCGATTCAGCAGGCGCATGTGCCGTGGGTTGCCGAGGTACTGGCGAACCACGCTCCCGGCCCACGCCCAGCTGGCCACTGAAATGAAGCAGATCGGCCCGTAGATCCAGGCAAACAGCCACAGCAGCTGCTGCTCACCGCCGGTATAGGCACCAACCCCGGCCACCGCTGCCAGCCATGCCTTGGGATTGAGCCATTGCATCGCCGCGCCGTGCCAGGCCGAGGGAGCCTGGGTGGGATGGGCACTGCCCAGTTGCCCATCGTCGCTGGCCAGCTTCCATGCCATGTACAGCAGGAACCCCACGCCGCCCCAGTGCAAAATCAGGCCCAGCAAAGGCCAGCGCAGCAACAATTGATGCAGGCCCAGCCCGACCAGCACCAGCAGCAGGCAGAAGCCCAGCGTGGCGCCAGCCACATGTGCCAGGCTGGCACGCAGGCCATGGCGGGCACCGCTGCCCAGCGCAACGATGTTGACCGGGCCGGGGGAGATCGAGGCCGCAAGTGCGAAAGCGGCCATGGACAGGGACAGGCTCATGAGGGGGATCCGTTTGGTTGAGGTGGGCCTTCATGCTCGGGCATTGACAGCCTGCGGTATTGAAGAAAAGTACCTCACGCACGGCCTGCGCATTTTTGTGTAGGAGCGGCCTTGTGTCGCGATCGGGCCGCGGAGCGGCCCCAGCTGTTGATGCAGCGCTCCTGAAACCTGGGGGGCGCTGTGCGGCCCGTTCGCGACACAAGGCCGCTCCTACAAGGTTGTTACAGGTTTTGTAATAGTTTTGCGCTATTACGGAAAGCTGCTGTGCTTGTAGGATCATTTTCCCAATTTGCTAACAAGGTCTATATGAGCACCTTCGCGGAGCCCCCCAGTCCCCGGTCTTCCCGGCCTTCTTTCACCCGTCCTCGTGACGCTGCCCTCGTGAGTACCCGCTAATGGAATGGCTAGCCGACCCCACGGCCTGGCTGGGCCTGTTGACGCTTATCGTCCTCGAGCTGGTGCTGGGTATCGACAACTTGGTGTTCATCGCCATCCTCGCCGACAAACTGCCGCCGCATCAGCGCGACCGCGCACGGGTCATTGGCCTGAGCCTGGCGTTGATCATGCGCCTTGGCCTGTTGGCCAGTATCTCGTGGATGGTCACCCTGACCGCGCCGTTGTTCGAGGTGTTCGAAAAGAGCTTCTCGGGCCGCGACCTGATCATGCTGTTCGGTGGCGTGTTCCTGCTGTTCAAGGCCACCATGGAGCTGCACGAACGCCTGGAAGGCCACGTGGCCCAGGCCAGCGGCACGGTACGCCACGCTGCGTTCTGGCCGATCGTCGCGCAGATCGTGGTGCTTGATGCGGTGTTCTCGCTGGACGCGGTGATCACCGCGGTTGGCATGGTCGAGCAGTTGTCGGTGATGATGATCGCGGTGATCTTCTCGATCGGCATCATGATCGTTGCCAGCAAGCCGCTGACCCGCTTCGTCAACGCCCACCCCACGGTGATCATGCTGTGCCTGGGCTTCCTGATGATGATCGGCTTCAGCCTCACCGCCGAAGGCCTGGGCTTCCATATCCCCAAAGGTTACCTGTACGCGGCCATCGGCTTCTCGATCCTGATCGAGCTGTTCAACCAGCTGGCCCGTGCCCGCCGCAAGCGCAGCCTGCAGCAGCACCGGCCGCTGCGTGAGCGCACCGCGCATGCCGTGCTGCGCCTGCTGGGTGGCCGCCGGGTCGAGGCTGACGAGGTGGGCGAGGAAATCGCTGACCTGGTCGAAGGCGGTGAGGAGCAGGTGCTGTTCGACCGCCGTGAGCGGGTGATGATCAGTGGCGTGCTGAACCTGGCCGAGCGGCCTATCCGCACGGTGATGACCGCCCGCGCCGAGGTCGATGTGATCGACCTGGCGCAGCCGGCCGACGCCATTGCCCAGGCCCTGGCCAATTCGCCGTACTCGCGCCTGCCGCTGATCCGCGATGGCCGCGTGGACGAGCCACTGGGCTTCGTGCACAAGAAGGAACTGCTCAAGGAGCTGCTGTCGGGCAGCCAGCCCGATCTGGAAGGCATGGCCCGAGTACCGCTGAACCTGCTGGAGAGCTTCAGCATCCTCAATGCCCTGGAGCAGATGCGAGGCCAGTCGACGCACATTGCTTTCGTCGTCAACGAGTTCGGTGACTTTACCGGCCTGCTGACCATGACCGATATCCTGGAGTCGATTGCCGGCGAGTTACCGGATGCCAGCGAGGTCGAAGGCCCGGGCATCGTTCAGGAAGGTGAAGGCTTTGTGGTCAGCGGCGCGTTGAACCTGAGCCAGGTGCAGGCGCGTACCGGCTTCTGCGCCCGAGCCACCGAGGACTACCAGACCCTCGCGGGCCTGGTGATGAGCCTGCTCGACCGCCTGCCTATGGTTGGTGACCGCCTGGCCTGGAATGGCTGGACGCTGACCGTGGAGGCGGTCGAGGAGCGGCGGGTGCGTCAGGTTCGGCTTACACCGAACGGCGACGTTGACGCAGCAGGTGCTTGAAACCCTCGATCACCAGCACCAGCACCGCGGCCCAGATAGGAAGGTAGGTCAGCCACTGATCCGGGCCGATGGTTTCGCCCAGCAACAGCGCAACGCCTACCAGCAGCACTGGCTCGACGTAGCTGAGCAGGCCGAACAGGCTGAAAGGCAGCAGGCGGCTGGCCAGCACGTAGGCGATCAGGGCCGAGGCGCTGATCGCCCCGAGGATCGGGATCAACGCATACAGCCCAGGGTGTGCCTGCAGATCCGCAGCGGAAAGCGGACCCTGGATCACGAAATACAGCGCCCATGGCAACAGCAGGCACATGTCGCACCACAGGCCGCCCAAATGGTCGGTGCGGCAGCGCCTGCGCAACACGAAATAGATCGGGTAGCCGATCGTCACCACCAGGGTTTCCCAGGCGAAACTGCCATGCTGATACAGCTCGTGGCCCACGCCCAGAGCAGCGCAGGCCACGGCCACCTTCTGCAGCCGTGACAGGCGCTCGCCATACACCAGCCGCCCGGTCAGGACCATGGCCAGCGGCAGCAGGAAATAGCCCATCGACACTTCCAGGCTGCGCCCGTGCAGGGGCGCCCAGAGGAACAGCCACAGCTGCACGCCCATCAGCCACGATGTGCCGACCATGCCCAGCAACAGCAGCGGCGTATGTTTTACCCGGGCGAGCAGTTCGCCCACCCGTTTCCAGTCTTTCGAGACAAGCATGAACAGGGTCAGGCAGGGCAGCGTCAACAGGGTGCGCCAGCCAAAGATCTCCTCGCCATCGAGCGGCGTGAGCAGAGAGGTATAGAAGTACATCACGGCGAACAGACAGGACGCCATGACCGACGAAAGAATGCCTTTTGACACGAATGCCTCGAATAGGGAATTGAGCAGGTGGATCAGCCGCGCATGATCTCAGGGGGCGCGGCTTGCGGCAACCGCGACGCAGCCGGGCGTGCGGCCAGCGCTTCGAGGAACTGGGCAGCCGGCATGGGCCTGGCGAACAGGTAGCCTTGCTGGAAGTCCACCTCATGACGGGCCAGGTAGTCGCGCTGGGCTTCTGTTTCCACGCCTTCGGCAACGATGCCCAGGCCCAGCTTGGCCGATAGCTCGATGATGGTCTCGAGGATGTGCACCGACAGTGCATCGCCACCGATCATGGCCACGAAGCTCTGGTCGATCTTCAGGTAGTCGACCTTGAACTGGCGCAGGTAGTTGAGGCTTGACTGGCCGGTGCCGAAGTCGTCCAGGGCGATCTTCACACCCATGGCGTCGAGCTTCTCGAACAGTTCCAGGGCCACCGGCGTGGGCTCGATCAGCTTGCGCTCGGTCAGCTCCAGGGTCAGCACCACCCGGCCTGGCGGGAAGTGCTGGAGGAAGGTTCGGCAATCGTCCAGCAGGCTGAAGTCGCGGCAGTGGTCGGCGGTGATGTTGATGCCGATATGGAAACCGTCCTCCAGCAGCCCGGCAAAGGGTGCCAGGCTCTGCGCGGTGTGCATCATCAGCGCACGGGTCATGGCGACGATCTGCCCGCTGTGTTCGGCGTAGGGGATGAACAGGTCGGGGCGCACCAGGCCTTCGCGCGGGTGGTTCCAGCGCATCAGCACTTCGGCGCCAGCCCAGCGGTAGTCGCCCTTGCGCACTACCGGCTGGAAGTACGGCAGGAACTCGTCGGCCTCCAGGGCCCGGCGCAGTTCGGCACGGGGCGAGGTGGCGCGGCGAACCTGCCAGCGGCACACCAGGCCGGCCACCGCGCCCAGTATCAGCAGCAGACCGAACAGGGCGGGATAGTGGCTGCGCCACAGCTGGCCCTGCTTGTCGGCGCCGTAGCCGCCATGCACGCTGAACGGGTAACGGGTCGAGCCCAGCTGCACATTCGCGCTGGCCGCGGCAGGTGGCACGCCCTTGTGCACGATGCCATCCTTGCCCAGCCAGGCATCGCCCACGCGGATCTGCAGCTCTTCATCGGGGCCGATCAGGCGCAGCGCCGTCAGCAGGTGTTCGCCATCGACCGTACTGATCGCGCCGCGGTCGCCGTCGCTGGCCCGATACACCAGCAGCGGGTGCCCAGGGGTGACCGAGTTGCCGTCCATCAGCCACAGCTTGCCGTCGATGTAGTCGCCGGGGTTGACCGGCTCGTCGAATGCGCCAAACAGCGAGGTGCAGTAAAGGGCGTTGTGCCGGAACAGGTTGGTCGAGCGTACGAAGGCGTTGCGCGTGACCTGGGCGCGCAGCATGAGCTGGGCCTCGTCGCATGGGCTGTCGACAAGCGGAAGCAGAGCATGGGCAGCGCTGGACAGGTTGTCGAGAATGCGCTCGACGTGCTCCACCACCTGGCGGGTGGTAGCCTGGCTGCTGGCGTGCATTTCACGCTCGATCTGCCAGTTCATCACGGCCAGGCCGCATGCCACGGGCAGCACGCCGACGACCCAGGGCAACAGGGTGCGCCAGCCGAGGCCGGCGCGGCGTTTGACGGTAAGGGGCATGCTGACCTGATCTGTATAAAGGATTACGAGAGGATAGCCGCTTGTCGGAACCGGTGAGCAACTAAAGGGCGACAAACCATTTTACGCAATGTAGAATCCATTTACGAATACAACAATAAGGTCCTTCGATGCCGAAGGATCAAGCCCGCCGAGAATGGGTCCATATGACATACCATGGGTTCAAGCTGATAATAGGTGATTTCCTCGCCCGCAGCGTGCGGGGTATCCCGTGCTCCCCGCCGTTTCCGTTCCACATCCCACGCAATCAATAATTTTTCGCTGCAGATGAGGACACGAACATGGCTGATATCTTCGACAATCCGATGGGCCTGATGGGCTTTGAATTCATCGAACTGGCTTCGCCGACCCCTGGCGTGCTCGAGCCGGTATTCCAGATGCTGGGCTTCACCAAGGTCGCTACCCACCGTTCCAAGGATGTGCACCTGTATCGCCAGGGTGACATCAACCTGATCCTGAATAACGAACCCAAGAGCATCGCCTCGTACTTCGCTGCCGAACACGGCCCGTCGGTATGCGGCATGGCGTTCCGCGTGCGCAATGCCCATGAGGCCTATGCCCGCGCCCTGGAACTGGGCGCCCAGCCGGTGGAAATCGAAACCGGCCCGATGGAACTGCGCCTGCCGGCGATCAAGGGCATCGGCGGTGCGCCGCTGTACCTGATCGACCGTTTCGAGGAAGGCAGCTCGATCTACGATATCGACTTCAAGTTCATCGAGGGTGTGGACCGCAACCCGGTGGGTGCCGGCCTGAAGATCATCGACCACCTCACCCACAACGTTTATCGCGGGCGCATGTCGTACTGGGCCGGCTTCTACGAGAAGCTGTTCAACTTCCGCGAAATCCGCTATTTCGACATCAAGGGTGAGTACACCGGCCTGACTTCGCGTGCCATGACCGCACCGGATGGCATGATCCGCATCCCGCTGAACGAAGAATCGTCCAAGGGCTCCGGGCAGATCGAAGAGTTCCTGATGCAGTTCAACGGCGAAGGCATCCAGCACGTCGCCTTCCTGACCGATGACCTGCTCAAGACCTGGGACGCCCTCAAGGGCTTCGGCATGCGCTTCATGACTGCACCGCCGCAAACCTACTACGAGATGCTCGAAGAGCGCCTGCCAGGTCACGGCGAGCCGGTCGACCAGTTGAAAGCACGCGGTATCCTCCTCGATGGTGCCTCCGAGCCTGACGACAAGCGCCTGCTGCTGCAGATCTTCTCCGAGACCCTGCTCGGCCCGGTGTTCTTCGAGTTCATCCAGCGCAAGGGGGATGACGGCTTTGGCGAAGGCAACTTCAAGGCCCTGTTCGAATCCATCGAGCGCGACCAGGTACGTCGTGGTGTGCTGAGCACCGAGTAACCCCAGGGTACCGCCGTCACGATTCGATGGCGGCGGTATCAACCCTTCTTCTTGCCCGAAATGGTCAGGCCCAGGTACATGATGAACATGCTGGCGACCCCGACCAATACCAGCGAGGGCAGTACCTGATGCAGGGATAGACGAAACTCCTGGGTGGCGTATCCTTTGGGGTAACCGCCGATCACCACGTAACCATGTTTCTGGGAAACCGATCGCTCGTTGAATTCGACCTGGGAGGGCCGTTGTGCGTCGCGGCTGTCTCCCTCGCTCCAGATATACAGGTCGCCGAATTCCAGAAGCAATATCAGGCCGTCCTGGAAAGCACGCAGTTCGTCACGCAGCTGCCGACCGTACGCTGTTGCGATTATCCCAGGGTTGCTGTTCGGTCTCTGGACTTTGATGATCGCCGCGTTAGGCGACGATGGAGCGTCGAATGCCAGCTCTGTCTGCCGTCCGGACAGGGCAAAAGCCGAGTTATACGCCAAAGGGTCCATGTCCGTCGCACAATACGCTTGTTGGTCGCGGGTGAGTATCAGTGAGCGAAGGTGCTGGCTGTTGGCGACTCTCTGCTCCAGCGTACCGAGCACTTCGTCACAGGGCTTGCCTGCCAATGGCAGGATCAGGTCCAGATCGCCTTCCATGCGGCCCAGTGCCTGGTCGATGCTGAAAATCGCCTCTTGAACAGAAACCTTGGCATTCTCCTCAAGTTTTCTGTCCAATTGATAGTTCATCATCAGTAACCCGGACAGTACCGGTATTGCGCCGATGGACAATATCAACAGTAACTTCCGCCAGTTGATGCCGAGACTCGGTATTGCTGCCATAGGACCGCCGCTCCGTTGAACCTTGCTGTTCGGGTTGAACAGGTCAGCGCTGATCCTATGTGCTTGATGGTGCTCCGGCTGTAGGCCAAAAGTGTTGCGGTTTTACAGAAAAGTAGAACCTCGTTGTCAGCCTCGCTTCAGCCTGGCGAGCACTTTTTCGGCCAACTGGGCCGTGGAGGCCGGGTTCTGCCCGGTGATCAGCCGATCATCGGCCACCACGAACGGCTGCCACGGGTCTTCATGCTTGCTGTAGGCACCACCGCGGGCACCCAGCTCGGTTTCCGTCAGGAAGGGGACCACCTTGTCCAGTTCGACGAGTTTTTCCTCGGTATTGGAGAAGCCGGTCACCTGACGGTCCTTGAGCAACAGGCTGTTGTCGCTGAGCTTGATGTTCAGCAGGCCGACAACCCCATGGCAAACCGCCGCGACAATGCCCTTGTGCTCGTACACCCGGCGGGCCAGCTCTTGCAGCGGCTGGTTGTCTGGAAAGTCATACATCACTCCGTGCCCGCCGGTGTAGTAGATGACGCTGTACTCTTCTGCCTTCACCTGGCCAGGGCTCAAGGTGTTGCCCAGGCGGGTCATGAAGCGCTTGTCGTCATACCACAGCCAGTCCAGGTCGGGGGCCATCTGCAAGCTATGCGGGTCGACAGGGACGTAGCCGCCCAGCGGGCTGACATAATCGACCTCGTAACCGGCTTTTTCGACTTTTTCGACAAAGTGCACCGCTTCCCCCAGCCACAAGCCGGTCGCCCGCTTGAGGGTCGGATACTTGGCTGTATTGGTCAGCACCACCAGCATTTTCTTGCTCATGACCATGCTCCCGTCGGCAACCTGAATGGGCCGTTGCTCCCCCGGCCCGAGGGAAAACCTAATGAGCATAGCTCTCAGGTGCCAGTACGCCATATTGCGTGGCGTGTGTTGTGCTAACGTGAACCACATTCACGCAGCGCCCGTACTTTTTCTGAATCATGCTGGAGTCACGACAGTGGTCACAAATGGTACGCCGCGCGAGCCTGCGTCGATGGTCATCCTGAAGCCGTCTGTGCTGGCACCGGTCGACCTCATGGGCGAACGGATTGCACGGTTCGACTGGGGGCGTACACCGCTCGGGCCGCTGCCGCGCTGGCCGGCTTCGTTGCGCATTGCCGTCGACATGATGCAATTGTCACCGTTCCCGTGTGCCGTGGTCTGGGGACCAGACCTCAGCGTGGTCCACAATGAAGGCTATCGGGCATTGCGGCGGGTTGCCCCGGATGCATTGGGCATGGCCTTCGATGCGCTGTGGAGCGATGAGTGGCCGGCGATGGGACCGTGGGTGTTCAAGGCGCTCGAGGGGCGCTCGAGCTTTGTCGAAGACCCACCACTGCGTATTGGCTGCGGCCAAGGCGGGGAGCCGTTGCGGTGTGCGTTCGGCTACACACCGTTGCACGATGAACTGGGCAACGTGGCAGGGTTTCTGCACGCGGTGATCGAAACCACGGCCAGCGTCGAGGCGCTTCGCCACTGGCGGGAGCAGGCGCAAGAATTCCAGCGGCAGGTCGAGCGACACCTGGTGGAGCGCGAGCAGTTCTGGGGGCTGTCGCGTGATGCGATGATGATGGTCACTCCCGAGCTGAAGGTGTGTGCCGCCAACCCCGCCTGGTATCGCATCCTGGGCTGGTCCGAAGAGCAGGTACTGGGCACTCCGGTGCTGGATCTGGTACATCCGGCAGATCGCGCTGAGGTTGAGGTGGCCGTTTCCGGGTGCCTGCAGTACCAGGATACCGAGCAGATAGAGACGCGCCTGCGCCACCGCGATGGCCATTACCACTGTTTTCGCTGGAGTGCACGGTTCGATGGCAGCCTGCTGACTGCCGTTGGCCGGGATATCACCGGGGAACGTGAGGAGGCTGCTCGTCAATCCGAAGCGCTGATGCGCAACAACGAGCGCTTGGAGGTGGTTGGCCAGTTGGCCGGGGGCATGGGCCATGAACTGAACAACTTGTTGTCCGGCATCGGTGGCAGCCTCGAACT
Organism: Pseudomonas sp. ABFPK; assembly: GCF_001586765.1. Classification (NCBI taxonomy): domain Bacteria; kingdom Pseudomonadati; phylum Pseudomonadota; class Gammaproteobacteria; order Pseudomonadales; family Pseudomonadaceae; genus Pseudomonas; species Pseudomonas sp. ABFPK. The sequence continues at coordinate 111,973 of NZ_LQXW01000078.1, read as the reverse complement.
GCTTCAGCGGCGCGTGCAGGAAGGACGGCTGGAGCGGGTGGAGGCGTATGTCGAGGTCGCGCGAGATTCGGTGCAGCGTGCCATGGAGCTGACCCATCGCCTGCTGGCGTTTTCCCGTCATCAACCTTTGGCGCCCAGGCCACTGGACTTCAACCGGCAGTTGCGCTTGAGCGAACCACTGCTGCGGAGCACGCTGGGTGCCGAGATGCGCTTGCACTGGCAGCTGGATGTCACGCCGTGGGCGGTGAACCTTGATGTTTCCCAGCTGGAAAATGCCTTGATCAATCTTTGCACCAACGCCCGCGAAGCGTGCCTTGATCGTGGAAACGTCACGCTTCGCAGCATCAACCAGCGGCTGACAGCGTGTTTCCCGGATGAGAGCGGCCTGCCACCAGGCGACTACGTTGCGTTGCATGTGGAGGATGATGGCCATGGCATGCCGGCCGTGGACATTGCCAGGGCCTTTGAACCGTTCTTCACCACCAAGCCGGTCGGGCGGGGCTCAGGCCTTGGTTTGTCGATGGTGTATGGGTTTGTCGGCCAGTCGGGGGGCTACGCCTGGATCGAGTCGGCGCCGAACCAGGGCACCAAGGTCTGCATGCTTTTTCCAAGGTGGCATGACCCGGTACCCGAGGCGCCTGCGGTTGTGCAACGGACGCAGCGCATGGCCGGGAGGCAGCGCCTGTTGCTGGTCGATGACGAGCTCGGTTTGCGTGCTGTGATGTGCGAGTACCTGACCGAACGTGGGTTCGAAGTCGTTGATGTGGGCGACGCCAATAGCGCACTGGAGCGCTTCCGCCATGACGGCCCGTTCGACCTGGTGATCACCGACATTGGCTTGCCGGGTGGTTTCAGTGGCCGCCAGGTGGCCAAGGCCATGCGCATGCAGCTGCCGCTGCAGAAGATCCTGTTCATCACCGGCTATGCGGGTCAGCCGATCGAAGCGCAGTTGCTCGAGCAGCCGGGCACGGCATTGATGAACAAGCCGTTCCCGCTGGCGGACTTGGTGGATGAGGCGCTACGCATGCTCGAGGAGTGAAGCGGTTCAGGGCTTGCCCAGTATCTGGGTCACCTGGGCCTGCAGCTGCTTTAGCTCGAAGGGCTTGCTGATCAGGTGCATCCCCACCTCCAGGAAGCCCTCGCGGGCCATGGCGGTTTCTGCATAGCCGGTGATGAACAGTACTGGCAAGCGTGGGCGCAGGTTGCGGGCAATCTCGGCCAACTGGCGGCCATTCATGCCGGGCAAGCCGACATCGCTGATCAGCAGATCCACCGGTTGTGTCGAACGCAGTACCTTAAGGCCCTCATTGGCGTCGGCAGCACTGTGGCAGGCGAAGCCATCCTCGCGCAGGGCCTGGCAGAGCAATTGGCGTACATGGGGGTCGTCCTCGACTACCAGCACGTGATGGCCCTGGTAACCTCGCACGGGTTGTACGGGTTTGACAGGTGCCTGGCCCTGGTCGACGTGGCGCGGCAGATAAAGGTCCACCCGGGTCCCTTGGCCGATCTGGCTGTGCAGGGTGACATGTCCGTGGGATTGCTTGCTGAAGCCGTAAACCATCGACAGGCCAAGGCCGATGCCCTGGCCGATCGCCTTGGTGCTGAAGAACGGCTCGAAGGCATGCTCCAGCGTGCTTTGCGCCATGCCCTGGCCGTCATCGATGACTCGCAGGCGGACATAGTCGCCGGCGCACAGGGCACCGCCAGCGAATTGCCCGGCGCCGATGTGCTGGTTACTTGCCTCGATGCGCAGCTGGCCGCCATTGGGCATGGCTTCGCAGGCATTGAGCAACAGGTTATCGAGGGCCTCCTGTAACTGTTGGTCATCGGCTTCGACCGACCACAGGTTCTTGGCGATTTGCACCTGCAGGGTCACGGTCGGTGTCACGCAGGCCTTCAGGCGTTTTGCCTGGAGCAGGTCGTGCAGGTCGACCTGCTGGGTCTGCAGCGATTGCCGAGAAGAGAAGGCCAGCAGGCGGTGGGTCAGGCGCCCAGCGCGTGACACCGCCTCGCGGCCCATGCGCAGCACGGTGTCCAGGCCATCGCTGCGACCCTGGCGCAAGCGCCGGTCAATCAGCTCGAAGCTGCCACCAATGCTGGTGAGCAGGTTGTTGAAGTCGTGGGCGACCCCCCCGGCCAGTTGGCCGATGGCCTCCATCTTGCGCGTCTGGTGGCGGGCGAACTCGCTGCGTTGCTGCTCTTCGCCGGGAGTTGCGGCGTTGGCGTCAAGGCGTTGCTGCAGGTCTTGCAACTGGTCGCGTGCCAGATACTGCCGACGCCGGTTGCGCAGGGCGGACTGGGTCATGCGCAGCAGCTGGGCGTTTTCGTATGGTGCGACCAGCAGGACCAGGTTGCCCACCGGGAGGTTGGTCGAGCCCTTGGCCGCTTGGCTCCCTTGACCGAGCAGTACGATGGGCAAGTCCGACCAGCACGGTTGCTGGTCGATGAAGTCTTGCAGCAATGCACTTGGGCCCTGTTTGAACGCTTGCTCGGCAATGATCGCCAGGCCTGCGCCTTCGGCCAGGCAGGCTTGCAGGTTGGCCAGGTCGACCGCGCACAGGCTGTCGATGCCCGCAGAAGCGAGCAGGCGAGCAGTATCCGCGGCTATTGGCGGGGGCGCCAGGATCAATGCACGTTCGTCCAGCGCCAACGAACTGGCCACAACACATTCTCCTGAAGGGTGGTCCGATATCCACTGGACCCTGGGCACAGCCCTGGGGTTCAACAAATTTTCGGACGTTGCCTACAGGCCCTGTTGCAACACTGGGTCGTCCGGGTTCTGCCGCTCCAGCTCGGCCAGCAGCACCTGCACGTTCTGCAACTGGCCGGTTTCCTTCCAGTACTTAATCAGCAACACCCGTGCCCGGCGATTGGCCGGCTGGCGGTTGAGCACGATTTCCAGTTGCTTTTGCGCGGCGTCGAGTTGTTCCAGTTCATGCAGGGTGACTGCCAGTGTATAGCGGTAGTCGGCGTTGTCCGGGTCCAGTTCGACGGCGCGGGACAAGGCCAGCAGTGCGTATTCGCGCTGTTCGTGACGGTTAAGCCAGAGCCCCAGCTCGTACTGCAGAAAGGCCGAATCGGGGCTTAGCGCCAGGGCTTTGCCCAGTATCTGACGCGAGGCGTCGTGATAGCCTTGGCGCTCCAGCAGGCGTACCTGGGTCGCCAGTGCGTCGAGGTTGCCTGGCGCTACCGCCAGAGCTCGCTGCAGGGCGGTGTCGGCCAGGGTGTAGTCGTTTTCGTGCAGGTAGAGGCGCGCCAGGTGGACTTGGGCGTCGGCGTCTTCGGGTTGTTGCTCGAGGGCCTGCTGGTATTGCTCCAGGGCGACCTGTAGCGGGCCGAAATAAAGGCCGATGTCATCCGGAGCAAGGCCGAGCAGGGCATCTACCGCGGCAAAGCGCACGCTTTGCTCGTCGTCGTCCAGCAGTGGGCCGAGTACCAGGCTGCGTTGCGCCGCCGGCAGCAGGCGGCGAATACCGGCGATGGCTGCACGGCGCACCTGCGGGTCGGCATGCTCGAGGTCCTGACGGGCGAGTTTCAATGCCTGGGGCGAAGGGTAGTTTGGCAGTTCGGCATACAAGGCGGCACGGCGAATGGGCGGCAGGTCGGTGCGCTGCAGTTGCTGGTACAGCACCCGTGCAGCGCCGGGTTGGCCCTCATGGGCCTGGCGCAGGGCCTTGGCGTAGCTGTGCGCAGGCAGGGTAGGCGGGGCTGGCGGAGCGTCGCGCCACAGGTAGCCGAACAGGGCCGATACCAGGATCAACAGCAGCAGGGCGATCAGGTAGCGGTTGCGTCTGGGCATCGGACGATCCGGGGCGGCGGGAAGGGCAGAGCTTGGGCTAGCCGGGGGGTAAATGCAACCGAGTGTGGGTTGCGTGGCGCCTGCCTCGGGTTTTGCGGTGGGGCATAAATCGAGCGCCGCCCGCGCGGCGCTTCGCAGCACAAGGCTGCTCCTACATCTGTTTCGGGCCAGTTATTCCTGAGGTAGAGGCGCGCGGCCCCTTGGCGTCCACGTCGATATTGTGTCGGACAAACAAGGCGGGCGCGCGCGCTGGCGCAGGCGTTACTGGCCTGAGACAGATGTAGGAGCAGCCTTGTGCTGCGAAGCGCCGCGCGGGCGGCGCTCGATCTCGACGACAACGATGATGTCGTGGCGAGCACCCCCAAAAACACCCCCAAAAAACATAAAAAAGCCCCGCGGACCAAGGCCTGCGGGGCAAACGGTTGGGGGAGGGGCCAACCAAAGGAGTCGTTGAAGCGGGTGTATCAGCGCGCGCTGGCTACAGTCTCCGGCTGCCAGCCGCCGCCCAGGGCCTTGTAGATGGAGACGATGCCGCGGTACAGCTCGACCTCGCCCTGGGCCTGCGCATCTTCAGCGCTCAGCCGCTCACGCTCGGCATCGAGCAGCACCAGGTAGTCCACCGTACCCTCGCGATAACGAATCGAGGCCAGTTCCGCCGCCTTGCGGCTGGCGTCGCTCTGGCGCATCAGCGACAACAGCCGCTGCTGGGTCTTGTCGTAGTCGCTGAAGGCGTTGGCCGATTCTTCCAGGGCCAGCAATACCTGCTGTTCATAGTTGGCCAGTGCCCCCTCGGCATCGGCCTTGGCACCGCGCAGTCGGGCGCGCACGCTGCCCAGGTCGAAGGCGGCCCACGTTATGCTCGGGCCCAGCGCCCAGGCATTGGCTGCCGAGGAACCTATCTGCGAACCACGTGCAGCAGTAAAGCCGAGGAAGCCACTGAGGCTGACGCGCGGGAACAAATCGGCCGTGGCCACGCCAACGTTGGCGGTGGCAGCCGCCAGCTGCCGTTCGGCGCTGCGGATGTCCGGGCGGCGGCGCAGCAGTTCACCCGGGTCACCCACCGGTAGCGCCTTGGCGATGGCCGGCAGTGCCTTGGGCGACAGGTCGACGCTGAGCGCCTCGGGACGCTGACCGAGCAGGGTGGCGATGCGATGTCGGGCCCGTGCCTGTTCCGCCTGCAGTTGCGGTACGGTGGCTTCGACCCCGGCCAGGCGCGCGTCGGCCCGCACCACATCAAGGTCGTTGCCCACGCCGGCATCGCGCAGGGTTTCGGTGATGGCCCGCGATTCCTGCTGGGTCTTGAGGTTGGCCAGGGCGATCTTCTCGCGCAACTGCGCGCCACGCAGCTGGCCGTAAGCATCCACCAGTTCGGCGATCAGGCTGACCTGCAGCTGCTGCAGGTCGGCCGCGGCTGCTGCTTCCTGGGCTTCGCTGGCTTCGATCTGGCGCTGGATGCGGCCGAACAGGTCAAGCTCCCAGGCCATGTCCAGGCCCAGGTCGTAGCGCTCACTGTTTACCCGCTGCGTGGTCTGGCCGGGGATCTGGCCCTTGCCGATGTCGCTGCTGGCGCGGCTGGTGACCACCGGAAACTGATCGTTTTCGGCGTCTTCACGGATCGAACGGGCCGACTTCAGGCGGGCGAAGGCCACGCGCAGATCACGGTTGCCATCCAGCGAAGCCTGCACCAGCTGGTTCAGCACCGGGTCGTCGAACTGCTTCCACCACAGGCTTTCGAAACGGCTACGGTCGTAGGCCTTGGCCTGTATGTCGCTGGCCAGCTGCGCGGGCTCGGTGGCTGGCGCCTGGTAGTCCGGGCCTACTGCACAGGCCGCCAGGGCGAGTGCCAGCAGGCTCGGGGTCAAGGGTTTGAGCAGGTTCATGCATGGCTCTCCAGCGATTGGGCGCGTTCGGCCTTGCGGGCCTGGCGACGCTCGACGAAACGGCGAATCAGGAAGAAGAACACCGGGGTCAGGAACAGGCCGAACACGGTAACCCCGATCATTCCCGAGAACACCGCCACACCCATGGCATGGCGCATTTCAGAACCTGCACCGGAGCTGAACACCAGTGGAACCACACCCATGATGAAGGCGATCGAGGTCATCAGGATCGGCCGCAGGCGCAGGCGGCAGGCTTCCAGTACCGCAGCCAGCGGGTCGAGCCCCTTGGCCTGTTCGTCCTTGGCGAACTCGACGATCAGGATCGCGTTCTTGCACGCCAGGCCCACCAGTACGATCAGGCCGATCTGGGTGAAGATGTTGTTGTCACCCCCCGACACGATCACCCCGGTGATGGCCGACAACAGGGTCATCGGCACGATCAGGATCACCGCCAGCGGCAGGCTCCAGCTTTCGTATTGGGCGGCAAGCACCAGGAAGGCCAGCAGTACGCACAGCGGGAACACGAACAGCGCAGTGTTGCCCGAAAGGATCTGCTGGTAGGTCAGGTCGGTCCACTCGAAGGTCATGCCGTTGGGCAGTTCCTCCTTCAGCAGCTTCTCGATGGCAGCTTCGGCCTGGCCGGAGCTGTAGCCCGGTGCCGCGGCGCCGTTGATCTCGGCGGTGATGAAACCGTTGTAGTGCATCACCCGGTCAGGCCCGGAGGTGTCGCTGACCTTGAGGAAGGTCGCCAGTGGGATCATCTCGCCGAGGTTGTTGCGCACCTTCAGCTGGCCGATCTGCTCGGCATCGAGGCGGAACTGCTGCTCGGCCTGGACGTTGACCTGATAGGTGCGGCCAAAGCGGTTGAAGTCGTTGGTGTACAGCGAGCCCAGGTAGATCTGCAGGGTGTCGAAGATGTCGGTGATCGCCACGCCGTGGGTCTTGGCCTTTTCCCGGTCGATGGCGGCATCGACCTGGGGCACGTTGACCTGGTAACTGGTGAACAGGCCCGCCAGTTCCGGCACGTTGTGGCTCTTGGCGATGATGTTCTGGGTTTCCTTGTACAGCGCCTCGTAGCCCAGGTTGCCACGGTCTTCGATCTGCAGACGGAAGCCGCCGATGGTGCCCAGGCCTTGTACCGGTGGTGGCGGGAAGATCGCGATGTAGGCGTCCTGGATGTCGGCGAACTGGGCATTCAGTGCAGCAGCGATGGCCGCCGCCGACTGGCTCGGGTCCTTGCGCTCGTCGAACGGCTTGAGCGGGGTGAACACGATGCCGCTGTTCGGGCTGTTGGTGAAGCCGTTGATCGACAGGCCAGGGAAGGCTACCGAGTCGGCCACGCCAGGCTGTTTCAGGGCGATTTCGCTCATGCGCTTGATCACCGCTTCGGTGCGGTCGAGGCTGGCCGCGTCAGGCAGCTGGGCGAACGCCACCAGGTACTGCTTGTCCTGGGCCGGTACGAAACCGGTCGGGGTGGACGAGAAGCCGAGGTAGGTCAGGCCCATCAGGCCGGCATACACGAACAGGGCGATGCCGCTGGAGCGGATGACCCGACGCACGCCGCCGACGTAGCGGCTGGAAGCGCGGTCGAAGAAGCGGTTGAACGGGGCGAACAGCCAGCTGCCCAGCAGTTTTTCCAGGAACCGCGAGAAACGGTCCTTGGGCGCATGGTGGTCCTTCAGCAGCACGGCAGCCAGGGCCGGCGACAGGGTCAGCGAGTTGAACGCCGAGATCACGGTCGAGATCGCGATGGTCAGGGCGAACTGCTTGTAGAACTGCCCGGTCAGGCCGGAAATGAACGCAGCAGGTACGAACACCGCGCACAGCACCAGGGCGGTGGCGATGATCGGCCCGGTCACTTCGCCCATGGCCTTTTGCGTGGCTTCCAGCGGTTTCAGGCCCAGGCCGATGTTGCGCTCGACGTTTTCCACCACCACGATGGCGTCGTCCACCACGATACCGATGGCCAGGACCAGGCCGAACAATGACAGCGCGTTGAGCGAGAAGCCGAACAGGTGCATCACGGCAAAGGTACCGATCAGCGATACCGGCACGGCCATCAGCGGGATGATCGAGGCACGCCAGGTCTGCAGGAACAGGATGACGACCAGCACCACCAGCACCAGCGCTTCGAACAGGGTGTGTACCACGGCTTCGATGGAACCACGGACGAACACGGTCGGGTCATAGACGATGCTGTAGTCCATGCCCTCGGGGAAGTCCTTCTTCAGCTCGGCCATCTTCGCCCGCACTTCGTCGGAGATCTCGATGGCGTTGGAGCCTGGGCGCTGGAAGATCGGGATGGCCACCGCCGGCTGGTTGTTCAGCAGCGAACGCAGGGCGTACTGGCTGGAACCGAGTTCGACCCGGGCGATGTCCTTCAGGCGGGTGATTTCGCCATCGGCACCGGCGCGGATGATGATGTTCTCGAACTCTTCCTCATTGACCAGGCGACCCTGGGTGTTGATCGACAGCTGGAAGCTGGTCGAACCCGGGGCGGGTGGGGCGCCCAGCTGGCCGGCGGCCACCTGGCGGTTCTGTTCGCGGATCGCAGCCACCACATCACTGGCGGTGAGGTTGCGCGAAGCGGTCTTGTTCGGGTCCAGCCACACGCGCAGCGAGTAGTCGCCCATGCCGAACAGCTGCACATCGCCCACGCCGCCCAGGCGCGCCAGCTCGTCCTTGATGTTGAGGATGGCGTAGTTGGACAGGTAGAGCATGTCGTAGCGGTTATCCGGCGAGGTCAGGTGCACGACCATGGTCAGGTCGGGCGAGGCCTTGTCGACCGTGATACCGATGCGGGTCACTTCCTCGGGCAGCTTGGGCTGGGTACGGGTGACGCGGTTCTGCACCTGCACCTGGGCGTTGTCCAGGTCGGTGCCCAGGGCGAAGGTGATGGTCAGCGTCAGCTTGCCGTCAGCGGTGGACTGGGAGGACATGTACAGCATGTTCTCCACGCCGGTAATCGCCTGCTCCAGTGGCGCGGCGACGGTTTCGCCGATGACCTTGGGGTTGGCGCCGGGGAAGTTGGCGCGCACCACCACGGTGGGCGGCACCACTTCGGGGTATTCGCTGATCGGCAGCTGGAACAGCGAGATCGACCCCGCGATCAGCAGCACCAGCGACAGCACCGCGGCGAAAATTGGCCGGGTAATGAAGAATTTCGAGAAGTTCATCGGTGTGGTCCCTTAACCGCGTGGCGCCTGGGCGCTGGCGACTTTCACGTTGTTGCCCGCCACCTTCGGCGCCGGGTTGCTGGCCTCCAGGGCCTGGCGCTGCTGGGCGAGGGCGGCGAGGGTCTGTTCGCTGGCCATCGGTGTCTCTTCCGGGGTGACCGGTGAGCCAGGGCGCACACGCTGCAGGCCCTTGACCACGATGCGGTCGTCCTTGCCCAGGCCGCTGCGCACGATGCGCAGGCCTTCCAGCTTCGGCCCCAGCTCCACGGCGCGGTAGGCGGCCTTGTTGTCCTTGTCCATGACCAGCACGAACTTCTTGCCAAGGTCGGTGCCCACGGCTTCGTCGTTGATCAGCACGGCCTGGTACTGGGCGCTGCCCACCAGCTTCAGGCGTGCATACAGGCCCGGGGTGAACTGGCCGTCGCTGTTGTCGAACACCGCACGGCCACGGATGGTGCCGGTGCGCGGGTTGACCTGGTTGTCGACGAAGTTCATCTGGCCCAGGTGCGGGTTGCCGGTTTCGTTGGTCAGGCCCAGGTACACCGGGGTGCTCTGGCCGCGCTGGCCTTCGCGGGCCAGCTGGGTGTACTTGAGGTACACGCGCTCGTCGGCGTCGAAGTAGGCGTAGACCTTGTCGGTGGAGACCACGCTGGTCAGCGGGGTGACATCGGCGGTGACGATGTTGCCGGCGGTGAACTGGGCGCGGCTGACACGGCCGCTGATGGGCGCGGTGACACGGGTGAAGCTGAGGTTCAGGCGTGCCAGGTCGAGCTGGGCCTGGATCGCGTCGACCCCGGCGCGGGCTTCGGCGGCGGCGCTGCTACGCGATTCGGCCAGTTCTGCGGAAATGGCGTTGCTGTCACGCAGGCGTTCGCCACGGCGGGCTTCGTTGGCGCTGCGAATGGCGGTGGCCTTGGCCTGCTGCAGTTGGGCTTCGAGGCGGCGGACCTCTGCCTGGAACGGGCGTGGATCGATCTGGAACAGCAGGTCGCCTTTCTTGACCTGGGCGCCTTCGGTGAAGGCGACCAGGTCGATCTGGCCGGAGACCCGTGGGCGTACCTCGACGGTTTCCGGGGCTTCGAGGCGGCCGGTGAACTCGTCCCATTCATTGATCGGTTGCTCGATCACCTTGGCCACGCTGACCTTCGGCGCGGTGGGAGCCTGCACTGCGTCTGGGGTTCGGCCACAAGCGCTGATCACCACCACTGCCAAGGCAGCGAGGGGGAAGCGCAAGGGTTTGAATGATTGTTCCATGGAGAACTCCGCCAATGTATTAGTAGTGGGCGGAGTGTGAGTGTCTTGCGCGTGAGGCACGAATCGAACGGGACGAAGGTTATTATCACGATGAATGATATGAGCAGATCATTCATCGATTGCAGACATGGCCAGCTCGGTCGTGGGCTTTCATCCTGGGCCTGACATTTCAGTGAATGCTCGAGGCCAGTTCGAAGATCGGCATGTACATCAGGATCACGATCAGGCCGATCAGCAGGCCGATGAAGGTCATCAGCAGCGGTTCGAACAGCTTGACGAACCATTCCACCCAGCGGCCGATTTCCTGGTCATGGAAGTCGGCGCAGCGCTCCAGCATCTCGCCCAGGTTGCCGGACTGCTCGCCGGCGCGCAGCAGGCGCAACGATACCGGCGTCACCAGTTGCCCGGCCTCCAGTGCATCGGACAGCGGCAACCCTTCGGCGACCCGCTGGCTGGCGTGCTCCAGGCCCTCGGCCGCCGCGCTGCCGAGCAGGCCGCGGGCCATGCCCATGGCGGTGAGGATGGGGATACCGCCTTGCAGCAGGATGCCCAATGAGCGATAAAAGCGCGCCAGTTCGTACATCATCAGGCGTTGGTGAAGTGCCGGCAGGCGCCGCAGCTGGCAGGCTGCCCAGCGCCGTACCCATGGCTGGCGGCGCAGCAGCCACAGCGCAGTGGCCGCACCGAGGGCGCCCAATGCCAGCGGTAGTTGCTGGGCATGCAGGAACAGCCCGATCTGCATCAGCAGCCGAGACAGCCAGGGCAACTCGGTGCCCATGCCCTCGAACACCTGGCTGAAACGCGGCACCACGTAGCCAAGCAGGAACAGCACCACGCCACCGCCCACCAGCAATAGCAGCATCGGGTAGACCGAGGCACCCACCAGCTTCTGCCGGACCAGGTCCAGGCGCTGGCGGTAGCTTATGTAGCGGGCGAGGGCGTCGCCGAGCGCGCCGGTACGCTCGCTGGACTGCACCAGCGCCACGTATAGCGGCGGGAACACCCGTGGCTGCTGGCCCAGGGCCTGGGACAGCGAGCGGCCTTCGTACAGTTGGCGGACCAGTTCGGCGAGCACTTTGCGCGCTGCGGCTGCGGGGGCCTTTTCCGCCAGGCTTTCCAGCGCGTCGATCAGCGGCAGGCCGGCGTTGAGCAGTGTCGAAAGTTCCTGGCTGAACAGCACCAGGTCAAAGCTTGCTTCGCGGCGCCAGGCCATGCCGCGCAAGGCGCCGCCGTGGCCACGCAGACTGAGCACGCGCAAGCCCTGGTCCTCGACCTGGCGGCGGGCCTGGTCGGCGTCCTCGGCGTCGATCTGCAACTGCACCACACCCTGCCTGCCCAGGGCCTTGAGGCTATAGCGCATGGCCGTTCTCCCTACTGCCAACTGGTGATTTCGGCGTTTTCCCCGTCGCCACCGGGCTGGCCGTCCTTGCCCATCGACAGCAGGTCGTACTCGCCGCCGTTCTCGCCGGGTTGCCGGTAGATGTATGCGCGGCCCCACGGGTCTTGCGGCACGGCCTTCTGCAGGTACGGGCCGGTCCAGCGCGCTTCGCCATTGGGGGCGACCACCAGGGCCTGCAGGCCCTGCTCACTGCTGGGGTAGTGGCCGACTTCCAGGCGGTACAGGTCCAGGGCCTTGCTCAGCCCCTCTATCTGCGCCCGCGCCACCTTGGCTTCGGAGCGGCCGAGCTGGCTGAAGTACTTGGGCGCGACGATACCGGCCAACAGGCCGAGCACCACCAGCACCACCAAAAGTTCGAGCAGGGTGAAGCCACGTTGAGGGTTGGTTCTGCGCTGCATGGTGAAGCCCTCCGCTGCATGGGGACAAGCTTTTGCAGGCTCCATGCAACAGCCGTGCACGCCTGCGCTGGCGCCTTGCACCATGCGGCACGCGAAGCGGCACAGTGCTTGCGTCGTGGTCATCGACTCCGGGTTTTCCGGGGTATATCCCCCAACATCGGGGGAGACCACGAAGAGGCGACCGACATGCGTGGACTCATTCTCGGTTTGATCTGGCTGGTGGCAGGCGCTGCCCAGGCCGATGTGTACATTTCCATCGACGCCAAAGGCAGCTACATACTGACCAACGTCCATCGACCCGGGCGCCTCTATGAAACGGTGATCAGCGAGCCGAAGGCCCAGGCCGGCCCGGCCAACGCGCAGCTCATCACCGGCCGCCCCTACGCCAAGCTGGTCGCCGCCGCGGCGCGCACCCACGACGTACCCCCGGCGTTGCTGCATGCGGTGATCAAGGCCGAGTCCGGTTACAACCCCAAGGCGCGTTCGCCAGCGGGCGCGGTGGGGCTGATGCAATTGATGCCGGATACTGCCCGCGAGATGGGCGTGGAAAACCGCCTGGACCCGGAAGACAACGTGCAGGGAGGGGCCCGCTACCTCAAGCGCATGCTCGACTTGTTCGACAATGACATCACCCTGGCCGTGGCGGCCTATAACGCCGGCCCGGACGCGGTGCTGCGCCGTGGTGCGGTACCGCCGTTTGCCGAGACCCGGCGCTATGTGCCGAATGTGCTGCGAGAGTACCGCCGCTTGCAGGGGGTGACGGGTGATTAGCCCCTGTAGCCCCTTTCAACGCTGGTGCGACCTCTGTGGGAGCATCAGGATTTTTGCAAGGCAGGTGCGTTCAATACGGGAAACAAGACAATACCCTTCGGCGGATGCCACCAAGCTGACCCGATGGTTTCCCCAACTCTGGGCTATAACCTTCTGAAGGTGCCCAGTTGTGGAGTCCGCCATGGACATCGCCCCTCGTTCCGACGCTTTTGAAGTACCCGCCGGTAACGAACTGGCTACCCCACGCAAGCCGTTCAACCTGCTGCGCTGGTACGCCTGGGTCAGCCTGGCCATCATCCTCTCGGTAGCGGTCGGGCTGGGGTTGATTTCCAGCCGCTTCATCGTCGACGAGAGCATCGAGCGCGATGCTTTGCTCACCGCGCAGTTCATCACCTCCATCGCCGATGCCGAAGTGCGCCATGTGTCGATCCCCAATGTGCGCACCATGGGTGAACTGCTTGACCCGCGCATCGACCGCGCCAACCTGCTCGATGTCGACCCGGACGCCCGGCGCAGGGCGCGTGGCGAGTTCCTGGACCACATCGCGCACCTGCCCGACATGCTGCTGGCCAACATCTATGCCCCGGACCGTACGGTGATCTGGTCCAGCAACCCGGCCCTGGTCGGCAAGCTGATCGAAGGCGACGAGGACCTGGAGCAGGCTTTCGAGTACAAGATGCGAGTCTCGGCCAGTTACCACAACTTCGAGCAGGCCCGCGTCGAGCAGAAGTTCGTCATCCCACCCGAGCAGTTGTTCATCGAAAACTATATTCCGCTGTTCGATGCCGATGGCGAGCAGGTCACGGCGATGGTCGAGATCTACAAGGAGCCCCATGACCTGATCGTGCGCATCGAGCATGGGCTGATCCTGATCTGGCTGGCGATCACCATCGGTGCCGCGCTGGTCTACGTAGGCCTGTACGGCATCATGCACCGCGCCGCGCGCCTGCTGGCGGTGCAGCAGAAGCGGCTGATCAGCAACGAAACCTACGTGGCGCTGGGCGAGGTGTCCTCGGCGGTGGCCCATAGCCTGCGCAACCCGCTGGCCAGCATCCGTTCCAGTGCCGAGTTGGCCCAGGCGTTCGACGATGGCCCGGCGCAGCGCAACGTCAACGACATCATCAGCCAGGTCGACCGCATGTCGCAGTGGATCCGCCAGATGTTGCAGTCCTTGCGCCCGCTCAACGATGAGGCCGTGGCGGTGGATTTGCCGCTGGCATTGCAGGAAAGCCTGCAGACCTACGCAGTGCCGCTGGCGCGCGGCGGAGTGAGCCTTGACCTGCAACCGATACCGGCAGTGCAGGTGCTGGGGCATCCGGTGTTACTGCGGCAGATCTTCAGCAGCCTGATCGCCAACGCCCTGGAGTCGATGGAACAGGGTGGGCGGTTGCGTGTCGAGGTGGTGCGTCATGACCGGCGTAACCTGACCCTGCGCCTGTCCGACAACGGCAAAGGCATGACCGAACAGCAGCAGCGCATGGCCTTCCGGCCTTTCTTCACCACCAAGCAGGGTGGTTTGGGCGTGGGCCTGGTGTTGGTGAAACGCATCATGGAACGCTTCGGGGGCAGTGTCCGCCTCAGCAGCAGTGAAGGCCATGGCACCCGGGTTTCGCTGAGTTTCCGGCTGGTCAATGGCTCCTGACTTACATTAATAAATGCTCATATCTACTTGTTTATAAAGGATTTAAGGTTTTTTGGGTGAAAACCCCCAAATGTGGGGGATAGCCCTCCAAGTTAATTTAAAATGTGTCTTCAACCTATTGATAATCAAAGATAAATTGAATTGACATGTTGGCTGGCTGGGTTCTTGCAATGTGACAGGCAGAGCGCGACACACGACAAATGGCGGCTGCGGCTGCACGGGTGAAGTGCTATCAATTGGCTACTATTTGTCGCCTTGATGCATTTCTGAATGGACGCCCTGGGCGGGAAGCACGCGATGCAGATGCTGGATAAAGAAGTTCCTGACAAGGCCAGTACTACCGCCAACGGTGTGGCCGTGCCATTGCGCGAATTCAACCTGCTGCGCTGGTTTTCGGTCATAAGCCTGCTGATCATCGCCTCGGTGGCGGGCGGGCTGGGTTATGTGTCGACGCGTTTCGTGGTGCGCGACAGCGTCGAGCGCGATGCCATGCTCACCGCCCAGTTCATCCAGGCCATGGCCCAGGCCGAAGTACGTCATTCGCAGTTGCCGCCGGGCACCACCATGGGCGAGTTGCTTGACCCGCGCCTGGACCAGCAGCATTTGCAGTTCACCCCGGAGCTGGCCGAATCGACCCGGGTCGAGTTCCTCGACCATGTGGAGCACTTGCCGGACACCTTGCTGGCCAACGTCTATGCCCGCGACCGCACCATTGTCTGGTCGACCAACCGGGAGCTGATCGGCAAGCGAATCGAGGCCGATGGTGACCTGGACCGCGCCTTCCGCTCGCGCAAGACGGTATCGGCCAGCTACCACCAGGCCGAGGATGACCGCGAAGAGCAGAAGTTCCAGCGTGAACCGCGCTATCTGTTCATCGAGAACTACATCCCTCTGTTCGACAGCCAGGGCGAACAGGTGCTGGCCATGGTGGAAATCTACAAGGAGCCGCAGGACCTGGTGTGGCGCATCCAGCGCGGTTATGTGCTGATCTGGGCTTCTACCCTGGTGGGCGGGGCGCTGGTCTACTTCGGCCTGTTCTGGATCGTGCGCCGCGCAGCTGCTGCACCTGCAGCAGGACCGGCTGGTGGCCAGTGAAACCTATGTGGCCCTGGGCGAGATGTCCTCGGCCGTGGCGCATAGCTTGCGCAACCCGCTGGCCAACATTCGCTCCAGCGCCGAACTGGCTCAGGAAATCGCCAACCCCGCGGCGCAGAAGAACATCACCGACATCATCAGCCAGGTCGACCGCATGTCGCGCTGGGTGCGTGACCTGCTGGTGTCGCTGCGCCCGACCAGTGACGATGCCGAGGCCGTGGACCTGGTGACGGCCATCGAGGACACCCACCTGGCCTTCGCCCAGCAGATCGAACGCAACGGTGTGCACTTCTGCTACGAAGGCCCCCGGTCACAATGGGTGGCCAGCCAGCCACTACAGCTCACGCAGATTCTCAACACCCTGTTCTCCAATGCCCTGGAAGCCATGCCTGAAGGTGGCATGCTGTGCGCCCAGGTCAATGTGCAGGATGGGCAGCGTGCCGAGTTCGTCCTTTGTGACACCGGCAAGGGCATGAGCCAACAGCAGGAACGGATGGTGTTCAAGCCGTTCTACACCACCAAGCAGGGCGGCCTGGGTGTAGGCCTGGCCCTGGTCAAACGCATCATGGAGCGTTTTGGCGGCTCGGTCAGCCTGAGCAGCCGCGAAGAGGAAGGAACCCGCGTCAGCCTCACATTCAATATCGCAGCGGGAGGGGACCATGGAGCACAGTATCCTGGTAGTCGAGGATGATGAAATTCTCGCCGACAATATTCGCACCTACCTCGGCCTCAAGGGCTTCGAGGTCACCGTGTGCCACAGCGCGGAGCTGGCGCTGGAGCAGATAAAACGGGGCCAGCCCGATGCGGTGCTGACCGACAACTCGCTGCCGGGCATGAGCGGGCACGACCTGCTGCGTACCTTGGTGGCGCAGGTGCCGGACCTGAAAGTGATCATGATGACCGGCTATGGCAACGTGGAAGATGCCGTGCAGGCAATGAAGGAGGGCGCCTTCCATTACCTGACCAAGCCCGTGGTGCTGGCCGAGCTCAAGCTGACCCTGGACAAGGCGCTGGCTGCCGAGCGCATGGAGCGCACGTTGTCGTTCTACCAGGAGCGCGAGGCGCAGAAGTCCGGGTTGCAGGCATTGATCGGTGAATCACCGGCGATGCTCACCCTCAAGCACACCCTGCGCCAAGTGCTGGATGCAGAACGGCGCATGGCCAGCGACGACCTGCCACCGGTGCTGATCGAAGGCGAGACCGGTACCGGCAAGGAGCTGGTGGCCCGCGCCCTGCATTTCGATGGTTCGCGCAGCAAGGGGCCGTTCATCGAGTTCAACTGCGCCTCGATCCCGGCCAACCTGCTGGAGGCCGAGCTGTTCGGCCACGAGAAGGGCGCCTTTACCGATGCCAAGGAGCGCAGGGTGGGCCTGGTGGAGGCTGCCGATGGGGGCACCTTGTTCCTCGACGAGATTGGCGAGATGGACCTGGTGCTCCAGGCCAAGCTGCTGAAGTTGCTGGAAGACCGCAGTATCCGCCGGATTGGCGCGGTGAAGGAGCGCAAGGTCGACCTGCGGGTGATCAGCGCTACCAACTGCAACCTGGAGCAGATGGTGCAGCAGGGCAAGTTCCGCCGCGACCTGTTCTTCCGCCTGCGTATCATTGCCCTGAAAGTACCGCGCCTGTATGCCCGCGGGCAGGACGTGCTGCTGCTGGCGCGGCATTTCCTGGCCCATCATGGCCGGCGTTATGGCAAGCCGAACCTGCGCTTTTCCGCCGAGGCGGAAAGCCTGATGCTCGGTTACAGCTGGCCAGGCAACGTGCGCGAACTGCGCAACATGCTGGAGCAGACCGTGCTGCTGGCGCCGAACGAGGTGGTGCAGGCGCACCAGCTCAACCTGTGCATGACCTTGATCGACGAGCCGCTGGTGCAGCAGGCGGCGCCTGCGGTGTTCGAAATGCCTCGGCACGAACCGGAGCCCGGCACCAGCCTGCCGGACATGGAACGTGACCTGGTATGCAAGACCCTGGACCGCACCGACTGGAACGTGACCAAGTCGGCGCGCATGCTCGGGCTGTCGCGGGACATGCTGCGTTACCGGATCGAGAAGCTGGGGCTGACCAGGCCGGACAAGCGCCAGTGGTGAGCAAAGGGGGCCCCTGTAGGAGCGGCTTTAGCCGCGAACACCGGCGCAGCTGGTGCCATGCACCGCGTTGGATTCTTCGCGGCTAAAGCCGCTCCTACAGGGATTGCGGCAACTTTTGGAATTTGAGCAAGACAGTTGCATTCAGGGGCATTGATCAACTCTGATTATCGGCTGCTCCCTGCCGCCCGGTACCTTCCGAGCCACTGCCATCCATCCCTGGCAAATCCCGGTTGTCATTCTGTTCAGCTGGCGGGCTGTCCGGGTCGTTGCCCTTTATGCGTGGGTCTGTGTCCCGCGGCAAGGGCTTTTCGATCGGGTTGAGGGTGCTGTCCGCACCCGGCTTGGGCGCCGGGTTGTGCGGGTCGTCGGGGTAGGTGGGGCCGGTGCCGGCAGCAATGGCCAACGGCGCGACGAGCAGGGCAATCAGCAGGATGCTTGAGCGGGGCATGGCAGGCTCCTTTGCTTCTGGTAGGGCTGATACTTCCCTTCGGCCCTACCCGAAGCTTCAAGGTGCCATTACCCCGATCAACGGTTACACCACCAGCGAAAGCAACATGATGAAGATGATGCCGACGATCGACAGGATGGTCTCCATCATGCTCCAGGTCTTGAAGGTTTCCGCCACGGTCATGTTGAAGTACTGCTTCACCAGCCAGAAGCCTGCGTCGTTGACGTGGGACAGAATCAACGAGCCAGCGCCGGTGGCCAGCACCAGCAGCTCACGGTTGACCCCCGGCACCAGGTCGATCACCGGTGCAACGATGCCCGCACCGGTAATGGTGGCGACCGTGGCGGAACCGGTGGCGATACGGATTACCGCTGCTACCAGCCAGGCCAGCATGATGGGCGAAATCTCCGCCTGTACGGCCATCTGCCCGATCACGTTGCCCACGCCGGTGTCTACCAGCATCTGCTTGAAGCCGCCGCCGGCACCCACGATCAGCACGATCGCCGCAGTCGGGGCCAGGCTCTGGTCGAGCATCTTCATGATCTGCTGACGGTTGAAGCCACGGGCCGAGCCAAAGGTATAGAAGGCCAGCAGCAGGGCAGCGAGCAGCGCGGTGATGGGGTGGCCGATCAGGTCCATCCACTGGCGCACGATGTGCTCGGCAGGCAGCACCACGTCGGCGAAGGTCTTCAGCAGCATCAGCACCACCGGCAGCAGCACGGTGACCAGGGTGATGGTGAAGCTCGGCAGATTGCCCTGGTCGGACTCCTTGGCGATCTGGTCCATCAGCTCCTGGGACGGGGTGCCCGGGATGTAGCGGGAAATGAAATTACCGAACAGCGGGCCGGCGATGATGGCGGTAGGCAGCGCCACGATCAGGCCATAGAAGATGGTCTTGCCGATGTCGGCATGGAAGATGCCGATCGCCAGCAGCGGGCCCGGGTGCGGGGGCACCAGGCCGTGCACCACCGACAGACCGGCCAGCAGTGGAATACCGATCTTGATCAGCGATACGCCGGAGCGTCGGGCGACGATGAACACCAGCGGGATCAGCAGCACGAAGCCGATCTCGAAGAACAGCGGGATACCCACCAGGAAGGCGGCGAACATCATCGCCCAGTGCACGTTCTTCTTGCCGAAGGCGCGGATGAGGGTTTGCGCGATCTGATCGGCCCCCCCGGAGTCGGCCATCAGCTTGCCAAGCATGGTGCCCAGGGCGAGCACGATGCCGACGAAGCCCAGAACACCGCCAAAACCGTCCTGGAACGATTTCATGACCTTGGCCACCGGCATGCCGGAGGTCAGGCCAAGGAAGCCGGCCGCGATGGTCAGTGCGACGAAGGGATGGACTTTGAAGTGGGTGATCAGCAGGATCAGCCCGACGATGGTAACCAGCGCGTCGAGCAGCAGGAAGGTATCAGTAGCCAGTCCGAACATGGTTTGAAGGCCTCGGTCTTATCGTTGTTTTGGCGTAGCTTTTTTGCAAATCTGCTTGCGCTTGAGGGGCAGGGTAGCGCTGTCTCGGTTGGGCCGGGAAAGCCGCCTGGGTCAGGCGGTTTGTGCCAGGCCCGGCTCACTGCGGCCCTTTAGCCAGCTGTCCACCGCTTCGGCAAGCGCTTCGATGGGCTGGGTGGCGTCGAGCGCCAGGGTCAGGGGTTCGCCGTGTGGCGGCTCCAGGGCAGCGAATTGGCTATCGATGAGGCTCGCCGGCATGAAATGCCCGGGGCGGGCCAGCACGCGTTTCTCCGCCTCGGCGGGTGACAGCTCGAGGAACACGAACACCAGCCCGGGCATGGCGTCGCGCAGGGAGTCGCGATAGCGGCGCTTGAGGGCCGAACAGGTCAGGATCGGACGTTCCCCGGCCTGGGTCGTGGCTTGCAGCTCCTGACCAAGACGCACCAGCCAACCGGCACGGTCGCTGTCGTCCAGGGGGATGCCAGCGCTCATCTTGCGGATGTTTTCGGCAGGGTGGAAAGCGTCACCTTCGATCAGGCGGCCGCCGCTTCTGGCAGCGATGGCAGCGCCGATGCAGCTTTTGCCGCAACCGGCCACGCCCATCACCACGATGGCGGACAGGGGAGAATTCATCAGTACCTCCTGCGGGTGAGATAGCGCTGTCTCGTTGTCGACGAACAGCAACCTCCCCGGTGTTATTGGTCTTGTCCCTACGCAGTATGGACGCTTGGCGGCGAGCGCGCGTTGGCTGCTACCAAAGATTACATTGCCTGCGTCCTGAGACAGCGCTACCTTAGTGGCCGTTCCCTTTCCTTGCAAGTAGTAAAATTACAACATCCATGTCCCGCACCGGCTCCCGTACCACAGGTCGTCCCACCCTGGCAGAAGTTGCCAGGCTTTCCGGGGTTTCCCCGATTACCGCGTCGCGCGCCCTGCGCGGGGTCAGCACTGTTGCGCCGGAGCTGGTGGAAAAGGTCGTTGCTGCCGCGGCGAGCCTCGGTTATGTCGCCAACCCGGCGGCCCGTGCCCTGGCTTCGGCGCGCAGCCAGTCGGTGGTGGTGTTGATCCCGTCGCTGTCCAACCAGCTGTTCATCGATACGCTGGAAGCCATTCATGAGGTCATGCGCCCGCGCGGGCTCGAGGTGCTGATCGGCAACTATCACTACGATCTTGCCGAAGAGGAGAACCTCATCCGCAACTACCTGGCCTATCAGCCCTGCGGCATGCTGCTGACCGGTTTCGAG
This sequence comes from Pseudomonas sp. ABFPK, assembly GCF_001586765.1. Taxonomy (NCBI): domain Bacteria; kingdom Pseudomonadati; phylum Pseudomonadota; class Gammaproteobacteria; order Pseudomonadales; family Pseudomonadaceae; genus Pseudomonas; species Pseudomonas sp. ABFPK. The sequence continues at coordinate 91,325 of NZ_LQXW01000078.1, read as the reverse complement.
CGCAGCGAGGCATCGCGGCAGATGCTGGCGGCCAGTGGCGTACCTTGTGTGCACATGATGGAACTGAATGGCGAAGCTGGTGCATTGTCCGTCGGCTTCTCGCAGCAGCAGGCCGGGCGCGCCGCCGCCCGCCACCTGATCGAGCGCGGGCGCAAGCGCCTGGGGTTCATTGCCGCACAGCTGGACCCACGAGTGATGCAGCGTGCCGAAGGGTTCCGCCAGGCGTTGGCCGAAGCCGGCTTGCAGGCGACCGAGCTGGAAGTGCTGACGCCGGAGCCTTCTTCCATTGCCTTGGGCAGCGAGTTGTTCAGCCAACTGATGCGGCAGGCGCCGGATGTCGACGGTATCTTCTTCTGCAACGACGACCTGGCCCAGGGCGCGGTGCTGCAGGCATTGCGCCAAGGGGTGGAGGTGCCGCGGCAGGTGGCGATGGTCGGTTTCAACGACCTGCCGGCTTCGGCGCACATGGTGCCGCGGCTGACCTCGATTCGCACGCCTCGCGCCGCTGTGGGGCGCGGTGCTGCGCAGGCGCTGCTGGCGTTGCTCGATGGCAAGCGGGTGCCGAATGCGCAGCAGGACCTGGGCTTCGAGTTGATGGTGCGGGAGAGTTCCTGAGTTTGTCTTGAGTGGTGTGGTGGTTTCGAGACCGAGCGCCGCCCGCGCGGCGCTTCGCAGCACAAGGCTGCTCCTACATCTGTTTCAGGCCAGTCACGCCTGTGCCAGTGCACGCGACCGCCTTGTTCGTACAACGCAATATCGAGCCATGCGCCAGAGCGTTCGCGCACAAACCTCAAAGAAATAATTGGCCCGAAACTGATGTAGGAGCAGCCTTGTGCTGCGAAGCGCCGCGCGGGCGGCGCTCGATCTCACAGGCGCCACAAAAACCACGACTTACGCCAGGCGATCTATGCTCAGGACACCGCGCATACAGGAGCCCGGCGTCATGTTCGATTTCCACCGCAACTGCGGCTGGAAAGCACATGACGCTCTAGAACAGTGCTTTCAAGGTTGGCCGCTCAAGGAATATCCCAATAGGTATCCCAAGGCAGAGAGGTCAACACCATGCCCGCCGCCCGCGAAGTCAACATCGATCCTGACCGTGCCCCCAGTCTTGTCATGACCCGTGACGAGGTGCTTTACAAGCTCCGGCAGGCGCTCGCCCCGATTCGCATCACCGACTACATCCTCAACAACTGGATGGACCGCGATTACTTCCCCCGCGCCATTGCCCTGGGTGGGCTGCGCTCGCACGGCAAGGCCATGCATGTCGTTTGGCTGACAGCTGATGTGCAAGCGTTCCTTGATGGGTTGCCGTCGCAGCCGCGTCTCAAGGCGCCGAAGAACTACGGCGGCACTCCGAAGAAGCGCACCGAAGATCAGCCAGCCTGAAAAGAAAAAGCCCCGGCGGTTCAGGCCAGGGCTAGGGGGTGTTTCAAATGAGTAGTACTAACGTACCAGAAGAAGAAAAGGCCTTCAACCTGAGCGATCTGCGCCGGGTCGTCCCTGGGCTAGGGGCCGCTGATCCAGCACCACTGCTCAATGTCGAGCCAGCGAAGACCACGACAGCCACCATTACATCGTCTGTCACCCTGTCCGCTGTCCTGGCGGCCAATGAACCGGTCGGAGAAATTCAGTTCGGTAAGGACATCGCCCAGCCACAAACCGTAGGCGACGCCAGCGGCCTGCTGGCCTCGATGAAGCAGGCGCAGGAAGCCCCTGTGCAAGCAGCACAGAAGCCCGCCCCAGTTCTGCGAATGGTGCCCAAGGATGAAGGCCACTCGGCACTCAAGGTCGGCGACATCGACCCCGAGTCCCGCGAGATTCTGCGCTACATCAGTGAGGACTTCATTCTGGTGACGGCTGACGGCGCGGTGTATGCCTACTACATCCAGCGGGGCTGCCGGCTGACCAAGGAAGGCATGCGGCACCAGTGTGCCAAGCGTCACGGCACCATCGAGCAGGTCGTGAAAATAGACGGCGGCCGGGTCGAGTGGAAGTCGCTGCCAGCGGGGGACATCTGGTGGGAGTGGAAGGGCCACGAACGCCGCGTCGTCATGTACCTGGTCATGGAACCCACGGCCCTGGCCGAGAGTGAGGATGATCCTGATGTGTTCAACCTGTGGCACATCCGCAAGCTGGAAATGGCCGAGCGCACAGCGGCCGCTAGCTTTGACGATATGAGAATCCTGTGGGACCACCTGTTGTATCTGGCTGACGGTGACGCGGCTGTCGTGCATCGCTTCGTGTGCTGGTTGGCGTGGCTGTACCAACATCCCGATGACAAGATCCCCACTGCCTGGCTGCTGTATTCGGAGAATCGACGGATCGGCAAGAACCTGGTCGGCCGGCTGCTTGCACGGGTGTTTGGTCAGTCGATGGTCTTGACTGATGGTGACGGCAGGCTGCTTACCAGCAAGTTCGACGACGCGCTGCTTGACCGCCGTATCGCGTTCCTCAATGAGGTGCGTCTTGCCGGCAAGGACCGGGCAAATTTCGAGGTGTTCAAGAACAAGGTGTCTGCCGAGCGCGTGGTGATCGAGCCGAAGGGCCGTCCGGCCCGCGAGGTCCGCAACACTGTGCACTACATCCTTACCAGTAACCACGAAGACGCGCTGCCGCTGACGGAAAACGAAGGCCGCATCAACGTCATGCGCTGCCTTGCGCCGCGCAAACCAGACGCCTACTACGAAGAGCTTGTGGCCTGGATCGACGGCCCCGGCGCCGGTGTATTCGCCAATGTGCTGGCGACCTGGGATTTCAAAGGCTGGAATCCTCACGCGCCTGCACCGGAAACCGAAGCGGCCAAGGACATGCAACTGGCTGCCCGTGGGCACGCTGTCAACTTCCTAGACGAACGCGCTGCCGCTCGCGAGGGTGCCTTTACGCTGCAGATTGGTCGCTGCAACGACATCTACAACAAGCTCCATGGTGAGTACCCCGAGCTGGTCCGCGACTATGGGATCAAGCCGGAGACCTTGCCGAAGATGCTCAAGGCATTGGGCTTCAAGCAGCTGTTCAAGCCTGGAAAGAACGGCAAGCCATCGAGCAACCCGAATACCAAAGTGTGGTGTTTCCGCAATGCCGATTGGTGGGACGGCCAGCAGGCGGGCGTGTGGAACCAGTATCTAGAAACGGGCGCGGCGCCAGATGGCATGCCACCTTACGGAGGGGAAGACCATGAGTGATTCTATTTCCGGCACAGTGAACCCACCTGCGCTGCCGCCCGTGTCGTTCAGCCTGGAGGTGTACGGTTCGGCTGCTCGTCGGTTCGAGAGGGACGCCGCCAAGCAGCATGCCGACGAAGCAGCCGCACACCGTGCGAAAATCCGGCGCCTGCGTGAAGAAACCGAGCTGCTGGCCGCCGAGCATGCGTTGGTCATGCAGCGAAAGCACATCGAGGAAGCGTTGAACCCGGCAACTGACCCGAAGCTGCGCCGCGACCTGCGGAACGATGTCATGAACCGGGGCATCGGCAGGCCGAGCGAGGCCGAGCAGGACGACCCCAAGGACAAGGAAGCCCGCGCCCGTGACCTGCTGGAAATCCTAGCAACGGTGTCCACCAGAAACTTTGCCCTGGAACAGCAGGGCAAGGCCGCGCCACGCATCGAAAAGGATGTGACCCCTGGACAAGGCCAGCACCTGGGAGTTGACCTGAGCGAGTTCAACGCAGAAGACGAGTGAGGTAGACCATCATGGAACTCATCAAACGTATCTTCCTGAATATCGGTATCGTGATCGTTGGCACAGTATGCTCAACGCTGTGGTGGTCGTACTTCGCCTGGTCGATGGCCGGGTGGTTCGGCGCAAGTGATGAAACTGTGGCGGTTATCCAGCTGAACGCGATTCTCGCCGCTGCGACCATCACCCCCTTCGCAATAATCCTCGGCATGCTCGTGACCGCCGCTAGGGATGTGAAGCAGAGACACCGCAGTGACTAACGCCAAGATGACCAAGCATACGATTGTGCTTCGCTCAGGCGCGAGTTTACTATCGGCATATCAACTGGCTACTACACAAGGAAATCGCAATGCCGAAGGAAACACTTTTCAACATTGGGGATCTGGTGAAGATCAAATCCGGTGGCCCAGTGATGGCGGTCAAGGCTGTCTGGGGTGAGCGCCAGGATACTTTCGAATGCCAGTGGTTCGCAGGCAAGAAGCTGGAAGTCGGTCGCTTCCCAGCTGCCTCCTTGCTGCCGGCAGAGGAAGAACCGAAGTGACCATGGACGCCAAGTCGGTTTCCGACTGGATGTTGGCACAGGTTGAGAAAGATGGGTGCCTGTACCAAGACGATGTAGTGGATTACATCGTCAGGTCCAAGGTCGAAGGGCTACTTCGCGAAAACAGCGATGGGAACCTTGTTGTAGGCACCACTGTGCTGAACGCCTTCAAGAAGCTGACCCCTAACTCTGTTGTGTGGGTCGGACCGGACAAGTATTGGCGGTGGCGTGTTGCAGAAGACGAGCCGGGTCGCAACGCACGCGGCTGAGTCAGACGAAGGGCACCGATCATGGCGCCCTTTTCCAAGGTGGGCCAATTCCCTTTTGCTTCCTGCCCCCGGTATCATCGCTGGCCTTGTGCCACGTTTAGAGCGGAGAGGTTGCAATGGCGGGTTTGTGGGAGCCGGTGGGCGGTGTGTTCTGGAGCGTGCCGCCACCTGTAGTGGTGCCGGATGAAGGGTGGCCGATCCCAGCCATAGTCGCTTGTGCCTTGGTCGCAGCCGTCTTGGCCGCCATGTCGCTACACATCTATAGGAAACGCAAAGAACCTGACTGGCAGCTGCGCCAGCACATGCTGCAGCTCGGTGGAGTTGCGACTCTGGTTTACCTTTTTAGCTTCCTTGCTCTCGTGTGGGATCGTCTCGGCTCCCTGCTATCCATGCCGCTAAATGAGCTGGGTGACTTCTACGCTGGTGCTTTCGGTCCTGTTGGGTTCCTTTGGCTGGTCTTGGGCTATCTACAACAGGCTGAAGGGTTGAGGCTGAGCACAAAAGCACTGAGTATTCAGGCAACCGAATTGCAACAGAGTACCGATGCGCTGAAGCTACAGGCAGAAGAGCTGAAAAACTCTGTCGAGCAGCAGACAATCATGGCCCAGGCGGCGCTAGCGGAGAGAGAAGAACGCCGTATAGCTACGGAAGCGGACCGCAAAAGGCGAGAGTTGGAAATCAGGGTTCACTTTTCAATGCGTACCAAGAGTAACGGGTTTCCCGATTCGTCTGGGAGGGTGACGAACGAAATCATAATCACCAATGACGGCTACCATGCTCACAACGTTGTTCTAGATATGCAATTGCCATTCGAGGGCTGCGAACCGATCCATATCAGAGGCTTTGAAGCTCGCTCCGCTAAGTCCGTTGAAGTGCGGATACCCCAAAGCTCCAGGCCATTAGTGGGTAGCGCTGTGCTTAGCTACGTTGATGCTGACGACAACCATAAGGTTGAAAACTTCGACTACATACTCACGAACCAGAGCCGTATTGAGTTCGACGCACCGTAAGGGCGTCCCTGCCCACCTGTGCACAGTGTCATTTCCCCCGACCGCGTTTGCCGCCCGATGGCTTGCGCGGCATCGAGGGGTGAATCTGCTGCGGGAACCACGTCTGGTCCTGGACGGGTTTCTTGCTGGTGCCTGGTCGTTTGTCAGCCATTTTCAATCACCTCAGTTGTTGTGCCGGGCTGGCACAGCTCGTCGTCATCGTCATGGACCGGCAGCATCCTGAGCGGCCAGCCGAACAGCTCGGCCCTCAGCCCCTGCAGTACCTCGTCAATCGTCAGCCCCTGGCCGTCAGCCCAGAGACCGGCGCGCATACCGCGCAGGACGGCCCGACGCTGGCGTTTCAACGTCTCGTTCTTGCCCTGCTCGACATCAAGCTGCAGGGCTGCGAGGCCCTGCATGATGCGGTCGCCGCGTGTGGTGCGACGGGCGGGGATGATTGGACTATCCATGGCCCACCCCCTCAGAACCCGAACCGGGGAGCGTCGTTGGCCCGCATCTGCTCGAATAGCCGATCAAAATCCTCATTGCTCATCGACGCCACCTGGCTGGCAGAAAGCCGACCTTGCTCGTCCGGCGCCCGGCCGCCACCTGGAAGCGCGCCAAGGCTGGTCGGTGCACGCCTCGGCGGGGTGGCCGGTGCACGACTACGGGTCTGGTAGCCGAGCGCCTGCGCACGCTGGTACACGTGTGCACAAGGGTCCACCCCGTTCGCCTGGCACTGCCGCAGGAAGCCAATAATGGCGACGTTCTCCAGGCCCTGGATTTGCGCGGCCGACGCGCCAGGGTACTGCACCGCCAGTTGACCACGGATGTTCGCCTGGACGAACTCGCGGGCGTCATCGTAGTCAGGGTGCGCTGCCCGGAACCTTGGCTCCATCTCGCCGATGAAGGGTGCGACTTCCTGGGCGTCACGCTGAACCTGCTGCCCGGCCTGCTCCAGCATCTGACGTTGGTTCTGCTGCCCCTGCATGTCGTTCAGGCGCTGCTCAAACTGCGCTTTCAGGCCGTTGATGTGGCCTTCCGGGTCATCGACGAAGGCCGGGATTTCCGCCTGCTGCTGAGCCTGTTGTTGCTGGGCGGCGAGCTGCTGTTGCCACTGCTGGAACTGCTGCATCTGCGCCTGGTGTGCGGCCAGCTGTTCCTGCAGCGCGCGGACCTGTTCCTTGGCCTGCTGGTGGAGGGCACGCTCCTGCTGCAGGGCGCCGAGGGGCACATGCTGCTTGCGGCCTTGTGGCTGCTGCTGCTCGACCTGTTCGTCTACCTGCTCGCCTTCGCCATCCTCGGCCAGGTGTGCGTCGCGTTGCCCGGCGTGTGCGTCGTACTGCTCAATTTCCGTCGCGAGGTCGTCGGGTACCATGTCACCGTCGCCAGCATCGTTGGGCACGCCAACCGAGTCGGTAAGCACGGCGGCCAATTGGTCGACCGGCACGGGTTCGTCAGGACCGTCGATTGGTTCCACTTCAATGCTGCTCATGGTTCACCTCTTGGCGCGAAGCGCGCTTGGCTTTGCTTGGATGGCCACTGATCGCGGCGCTTGGGGTTTCAACGGCTTGCACAGTTGCTGCAGTGAGGCCGTACCTGGCGGCCAGCTGTTCGGCGGCGTTGGCGCTGCGTTCGCGGGCAGCCTGTTCGGCCAGGGCCTCGGCCAGCTCCCGCTGCAGTGCGGCGATCTTGGTGCTGGGGTTGGTGCGTGCCTTGAAGGCTGCGATTTCCTGTTCGGTCAGTGGAGTGCGGGCGATCTGGTCGCCGCCCATGCCACACACGGCGCCGTATCGCACACGACGGCGCTCGGCCACGATCAGCTTGAGCAGGCCATCGAGCAGTGCGGCTTCTGCGCTCTCAGCGGAGCGGTAGCCGACAGTGCCAGACGGCACGTTTTCGCCCAGTTGCCCGAGCGGCACGATGGGCTGGCCGTGAGTGACTAGATACCCGCCGCCTTCCGGGTCGGCAATGAGCTTGGCGCGGCTGTAGTCGACCTGGTGGAACTCGCAGTCCTGGCGCAGGCGGTCGAGGTGTTGGATGTCATACATGGTGGCGGCCCTCTTTGACGGCGGCGATTTTGGCGGTGAGCCGGTCGATTTCAGCTTGTTGATTGGCTGCGGCGGCGGTGCCGTCGGCCTGGTTCAATCGGCGCAACCTGGCGACAGCGGCTTCCAAGGCTTGCCCGGCAAGCGGTAGGTGCTTGGCGACATAAGCCTCTGCGTCCTGCAGCTCGGCTACTGCCTTGCGGGCGTCTTGCACAGCTGCTTGTGCGGCTTCGAGTGCGTTCATTTCTTACCTCTGGTCATGGCGGCCGTCTGCTTGCGGTGAAGGTCGATCAACCCCCGGCTGCCGTTGCGCAGGTACGGGGTGAATGCTTGCTTGGCACTGCGTCGGGCACCAGACATCACCTTGTCCAAGGCCTCGACACGTTCTTCATCGTCCATGGCCTGCCACGCTTTGGAGCGCATCAAGGCGCTAGCGTCGGCGTGCATCCGGCTGCCAGCCAGTTCGTTCAGTTCGTTCAGCTGTTCGGTGGTCAGTTCCACCTTCTGGTTGCGCTGGCCTTGTACCTGGGATTTCAGGGAGAAGGTGCGCTTCATGGCCTGCGGCGCCCAGCCGAGACGGTCAGCTTCCAGGCGCAGCGGATTATCACTCGGCACAGTGGACGGGATGGGGCCGGCCCGCCCGATCTGGCGTTGCGGCTCCATCAGCGGCGCACCGAACTGGTCGCGCTTGATGGGCAGGCTTTCGCGCAGGCCAGGCAAGCGGTACTTGAGCTGGTCGGTGAAGCTGTCGCGGTCGGTTTCGCGCTGGAATTCGTCCATGTAGCGACCGATGTGGCTGAGCACAGTGGCTGGCTGCACCAAGGTGGCAGTGGTGCGGTTGATCCAGCTACCGCCGTAGCGGTCGGGGTCGGTCATCGCCTGCATCACCCCGGACAGGCCTTGCAGCCAGGTCTTCGACATGAAGTTGCGGCCCATGGCCTTCATCATGCTGGCGAAGCCGAGTTCCTGTTTCTCCCACCCGTGTGCCACATCGGCGGCGATACCGACCAAGGTGGCCCCCGGCTCGATCCTCGAATACTGCTGCCACTGCCCGTTGATCTTGAGGCTGTACGGCTGGTTGCCTGCGGCGAGCCAGGCCCGGCGTTCTTCCGGGTCTTCCGGGCCACCGCCAGAAATGTTGCCATTCAAGGCGCCGAGGACACCCAAGGACATCAGCAGCGAGCCGATACCCATACGGGCCAGGGCTTCTTCCTGCACATGGCCGCCCGCCTTGAGGTCTGCCCGGACCTGCCGGAAGATCGGCGCGGCTGGACTGTGCTTGACCGAGTAGGTGACCAGATTCATCGGGGTCTTCAGGAAGGGGATGAAGGCCATTCCGGAGCCATAGGGCATCGCATGGCGCAGGCGGTTCACGGCCTGGGTAATCTCGCCCGCCTGGTTGTTGAATGTATGGAACAAGGCCGCATCCTCACCGGCCTGTACCAGTTCGGCAGGTGGGTCTGCGATGATTTCTTGCACACGTTTATGGACGGCTACGGGGCCTTGGCCTTTCAGCTCGTTGGTGGCCATGCGGTAGGCGATGGCGTACCGCTCCATGCCATCGTTCAGGTATTTGAAGAATTGGTCTTCCGACTGGAGCAGGCGCAGCGGCACGCCCCACACCTGCTGACCTGGGTAGTCGGTGCGGTAGACCTCGGCCTTGTTCTCGTCGCCGAACGCGTCCTCTCCCGTGCGCCAGGAGCTGACAGCACCGCGAGCACCATTCGCTGCCCCTTCAATCATGCCGAGCAGCTGGTATACGGATTCGCCGACATGGGTTTCACCGGCCCTGCCGCCTGTGGCAAGACGCTTTGCAGCACCGATGCCGCCAGCCAATGCGCGGACGGGAACCTGCATCAGACTTGTGGCTAAGTTACTGATGACGTTGACGAAATGAGTATCCGGCGACGATAAGAGCATCGACTTATAAAACGTCCAGAATCCATCGCTGCCGGCCCGGCGGGCCAGCCTGTTGGCTGCCTCCACTCCACCGATGCGGGTGGCATTGGTCAGGGCGTCGGCAATGGCCTTGGCGCCCTGAGCACCGCCGACAGAATCCAGCATGTGGCCGGCCTGCTTCATGGTGGTGACATCGGCGCGCATGGCGGACATTGCACGGCCAATCTCGGCACGGCTGGCCATGACGGCCCGCTGCGTCGTGCGTAGGTCGTTGAGGCTTTGCAGGAAGTTGGCCGTTTCGATTTCAGTGGCACCGCCGCTGCTGATCTTGGCGCCCAGGTCCAGGGTCTTGACCGTCTGTTCCTTGAGCAGGCGGGTCGCTGCGACCTGTTCTTCGGCATTGAATGCCACGCCCAAGCGATGCTTGCGCAGCTTCTCCACCGTGGTGCCAGTCAGGGCAGCCAGGCGGCCAGTTTCTTCCCAACTGATCGTGCCACGGCGGGCGGCTTCGATGTTCGGTTCGTCATCCGCGAGCAGGGTCAGGCTGCTGTCCATCTGCTGCTGATCCAGGCCCATCGACTCGAAAAGGGGGCGCACATTCTGACTGCCCGCGAGTGGCACAGGTTGCGGGATTGGCTGAGGCGCTGGCCGTGGCGGGGTTGGCGGGGCAGCCGGTGCCGGGGTCGCCTGCTCGGGGTTCAGGTAGTTGCGGATCGCACCGGGCACAGCAGCGCGGGCAGCAGCGACAACTGGATCAACCTGTGGTGCTGGCGGTACTGCAGGCTGTTCTGCCGGGGTGTTCACGGTCGGACGGCTGGCGAGGTTCACGCCACCGCCCATCACGCCACCCAGCACCGCGCCTTGTCCGGCAGCGTTGGCCACGCCTTCCATTGCCGGGCGACCCGTCGCCAGGTTGGTGAGCACTTGCTGCTGTGCGGACTGGCTGAGTTCTTCCAGGCTCTCGACGCCGGTACCAGCCAATGCCCGGTTTACCAGCGATTTGGCCACATCCACGCCGCCTTGCCCGGCCATCACCGCGTCAATGTCACCGATGCCGAGAGCGCGACCGATACGGGCGCCGGCAGCGCCTAGCAGGCCAGTCATGCCACCGGACAGCAGCGCCAGGCCAGTCTGGCCGGGTGTAAGGTCACCTGTTCTTTGCACAGTTTGCGCGGCCTGTTGGCCCGCTGCGGCCAGGCCTTCACCGGCGCCAGTACCGAGTGCACCGGCCACGCCTGGAGCGGCACCGGCCAGCCTGGCACCGGCAGCGATGCCGCGACCCGCCACGCCCCCGGCCACCATCTGCGGCACGCTCTCGATGATCGCGCCTGCGGCATACGCTGGGTTGCGCAGTACAGCGCCAGCGGTACCGGCAAAGCCTTGGGCGTCCTCCAATTCCTTGCGCTGGGCCAGGGCCTGGGGCGACATTTCAGCATCGAGCGCGGCCCGGGCCTTCTGCGAGTCCAGGCCATGGCTTTGCAGCCAGGGCGTGACCGCGCCACCGGTTGCCAGGTCGCCTACGCCGGCCAGGGTATCGAACAGGCCGTAGGCGCCGCGCCCGATGTGGGCGCCGACATCCGTTGCCCATTGGCCGGCGGTGCGGTTGGGCAGCTCGGCAGGGGGCACAGGTTGAGCCGGCTCGTCGTCGAGGGCGTCACCGAACGCGGATAGCGGGTCGCCGAATGCGCTTACCTGTGGCTGCGCTGGCGCCGGTTGCGGTTGGCGCGCAGCAGGGCCAGGCGACGTTGGTTCGTCATCGAGGGCATCACCGAAAGCTGAAATGGCCACTGCATGTCACCCCCTTAGCGCTTGGTCGCTGTGCGCCCGGATACCGGGTCGATGTACTGGGTGCCACTCGGCAGCGCTGCATAGTCCTCTGCCGTCAATGGGCGGGCCACCTTCGGCTGGCCAGGTACGCGCATACCAGCTTTGGGGGCTTGCTTCACTGCAGCACCACCGCCTTGCGCGGCCATGACGCCGACCGGGCCTTGCTTCGGCATGTAGCTTCCCAAGCTGCCGGTACCTGGTAGTGCGGACATATCCGGCACAGGTTCGGCCTCGGCACCCATGATCGCCTCAGTGGCGGCGTCAGCACCGGTTGTGGCTTTCCGTTGGCTGTGTTTGTTGAACGGCTCACCCCACGGCTTGTAGCCGCCCGTCGCTGGGTCGTACTGAAAACGCTGGTATTGATCCCCGCCCAAAGGCTGGTCGACGAATGCACGGGGGGCCGGTGCCCGTGGGCCGGACGATCCGGCGTTGGCACCGATACGGCTTTCGCGGGTATCGAACTGGGCTTGCTGCTGTTGCAGTTGGGCCTGGCGATGCTGGGCCAGGTTGTCGGCGTTGGTGGCGCGAATCAGCTCGGCCGGGTCGACCCCCAACTGCGCCATCTGGCGGGCCATGGGGCTGAGCGATTGCAAGAACGCGGGGTCTTGCAGGCGGGCGCGGTATTCAGTCTGCTGCTGTGCCTTGGCCTGGGCGGCCTGTTGCTGCATCTGCAACTGTTCCTGCTGCATCCGCGCCAGGTTGTTGCGGTAGTCACCCAACTCTTGCTGGCGGCGTTGCTCTTGCAGCACAAGGGCAGCTTGGCTGCCTGCCTGGCCGAGGGCCTGGGAACCGGAACCTTGCCGGCCCTGACTGAGCAGCTGCAGACCCAGCACCATACGCGGGTCTTGCATCAGGTTGCCGATGCTCTCGGCGGAAAAGAGGTCTGCGAAAGCCATTTCTCCTTACTCCCCCAGCACAGTGGCCGGGCGCTTAATGGATGGTGAATCCGCCCTGGTCGCGTTCTTCCAAGGCAATGAGCTGCATCAGCACAAGTTCACGTTCCAGGCCGCGCAGAATCTTGGCGCAGCTTTCCTCATACAGCTGTACGAGGCCCATGAACGTTTCGAGCGGCAGGCCGCCGACAGTGGGCGCGGGCGGCGTGGCGAAGGCTTCGGCGAAGTTCATGGCTGTTGCTCCAGTTGATTGAGTGCACACAAAAGCCGGTGGGCAGCTACGCGGTGTTCTTGCTGGGCATCGCGGATGACACCTTGCAGCCGTTCGATTTCTGCACGGGACCGGTCGATCACCGCTTGCGTATGCGTCATGAGCGAGCTGTAGGACGCCACGCGCTCGGTGAGGGTGGGCTCATCAACCATGTCCTGGGTGATGACTTCCCCGGTGCCGGGATGGATGTCGCCAACGTTCAGGCGGCGATAGTCGTGGTAGACGCTCATGGTCGTTGTTCTCCATGGACGAGGCCGCGCAGGGCGGCTTGGTCTTCAAGGCTGTAATCGTCTGGTACCCGCTGCGGCACAGCGGTGTAGCCGCCCTGGTCGTTGTCCACCAGACGGTGCGGACGCTTCGTGGCGCGGCGGGTGCGGGGCGGTTCGGTACGGCCAGCCAGGGCCAGGCGGACCCGAAGTTCAGCCTCGGAAAGGTGCGCAGTTTGGGCTAGCGCCCAGGCGGCCAAATCTTCGAGGCTGATGGCGTGTTCGGGGCGTCCCGGGGTGGCGGAATGCACAGGGGTGGCCTGTGGCAAGCGAGGGTTGCGGCACAGCGCGCTGCGGTCAGTGGCGACCAGATCGGCCAGTTGGCTCAGGGTTACGGCGGCGCTGCTGCTTTTCATGCTGACCACCCTCGTCGATGGTTTATGGCATGACTACACACTACAGAAGCTGTTTTCTATAGTCAATAGTTATTGGACTGAAAGAACAAAATATGATAGGTACGGCGCCTTCTCGACCTGGACCAGGTTTTAAGCGGCGCGTACCGTTGCGTTGCACCTTTATAAGCACAAGTTGTTGATTTAATGCAGGAAGTTAAATTTTACCGTTTGCGAGTTGCACGGTTTTGAGTGGTCAGGGCTTGGATTTCCGGCTATAAAAAAATTTTTCGGCGGGGCCGTGGGCGCAGGTGATGAGGCTTAGTTTTTAGTCAGATTTTTTATAAAAAATTTGAAACTTCATACATCTAGATATACGTATTGCGCGTCGGTCGATCCCCTTGCACACCCCCGGGGCGGTGCCATTTGCAGCCTGCCGGCCCTTTTCCAGGCGACCCCCACCCCCTGCCAGCATCCGCTTCCCGGCGACGCGCTGGCATGGCCCTATTTTCAACGATCACCTTTTGCTGGTATCTGCCCACAGGGTTAAAGCCACCCCCTGTTTTTGGTGGGCATGGTGCCGAAGGGCTGGGTCCAACAATCGTTCCCTAAGTGCTACCGCTGATCGCCTCGATTATCGGTGCCAACAAATAGGCATTGACCGTTTGTTGGTGCTGATCTAGGTTGGTACTACGTTTGTTGGCACCATTAGAGAGGTGATCGCCATGTCACGGACGTTTGCTTACTGCCGCGTCAGCACCGCTGACCAGACCGCCGAGAACCAGGTCCAGGAACTCAAGGCCGCAGGCTTCACTGTAGAGCCCAAGCGCGTGGTCACTGAGACCATTTCCGGCAGCACAGTGGCCGCCCAGCGGCCGCAGTTCGCCAAGCTGCTGGAGCGCATGGAGGAAGGCGACATCCTGGCTGTAACCAAGCTGGACCGCCTGGGGCGTAACGCCATCGACGTACAGTTCACGGTCAGGGTTCTGGCTGAGCGCGGGGTGAAGGTCGTGTGCCTGGCTCTCGGTGGAATGGACCTGAACAGTCCAGCCGGCAAGATGACCATGGGCGTCCTGACTGCGGTAGCCGAGTTCGAGCGTGACCTGATCGTCGAGCGCACCCAGGCAGGGCTGCAGCGGGTCAGAGGCGAAGGGAAGAAGCTGGGGCGACCGGTAGCTGTTGGCACAGCGGAAAAGGTCCAGGCACTCAAACCGGGTCGGTCACAGAGCGAGGTGGCACAGTTGTCGGGGCTGAGCCTGACGACAGTGAAGCGGTACTGGAACGTTTGATCGTGGTTCTCGGGGCCATGGACGGCACAGACTAATAAACCACCTAATAAAGGTACTAATAACGCTGAAACCCGCGTGCTAGATGGGGCTTTATTAGATTTATGGGTTTTATTAGCTAAAGTGCACTACCCAGCTCCCTGGCGCTGTCGTCTGCACAGCGTTATCCCTCTTATCCTATTTTCAGTGTACGCCTGTACTCTCTCTCTCTCTCTCTCTCTCTCTCTCTCTCTCTCTAATAGAAAAACTAATAAAACCAATAAAAGTAATAAACGTGTGCTCTAGATCGGGCCTCCCAGCATTATTACCTGTGCTCGCAGACCTAATAAAGCAGCCCGCAAACCTAATAAAATCCCGCTGTGCCATCATGCCGAAGACCTGAGAACACCGTTCCATGTCACTCGGGTTCGATTTTCAGCCCTGACTTCGAAACCATGGCCGCGTACTCCAGCTCCGACATTCCGCTGATATCCAGCTTGTCGCCGGGCAGGTCGGTGAGCGCCCGAGCGGCATCGCTTTTCTTCACTCCGGACACGGCCAGGTGGTAGAGGTCCTCGATATAGTCAGCCCATTTCTGCATGGCCCTGCGCCGCCTTTCCAGCAAGCGTGACTTCATGTAGGCATCCCCTAGAGGTCCCGGATATCTGTGCGCTAGTTGTAGTTCCAGTAGTACCGACTTGATGCCTAGCACTTCTTCACCGAGAGAGCGAAGCGTTGACCTGAAGCCATGGAGCGTGATGGTGCCGCGCTCATACCCAAGGCCACTTCGGTCGTCGCGTTTCTCGGTCAGGCGTCGGAGCAAGGTTTCGCTGGCAATGTGTTGACCGAAAGCGCCGACCGAAGGGAATACCCAGTCAGGTGCATTGGCAGTTTCATCGTCAGCGAACCGGCCGAAGGGTGAGGCACTAGCTACAGCTCGCCTGTTCAGCGCCAGACTGTATTCGCGAATGCCGCTCAGCTGTGCCAAGGCCTGGGTAGGGAGGGGCACCGTATGTTCCTGTCCGGTCTTTGGGACAATATAGGTCCATGTGCCCTGGTTGGGAGTCTGCTCCCAGTTCACGCTCAGCTGCGACCAGCGCATGGCGCACAGTTCGCTTGGTCTTGCCGGAATCAGTAGCTGCAGCCATAGGGCTGCGGTCACGCAGTCGCTGCCGCTGTTGCCGAGTGCGTCCAGGCGACGAATGTAATCCACTAGGTCGTCTTCCTTAACCAGGGCGGGGTGATGCTTGGTCTTTGGCTTGGCATCCAGCAGTCCTTCGCGGCCAACGGCGACGTTCTGCGAAACCAGGTCGTGGTCCATGGCGTGGGCGAGAATCTTGTTCAGCAGGCGCAGGGCTTCGCGCTGCATGATCGGCGAGTCCTTGATGCGGCCGAGGATGTCGCGAATATGCCTGACAGCGATGTCCTTGACATGCAGGTTGCCGACCACGGGCAGGAGGTGGTTTTTCAGTACGCCGCGACGGCCGGCAATAGTCTTGGGTTTCAGGTGTGCGTGGCGCTCCATCCATTGCTCGGCCAGCTTGGCGAAGGTCCAGGCTGCTTTGCTGCGTTCCTCTTCCTCACGTGCTTTGCGGGCCTCGGTTGGGTGAAGGCCTTTGGCGATGTCGGCCTTGGCTGCCAGCGCCTGGCGGCGGGCTTCGTCAACCGAGACATCAGGATAGACGCCGATGGCGAACGGGATTTCCTTGTCGTACAGATAGCATCGGTACCGCCACTTCGGCGCACCAGCGTCTATAAGGAGATGTAGGCCTGTGATGCTCCCTTCGGGGAACCTGCCGCGCTCACCTGACGCAAGAATGGCGGCTATGCTGGCATCGCAGTCGGCCAGGGGTTTGGTGATCTTTCTGGGCATGGGGTGACCGTTAGGAGTAGGGATAGCGGATATCCCATAGAATATCCTTTCAGTTCGCTTGCGGTCCATCCAGAATAGGGATATTGTGATTTCACGGTGATGGTGAAGCCGAGCAAATACAGGAGTTTTCCAGTGTTTGGTATAAATCTAAGACACATGCTCGATTCCCACCGCAAGTCCGATCTGGTCGAAATCCAGCGCAGTCATCAGGCATTGGCCAGCTTGCAGGCCAAGCTGGCGGCGATCAGCCGCTCCATGGCAATGATCGAGTTTACCCCCGACGGCACGATCCTCGATGCCAATGAGCGCTTCTGCCAAGCCATGGGCTACAGCGCCGAGGAGTTGCGCGGCAAGCATCATCGGCTGTTCTGCGACCCTGGCTACGCGAAAAGCGCCGAATACCAGCAACTGTGGCGTGAACTGGGGCAGGGCAAGGCCATCAGCGGTACCTTCGAGCGCATCGACAAGGCCGGCCGCGAAGTCTGGCTGGAAGCCAGCTACATGCCGGTACTGGACGAGCAGCGCCAGGTCACCAGCGTTATCAAGGTAGCATCCGACATCAGCCAGCGAGTGATGGAGGAGCACGAGAGCGAAAGCCTGCTCAAGGCCATCAGCCGCTCCATGGCGGTAATCGAATTCACCCCGCAAGGCCGGGTGATCAAGGCCAACCAGAACTTCCTCGACACCATGGGCTATCGCCTGGACGAGGTGGTCGGTCGCCATCACGGGCTGTTCTGCCAGGCGCACGAGCGCGAATCGGCCGAGTACCGCGAGTTCTGGGCATCGCTCAACCGCGGCGAGTACCACTCGCACCGTTTCGAGCGTGTCGACAAACATGGCCAGACGGTCTACCTGGAGGCCTCCTACAACCCGATCTTCGACAGCAAGGGCCGCTTGTACAAGGTAGTGAAGTTCGCCAGCGACATCACCCGCCAGGTCAGCACCCAGCAAAGCGCGGCCGATGCTGCCCATGCCAGTTCGGTACAGACCGATGCCTGCGCGCGCAAGGGCACCGAGGTAGTACAGCAGGCGGTACAGGTGATCGAGCAGATTTCCCATGAACTCAACGACGCGGCACGCAGTATCGATGCGGTGAGCAAGCAGTCGGATGTGATCGGGCAGATAGTGCTGACCATCCGTGGCATTGCCGACCAGACCAACCTGTTGGCTTTGAACGCAGCCATCGAGGCGGCCCGCGCCGGCGAGCACGGGCGCGGTTTTGCCGTGGTGGCCGACGAGGTGTGCAGCCTGGCGGCGCGAACCAGCAAGGCTACCCTGGAAATCGTCGACGTGGTGCGGCAGAACCACGACCTGTCGCTGTTGGCCGTGGCCAGCATGCAGTCGAGCCTGAAGCGTACCGGCCATGGTGTGGCGCTGGCCAACGAAGCCGGTACGGTGATCATGGAAATCCAGCAGGGTTCACGGCACGTGGTAAACGCTATCAGCCAGATCAGTTCGACGCTGCAATTGCACTGAGCACATCGCCCAGCTCGTCCAGCAGGGTCTCCAGGCTGGCCTGTAATTGCAGGCGAAGGTCAACCGTCGGCAGGCCTTGGTCGTGGGCCTGCTCGATGGCTTCGCAATCCTTGACCAGCGTGCGTACCTTGAGCATCTTCGCCCCACCTTTGATCCGGTGAGCCAAGGCGCGCAAAGTTTCGCCGGGGGCGTCTGCTGGCAACGCCCGCAAGGTGGCCAGGTCTTCGCTGACGCTTTGTGACAACTGCTGCAGCAAGTTCCGCGTCAGTTGTTCGTCGTCCTGGGTCAGGTGGCGCAGTTCGCCAAGGTTGAACCCGCTGGCGCGCCGTGCTGTCGGCTGCTGCCGGGGGTGGGCGTGGGGCAGGTGGGTCTTGAGCGTACGCAGGCCGATGGGTTTGAACAGGCATTCGTCCATGCCGCTGGCCAGGCAGCGGGCACGCTCCTCGGCCTGGGCGTTGGCGGTGACGCCGAGAATGCGGCATGCCGCCAGGCCGCGTTCGCCCTCCAGGCTGCGGATACGGCGGGTCAGTTCGTGGCCGTCCATGACCGGCATGCTGCAGTCGGTGATTACCAGGTCAAAGCGCGCAGCCTGCCAGCGTGCCAGCGCGATTTCCCCGTTTTCCGCCAGCGTGACCCGATGCCCCAGGGTATGCAGTTGCCGCTCCAGCAGCAGCAGGTTGGCGGGGTAGTCGTCGACCACCAGTATGTTCAAAGGGCCGCCGCTTGTTTCCAGCACAGGGTCGTGCTGGTCGGCCTGCACCGGTGCAGCGCAGGCGGGCAGCTGCAGGCTGACCTGCACCTTGGTGCCAAGGCCTTCGACGCTCTGCAAGTTCAAGGTACCGCCCATCAACTCGGCTAGCGTGCGGCTGATGACCAGTCCCAGGCCGGCGCCCTGGCGTGCCCGGGGGCCGTCGGCCTGGACGAACGTATTGAACAGCCGGGCCTGGTCGGCTTGGCTGATGCCGATGCCGGTGTCTCGCACACTCAGCTCCACTGTCAGGCTGTCAGTGTCGGTGGGCGAGGGCAGTAGCAGGCTGGCCTGGACTTCACCGCTGTCGGTGAACTTGATGGCGTTGCTGATAAGGTTGGACAAGACCTGCTTGAGGCGCAGCGGATCAGCCAGCACCCACACCGGCGCTACGGGCAGTTCGCTGTGCAGGTGCAGGCCTTTGGCCCTTGCATTGCCTTCGAACACCCGCACTGTGGCGCGTACCAGTTCTACCAGGTTGGTGGGCACTGGCTGCAGGGTGATATGCCCGGATTCGATACGGGAAATGTCGAGAATATCGCCGATCAGCTCAAGCAGGCCAATGGCCGAATCGTGGGCGGTCTGCAGGGTCTGGGTGTCGCAGCGGCCGCCGCGGCTGTCTTCCAGGGCCAACTCCAGCAGGCCGATCACGGCATTCATCGGGGTACGGATTTCATGGCTCATGGTGGCCAGGAAGGTGCTTTTGGTCTGGCTGGCCTGTTCGGCGTCGTCCTTGGCCTGGCGCAGCTGTTCAAGCAGGCCGCGGCTAAGCGCAAGTTGCGCTTGCAGGGCATGCTGGGCCTCGGTGCGCTGGTTGATCAGCTTGCGCAGGTAGCTGTTCCAGAACACCACCCCGGCCAGCAGCAAGGCCGACAGCACCAGCACTTGCAAGGCCAGCGTGCGGTAGTCGCGCCAAGGGCTGTCACTGACCAGGGTGGTGGTGCGCCAGCGGTTGATCAACTGGTCCAGCTCTTCGGGTGGAATGCTCAGCAGCGCCTTGTCCAGGATTGCCTGCAGCTGTGGCTGGTCCGCGGCCACGGCGAAGGCGGCGATGGCGGGGTCGTCGTCGAGCACACTGGCAATGCGCAGGCGGTCCTTGAACACATGGCTGATGTAGTAGGCGGCATTGATATGGCTGCTCAGGGCGACGTCGGCGGCACCGTTGGCCACGGCCTCCATCAGGCCGAGCGGGTTGTCCACCTCGACCATCCTGGCCTGCGGATAGCGTTGTTGCAGCACGGCCCGTTGCGGCGAACCGCGTACCAGGGCGATGCGCATGCCATCCAGCGCCATGGCCTGCGGCGGTGATGCATTGTCGCCACGGGTGACCAGCACCCGTGGGCTGACCAGGTAGGGACGGGTATAACGCAGTTGTTTCGAACGGTCTGTGCTGTAACCCAGTGCGCCGATCATCTGCGCATCCCCGCGTGCCAGGCGCTCGATCATTGCTTGCGCCGACGGGCTTTCGACCGGCTTGAAATGCAGCCCCGTGCGCAGCGAGATCTGCTTGAGCAGCTCGAGGGTGATGCCGCTGGGGCGGTGCTTGGTGTCGTTGAAGGTCAGTGGCGCCAGCGAAGTGTTGACCAGCACGCTGACGTTGGGGTTGGCAGCTATCCAGGCTTCTTCTTCGGCGGTCAGGGCGGTGAGGTGGCGCTGCAGCAGCAGGCTGGTGTTGCCACTGCTCCAGCGGCGCAGGATATTCAGGCGTTCGCTTTCGCTGATACGCGCCAGCGCCTTGTTGACCAACAGTTGCAGGCGCGGGTTGTCACTGGCCATGGCAAAGGCAAACGCGCCAGGGGCAACCTGACAGAAGTGGTCGATCTTCAGTGTGCCCTGGTAACTCTTGCCAATCGCGAAGTCGGTACTGATGGCATCGCCCAGGTAGGCGTCGGCCTCGCCCAGTTCGACGGCGGCCAACCCGGCCAGGGTCGAGCGATACAGGCTCAATTGCGCCTTGGGGTACAGGCTGCGAACGCTGCTGGCCGGCAGGTAATGATCGACCATGGCCAGGCGCAGGCCGGCGAGGTCGGGGGTGTTCTTCAGGCTGCGCCCCTCGCGTGTGACGATGACTGGCAGATCGTCGGCGTAGCTTGAACTGAGGCTGAGCTGGGCATCCGCTGCCTCGAAGGCGTTGGAGCTGCCCAGCAGGTCGATACGGCCGTCGCGTAGCGCAGCGATGGCTTCGTGGCGGCTGTCGTAGCGTCGTACTTCGATGGTGGTACCCAGCTGTTCTGCGATGATGCCAGCGTAATCGGCGCTGAGGCCTTCGTAGTCGTGCTGGCTGACATTGATCTCCAGCGGTGGGTAGTCGGGGCGCGAACTGCCAAGTACCAGGTGCTGGCGTTGCTGTAGCCAATGACGCTCTTCGCTGGACAGCGCAAGCGGGGCCGCGGCGCTGACCGAGCGTGCCAGCAACTGGCGAGGTTCGCTGTTTGCCAGCAGCGCGCCGGAACCGGCCAGGCCGATGACCAGTAGGGCGCTTGCCAGCAGGCGCTTCATTGTCATCGAGCGCTCAGTAGACGCTGTTGCGCTTGGCCAGGTCGACCATTTCAACCAGTGATTCGGTCTTGAGCTTTTCCATGATGCGGCCCCGGTAGGTGCTTATGGTCTTGGCGCTGAGGTTCATGCAGGTGCCGATATTCTTGTTGTTCTCGCCGCGCGCCAGGCGCCGCAGCACCTCCATTTCCCGGTTGGACAGGCTGGACAGGCGCACTGGCTCGCTTTCCAGCGAGTTGCTGTTGACCGACATCTGCGGGAAGGTCGAGTAGCCCTTGACCAGCGCTTTAAGGGCAAACAGCAACGCCTCGTGGTCTTCTTCCTTGGTGACAAAAGCGCCGATACCAGCATCCAGGCAGCGCCGCACATACAAATCGGTGGCCTGGCCGGTCAGCACCATGATCTTGGGCGCCGGCTCCAGGCATTGCAGGCGCTTTATCACTTCCATGCCATCCAGGCCGGGCAGGCCGATGTCGAGAATTACCACATCCGGTCGCAGGTCGCGGGCCACCTGCGCCACCTCGCTGCCATTGCCGACCTCGCCGACAACACGGAAGCGCTCGCGTTCGAGCAACATGCGCAAGGACAGCCGGACGATGGGGTGGTCGTCGACGATCAGCACGGTAGTCATGAAGAAAACTCCTGTCAGGATGTGGTCCGCTTCCTGGATCACTCAGGAATACGTCTGCAAGTGGGGTTATCGGAAGCGCTGCACGATACGACCATTCCCGAAATTTGGTAATGCCGAGTATAGAAGTGTTGAAAGTCCACGTGCTTGTTGTTGAAAAGTCCTACAAAAAGAGGGAAAGACATCACCCTGGCAAAGCGGCGATGCCTGTTTTTTGTAGTCGTCATGCGCAGGCGGAGTGTGATTTGCTCACGCGCTGGGTTGAGGCGGGGTTGTTGGCCAGTGCCTGGCCGACCCGTGTCGGGCGTGCCACCAACTGGCCGGTGCAGTTCGGGCAGCGGCCCTGGAAACGGGTTTCGGCGCAGGTGCGGCAGAAGGTGCATTCGAAGGAGCAGATCAGCGCATCGGGGCTGTCACCCGGCAGGTCGGTATCGCAGCACTCGCAGTTTGGGCGTAGGTCCAGCATGGGCATGACTCCTGTTTGCAGGCGGGAAGCTGGAGTCTGCTACGCCTGCGGCGAACCTGGCAATGCTCAGTCGCCAGGGCGATACAGGTGGGCGTGCCCGGCGCGATACAAGGCCGATTCGGCAAACGGTGTGTCGCCCAGCACATGGCCCACAAGGATCAGCGCCGTGCGCCGGAAATCCTTGGCCGCGACGCGTTCCACGATATCACCGAGGGTACCGCGCACCCAGTCCTGGTCCGGCCAGGTGGCACGATGCACCACCGCCACCGGGCAGTGCGTGCCGTAGTGCGGCAGCAGTTCTTCGACGATACGCGACAGGTGCTTGACCCCCAGGTGAATCGCCAGGGTGCTGCCATGGCGCGCCAGGTCGCCCAGCTGCTCGCCGGGCGGCATCGGCGAGCTGTCACCATAGCGGGTGAGGATAACGGTCTGAGCTACTTGGGGCAGGGTCAGTTCGCAGCCGAGCAGGGCGGCGCTGGCCGCCGTGGCGGTGACCCCGGGGATGATCTGGTAATCGATGCCCAGCGCCTGCAGATGGCGGATCTGCTCGCCGATGGCGCCGTA
The DNA here is from genome assembly GCF_001586765.1 of Pseudomonas sp. ABFPK. Classification (NCBI taxonomy): domain Bacteria; kingdom Pseudomonadati; phylum Pseudomonadota; class Gammaproteobacteria; order Pseudomonadales; family Pseudomonadaceae; genus Pseudomonas; species Pseudomonas sp. ABFPK. The sequence continues at coordinate 68,796 of NZ_LQXW01000078.1, read as the reverse complement.
CAGGCTGGGGTCGCCACTGTGTACCCGAGCCACATCCTGGCCTTGCTCATGCGCACTGCGCATGGCGGCAACGATCTGTTCCAGGTGCAGTTCGGCGCTGTTGATCACGGTCTCGGCCTGGTGGCCCTCAAGCACGGCGGCCGGCACCAGCGAGCCGGCATAGATGATCACCGGGCACTGGCGGATCAGCCGTTGGCCCTTGACCGTGATCAGTTCCGGGTCGCCGGGGCCGGCGCCGATGAAGTAGACCGTCATGGTAAGTCCTTGCAGGAAAGAGGGTGAAACGTTCAACAGGCCAGGGCGAGGGTAGCCGGGCCCAGTACCTGGCGTGTCAGCAGCAACCTGGCGGTGCCAACTCGCTGGCTGGCCAGGGCCAGTGCCGCACTCTCCGCCACGCCCCAGCAGCCACAGTGGGCATGGGCAGCGGCGGAACGGTGGCTGAGCTGGAGTTCGTAGGGTTGCAACTGCGCGGTATCGTACAACACCAAAGGCAGACCGAGGCGTTCGGCCAGTTGCTGCAAGCCGGGCTCGTCGGCCTTCAGGCTGATGCTGGCGATGCCTTGCAGGTCGGCCAACGCCAGGCCCTGGGTGGCCAGGGCCTGGCGTAGCAAGATTTCCAGCGTATCCGCCGGGCAACCCCGACGACAGCCGAAACCGGCGTAGAAGGCAGGCATCAGGCCTGGCTGGAGCGCCGGAACAGCCAGGCGCTGAGCAGGCCCAGGGCCAGCCAGAATGCGGCGTTGGTCAGCCAGGAGGCCACTTTGAACTGGGTTTCCAAGGCGGCGGGGGCCAGGCTCTCGTGCACTTCGGGTTGCGGCGCACCGATCACATGGGGAATGACCAGCAGCACAGCGCCCAGCGCCTTCAGCAACCAGTGGCGAGCGAACACCAGCAGGGCCAGGCCCAGCGCGGTGGCACTGGCGGTGCCGATCCACCAAGCCTGGCGTTGCCCCAGGTCGGCTGCGGCAGTACCTGGCAGTTCCGGCGGCAGGCCCAGGGTCGGGGCCAGGCAGAACACGGCGAAGCCGGCCAGGCCCCAGAGTGCGCCGGTGCCGGCTCGCTTGGGTTCACGCAGGCTGTACAGGGCGGTGAGAATCAGGGCGAAGCCGACCGCGACCACCAGGTTGCCGCCGGTGGTGGACAGCACTCGCTGCCAGCCGTCTTCAGGTGTCCAGGCTTCGGCGCTGTGTTCATGCGCTGCCACTTCGCCAGCATGCTCGTGCTCGGCGACGGGGGCCGAGGATTCGTAGGTTTCTGCCTCGAGAATCAGTGGGGCGACCCAAAAGCTCTGCAGCAGGGTCAGCAGCAAGGCCGCCAGCAACCCGCTGAAGCCCGCGGTGCGGGCAATGCGTGTGATCATCGGGCGTACTCAGTGGCAGGGGAATGCGGCGCTGTGGCGGGTGTCGTGGGCGGCGTTGTGCACGGCCTCGATGTGCGAAAAGCCGGCGAAGTACACCAGACACAGGCCCAGCAGGCTGGCGCCGATGGCGATGACGACACGCTGGCTGAGGGTGACGGGGGTGGTAATGCTGTGTTGCTTGGCGCTGGTGACGGGCATGACGCGTTCCTCTGCTTTTTGTGGGCAACGGGCAAGCGCGGCAGCCCCGAGCGTGGCAGCCCAGGGGAATGCAACAGCGCCCGCCCACCGCGGGGTGTTCATGAACGCCAGGCCGGTCTCCGGGCTTGCGAGGAGGAGCCAGGCTCCTGGAAAGCGTCACCTTCCCATGCCGGGGATCAGGCACAGTGGTACAGACGCTTCGCTCGCTTACCGTTGCGGGGGCAGCACCGGCCTTGTCCGGCCCTGCTGGAGGGCCTGTGACGCACCGGTTTCCCGTTTCACCCCCATCGGGGGCACCTGAACGCGAGGCATAAGGAGACCATGGGGCGGGGCTGGCGTCAATTGCCTTGATGGTAGGGCTTTGGTTTTGCAGTGCCTGGGAGATCGAGCGCCGCCCGCGCGGCGCTTCGCGGCACAAGGCCGCTCCCACATCTGTTTCGGGCCAGTTACTCCTGTGAGTTCACCTCTGTCCGTCTTGTTTGTTCCATTCGATATCGAAGGGCGCACGACTGCTCCTCATCAATCTTCAGCCAAGCACCAAGGCGGCAACCCACCTGGCACAGGAGTAATTGGCCGGAAACAGATGTAGGAGCGGCCTTGTGCCGCGAAGCGCCGCGCGGGCGGCGCTCGATCTCACCGGCGCTGAAAAGCTCAAGGCATGCACACTCAAGCCCTCATGTAAGCCGGTTCGACCTGTAGTGGTCTATGCCGTGAGCATCCACCCGGTCAGCCCCGGGCAAACGCCGCCAGCTTCTCGCCATCCAACCGGTAGCGCACCCACTCATCCTGCGCTTCGGCCCCCAGCTTCTGATAGAAGCCGATAGCCGGCTCGTTCCAGTCCAGTACGCTCCATTCCAGCCGTCCGCAATTCTTCGCCACCGCCTCGCGGGCGATGTGCCGCAGCAATTGCCGCCCGGCACCGTCGCCGCGCTGCTCGGGCGTTATGTACAGGTCTTCCAGGTAGATGCCGTTGCGCCCGAGCCAGGTCGAGTAGCTGTAGAAATACACAGCAAAGCCGATTGCCCGGCCATCGCGCTCGCACATCAGGCTATGCACGGTGCTGCCCTCGCCAAAAAGGCTGTGCTCGATATCGGCAACGCTCGCGATTACCTCGTGGCGGGCGCGTTCGTACTCTGCCAGTTCGGTGATGAAGGCAAGTATCTGCTCGGCGTCGGCGCGAACGGCAGGACGGATGGTGAGGCTCATGGGACGGCTTCCTTGATCTGATGGTAGCGGTACAGCGATGTGTATCTACACAATTTAGTGAAACTGTATCGGTCGCAGAGGAGAGCGACTCCGTTAGTGTGACAGCACCCATAAAAAAAGTGGATTGCCTGCCATGCTTGCCTCTGCCGACCTGCTGACCGCCTTCGTGCTGTTCGCCTTCGTGTCTTCCATTACTCCTGGCCCCAACAACACCATGCTGCTTGCCTCTGGGGTGAATTTCGGTGTGCGTCGCTCGATCCCCCACGCCCTGGGCATCAGTGTCGGTTTCATGGTGATGGTGCTGGCTGTCGGCCTGGGCCTGGGCGAGGTGTTCAAGGCCTGGCCGGCGCTGTATACGGTATTGCGTTACACCGGTGCCGCCTACCTGCTGTACCTGGCCTGGAAGATCGCCACCTCCGGGCCGGTCGGCACAGCTTCGTCCAGTGCCCGCAAACCGCTGGGCTTCTGGGGAGCAGCGGCATTCCAGTGGGTCAACCCCAAGGCCTGGGTGATGGCAGTCGGGGCAATCACCACCTACACGCCGGCGCAGGGCTATGTGACCAACGTCATTGTCATTGCCGCCTTGTTCGCCCTGGTCAACCTGCCGAGCGTCGGGGTGTGGGTGATGTTCGGCAGCGCCCTGCGCAACTTGTTGCAGAACCCGCGCTGGCTGATGCTGTTCAATGTCCTGATGGCCTTGTTGCTGGTGATTTCACTGTACCCGCTGCTGTTTGTAGAATCAGCGTTTTCCTGACCCCGCGAGTACAGCAAGCCGATGCAGTTGATCCCCTGGTCTCACGAATGCGCCGAAGGCTTCACCCTGCGGGGCTGGCGAACCCCGGCCAGTGGCAAGCCGTTGCTGCATTTTCTGCACGGCAACGGCTTCTGCTGCCTGGCCTACCAGCCATTGCTGATGCTCTTGGGCGAACATTTCGACCTGTGGCTCAGCGATGTGCAGGGCCATGGTGACAGCGACCATGGCGGGGTGTTCCGTGGCTGGAACCGGACCGCTGCGCTGGCGGTGGAGGCTTTTGCAGCCGGGCGAGGCGAGTATGGTGACGTACCGCGCTTTGCCGTCGGGCACAGTTTCGGTGGCGTGCTCACCGGCCTGATCCTGGCCAGTGAACCGCAACTGTTCACGCGTGCCGTGCTGCTCGACCCGGTACTGTTCAGCCGGCGCATGCTGGGTGTGATGGGGATGGCAGCCCTGGTCGGCTTGCACCAGCGCCATGCCCTGGCGCGCAAGGCTGCCAGCCGTCGCAGCCACTGGCCCGACCGCGAGGCAGCCCTGGCTTCGCTGCATGGGCGGGGTATCTTCAAGGGGTGGACCGATGCGGCGCTGCGGGCCTACGTGGAGCATGCCATTGGCGACTGTGGCGAAGCGGTGGTGCTCAAGTGCCGGCCCAGCCGCGAAGTAGAAATATTCAGTTCGTTCCCCAAGCGCATGTGGGCGAGCCTGGCGGCAATCCGTACGCCCACGCGGGTGCTGTACGGCGAGCACACCTACCCCTTCGTACCGCATTCGGTGAATCGCCTGGTGGCACTCAACCCTAAGGTCAGCGGCAGGCAGGTTGCAGGTGGGCACTGCTTCATGCAAGAGCATCCTGAGGCGTGCGCCGAACAAGTGCAGGCCTTCCTGCTGCAGGGACCGGCGGGATAGTTTTTCCAGACAGCTGGCTGTGGATTGTCCTTTAAATGAGACGATGCATGCCATTTTAGCCGGCTATTGCCTGATTGGTCTCACTGGTAAGGTTATCTCAACCAAGAGAGGAGCCTTCTCATGAAAACGATTCTGGGTATTCACCGCAGCCCCCACGCCCACTGGGTAGGTGATGGTTTCCCGGTGCGCAGCCTGTTCACCTACGACAACCTGGCCAGCAAGATCAGCCCGTTCCTGCTGCTGGACTATGCCGGCCCTCATGACTTCACCCCGACCAGTGCGCGGCGCGGCGTTGGCCAGCACCCGCACCGCGGCTTCGAGACCGTGACCATCGTCTACCAGGGCGAACTGGAACACCGTGACTCCACCGGCGCTGGCGGCTTGATCGGCCCTGGCGACGTGCAGTGGATGACTGCTGCCAATGGCATCATCCACGAAGAGTTCCATTCCCCAGGTTTCGCCCGTACTGGCGGTACGCTGGAGATGGTACAGCTGTGGGTCAACCTGCCGGCGCGGGGCAAGCGCGCAGCGGCCGGCTACCAGACGCTGCTGGCCAAGGACATCCCGGTGGTGACGCTGGACGGCGAGGGCGGCAGTCTGCGAGTGATTGCCGGTGACTATCGTGGGCATTCGGGGCCGGCGCGGACCTTTACTGCGATGGATGTCTGGGACCTGCGCCTGAATGCCGGTGCAACCTTGCAGCTGCCGGTTGCCGCCGGGCGCAATGCGGCGCTGGTGGTGTTGCGCGGCAACGTGCGGATCAACGGCGAGCGAGAAGCCGGCCCATCCAGCCTGGTGCTGTTTGACCGGGGCGGCGAGGACGTCGCGGTCGAAGCGCTGGAAGGTGCCAGCTTTCTGCTGCTAAGCGGTGAGCCGATCGACGAGCCGATCGTGGGCTATGGCCCGTTCGTGATGAACAGCCAGGCGGAAATTGCCGAGTCGTTCGATGACTTCCATGCCGGGCGGTTCGGGCAGATGCAGGAAGCGCGGGACGGTGCGGCGCATTGATTCTGGCTGATTGAATGGATTGTCCGGCCTTATCGCCGGCAAGCCAGCTCCCACAGGTACAGCGACAATCTCGAGAGCAACGCTGTACCTGTGGGAGCTGGCTTGCCGGCGATAGGGCCGGTACAGCTATTACATTTGCTGGCATGATGCAGCTATGCCAAAGCTCACCCCCCTGCACGCCGTACGCCGATCATTGCCCACCCCCGGCCACCACACCTTGTGGCTGCGCTACCGTGCCCCTTACCACTGGCCCTCGACCCTGGCCTTCCTCGCTGCCCGCTGCATCCCCGGCATCGAGACCTGCCTCGACGGCACCTACCGCCGTACCTTGGTAATTGCCGGCCGCCACGCCGTCTTGCACGCCAAACCTTTGGGCAGCCAGTACCTGCGGGTCCGCCTTGAAGGCGTCCCGGCCCACGCGCTACCCGGCCTGACCGCCAGGCTGAGGCGGGTCTTCGACCTCGATGCCGACCCCGCGCGCATCAATGCCGAACTGTCCCGCGATCCGCTGATGGCCCGCCTGCTACAGGAGCGCCCAGGCCTGCGCGTGCCACAAGGCTGGAACGCCTGCGAACAGGCCATGCGCACTGTGCTGGGCCAGCAAGTCAGTGTGGCCGGGGCCATGACCCTGGCCGGCCGCCTGGTGCAACGCCACGGCGTGCCCTTGCGCTGGCCCGCACCCGGCCTGAGCCACGTATTCCCGGCGTTGCCGGTATTGGCAGTTGCGAAGTTCGATGGCATGGGCATGCCGCGAGCGCGCGCCGCCACCCTGGGCACGCTGGCCAATGCATTGCTCGCCGAGCCCAGGTTGCTGCGCCGCGGGCAGGTGCTGGATGAACTGCTGCGCAACCTGTGCCAGCTCAAGGGTATCGGCCCCTGGAGTGCGCACTACCTGGCATTGCGCCAGGCCGGCGCGGCCGATGCCTTGCCGCTGGGCGATGTGGCGTTGATCAAGGCGTTGCGCCTGCTCGAAGGCGAGGACGCCCAACTTGCGCAACGAGCCCTTGCATGGCGACCGTGGCGAGCCTATGCGGCACAGCATCTTTGCGCATCGCTGGGGCCTGCCGGGACCGCTCGTCGCTAATTCTGCCATTGCGTTCGAACGCGCAGCCCGCGCAGGCAATCTTCCACTAAGGTGCTAGAGGATTCCCTGCATGATCATTGCCCAGGCGCATGAGCGCCTGCCCGGGCATGCGCAATATCAATTGGCACCTCGCCCGACAAAGGCGTACTCACACAACAGGCCACCCCAAAGAGAGGGTCGTACCATGTCGTTGATAGGAGTTTCGATGCTAGAAATGCGGCAGATGATCGAGCAGGCCTGCCTGCCCGACCGTTGCGAAGTCAGCTGCACGGATGGCGCCAACCTGACCATACGCCTGGGTCAGGGCCAGAGCCTCGACGAGGGCGTGACCCTGAGCGGTGTCCCCCTGCAAAGCCTCAACAGTTGCCGTGATCTGGTCAACCTGGTGGGGCAGCTGCACGCGCTGCGTGACAGCCACCCGGCGACACTCAAGGCGATTGCCTGAGGCGCCTGCCGCGCCCCGGTCAGCCCACGCTGGCCGGGCGCACATATTCCGGCATCAGGCCGTTGAACCAGAACAGGATCATCGCCACCAGGATGGTGACCAGCAGCAGTAACCCCACCCCCCACACGCAGGTCGCGAACAGCATGGCCTGTTCCTTCTTCAGCCGCAGGAAGGTCTGCAATCCGCCATACAGCAACACGCTGGCATACGCCGAGGCAGCCAGCAGTGCCGCCAGCGCCAGCCAGCGGATCGGTAGCAGGCCGACCACCCCGGCAAAGAACCATGGTGTGGCGCAGTAGGCGGCAAAGCCGATGCACTGGTTGAGGCTGGGCTGTGCATCGAAACCGCGCGACATCCAGCGGATCATCGTGCCCATCAACATTACCCCGACGACCGTTGTGGCGTAGAGCAAGCCCGCCAGTTGGGCGGCGCTGGTCATGCTCAGGCGCACCCGTTCCTCGGCCGCCAGGCTCCAGCCGAAGGTGGTCGTGCCGACGAACAGGCACACAGCGGGGATCAGTGCCAGGGCCAACAGGCGCGGCAGATATTGCTGCGGGTGGTCTTCCTCGGCCCGGCGGATTTCCAGCCAGGCGTCGGCGGGGTGAGTGAAGAGCTTGAGCAACGGACTGTTCATTGACGTTCTCCGCGTTCTCCGGCAGGCATGGGCCCTTTTGCTATGGAGACGTGACGCGCCCGGTGGGTTCAGCCGGGTTGATCGCCGTTGATCGTCTTACAGCAGTTCCAGCAGCAGGTTCAGGCCGCCATCACCGCACTTGCCCTGGTCGCGGACCACTCCGTGGTAACTGCGCCCGTCCCAGACGAAGGCCACGCTGTGGGCGCGGTCGACCTTGTCGGGCAGGGGCGGGCAAATGTGCAGGCGCAGGCCGGGGCGGCCTTGCAGGTCGAGGGCGGCGAGTTGGCACTGGCACTCCACGCTTTGCGCCACCGGGCCGAACAGGGTGTCGCGTACGTAATCGAGCTGTAGTGAGGCATTGGGCGCGCGGCAGGGCATTTTCATAGGCGCGCGGCTCCGCTTTGAGAGGGCGGGTAACAGGGCTGGTAGGGCATGGCGGGCTCCAGGCTGAACAGGGCATGGCATATCGTTTGAAGCTTGCCAGGCCAAGATGTTCAACCTGTTTCATGCGCGTTCATCCTGTTTGCGCCGGTTAAGGGCCGTTGGCCGCTTCAGCCACCGGCCTTGCGCAAGGTCAGGTTGATCCGCCGTTCACCGAGGCGCGGATGCACGCCAGGCTTGATCGGGAGCACGCCGTGAAAGCGCAGGCGGTCCTCGCCACCCCAGACCAGCACATCGCCGTGGCTCAGCGGGATGCGCTGGGTCTTGTCGGTGCGCTGCAGGCCACCGAACAGGAACACCGCCGGCAAGCCCAGCGACACCGACACGATCGGCTGGCCGAAGTCCCGCTCGTCGCGGTCCTGGTGCAGGCTCAGGCGGGTGCCCGGCAGGTAATGGTTGACCAGGCAGGCATCCGGTACGAAACCGTCGAACCCGGCCATGCTCGCAGCGCAGGCGGCCAGTTCGAGCAACACGGGGGGCAGGGCGGGCCAAGGTTTGCCGCTGAGCGGGTCGCAGGGGCTGTAGCGGTAGCCGTGTTCGTCACTGACCCAACCCAACGTGCCGCAGTTGGTCAGCCCTACCACCATGCGCAGGCCGCCCGGGGTGTGCATGTGCCGGAACGGCGCGGCACGCAGCACCGGGCGCAGGGCATCGAGCAGGGCCTCGATCTCGGCCAGGGCGAAGCCGGGCAGCAGCACGGTGTGGCTGGCCAGGCGTTGCGGCTGGGTGCCGAACAGGTCGAGGTCGGACTGGATCATGGGGCAGGCATCGGTTGGGGTGTGGACCATTGTAATGCGCTTGGCAGGCTTGGCCTATTCGCGGGCATGCCCGCACACAGGGTTGGCGCAGGCTTTGACGGCGGTAGAGCACCTGTGGGAGCGGGCGTGCCCGCGAAAAGGTCGGCAAGAAAAGAAGTTCTGACAGGAATAAAAAGGAACCGCGGCACCAGGGAGAGGAGCACCGCGGTTCAAGGGGGGAGCGATCTACTGCTGGGTCACAGTGGCCACGTTCGCGCTGCCCAGCTGGCTGATGGTCGCGGTCTGGGTCACACCGCTCTGGTCGACATACGCCTTGTTGCCCTGGCCTCCCTGGGTCACGTAGGCAATGTTGTAGCTGTCAACCTGCTTGATGTTGGCTTCGTTGCCGCTACCGTACAGCTGGTTGGTGTAGCTCTGGTTGCTGTACCCGGACTGGTCCAGGTTGATGACGTTGCCGTTGCCCTGGCTGTTGCCGTAGGCATAGTTGTCGGTGCCACGCTGGTCGGCGATCAGGATGTTGTCGGTGCCGTTCTGTTCGAAGTACAGCTCGTTGTTCATGTCGGCCTGCTTGGTCTCCATCTGGTTGCCGGTGCCTTTCTGGGTCAGCGTGGCCAGCTGGTTGTCACCGTTCTGGGTCAGGTTGGCGCCGTTGCCATTGCCATTCTGGTTGATGGTGGCAGTCTGGTTGGTACCGAACTGGCCGCCCATCTTGGCGCCTTTCCAGTTGCTGGCGGTAACGCTGTTGCCAGTGCCCTTGGTGTTGATGGTCAGGTTGAGGTTTTCACCGTTCTGGTAGGTAAAATGCACGTTGTTGCTACCAGTCTGGGTGATGGTGGTGGTGGAGTTGCTGGTCTCGAACTGGTCCGACCAGCTGGCGTTGGCCGTGCCCTGTTGCGACAGGCTGACCTTGTTGTTCATGCCGAAGCTCTGGTCGATATAGCCTTCGTTCATCTGGCCGGACTGGGTCACTGATGCCTGGCTGGCGGTCTGGTTGTCCTGCCACACTTCCACCGAGTTGCCGCCACCGTACTGGCCAATGCCGATGGTGCCGCCGGTGCCGTCGCGCTGGTCGCCATACGCCCAGTTGCCCGTGCCGTCCTGGTAGACCTGGATATCACCATCGACGTAGCTCAGGTGCTCGGCGGCGGCGTAGTTTTCCTGGCCGGTCTGGTTGATGCTGCTGCGGTTGTTGCTGCCACCAAAGATCTGCTCGATGAAAGCTTCGTTGCGCTGGCCGGATTGCCAGGTGGTGGCCTTGCTGCCTTCCTGGCTTTCCTGCCATACGGTCGAGGCGTTTTGCGCGCCTTGCTGGGTTTGCAGCGACTGGTTGCCCAAGCCCAGTGACTGGCTGGCGAAGGCATCGTTGTAGCTGCCGCTTGCGTGCTGGGTGACCTGGCTGCCGTTCTCGAACAGCTGGTCGGCGTAGCCTGCGTTGTATTGGCCGTTGGCGCTCTGCTGGATATCGCTGGTGCTATCCGATTGCACCGCCAGGTGGTTATTGCCCTTGCCGGTCTGGGTCTGGGTAGCCGAAGCGAATGGCGCCAGGGACTGGCTGACTTCAGCGATGTTTTCCTTGCCATCCTGGGTCTGGGACGAGGTGCTGTCAGCAGCCATGGCCTGACCTGCGAGGGCCAGGACGATAGCGGCACTTAACGGAGCGAGCTTGTACATGGGGGTGCCTCCAGGTCTATCGGTATTGGGTTATCTGCACGTGCTGGCCATTGCCGGCCTGGGTCACGGAGCTGTTCAGGCCTGTGCCGGACTGCACGATGCTGGCGCTGTTGTCGTTGCCGATCTGCTCGATGGCCGCACTGTTGCTGCTGCCGGTCTGGCGGATCGACGCGCTGTTGCCATTCCCCTGTTGGCTGATGAGGGCCATCAGGTCACTGCCTTCCTGCAAGATGTACGCTTCCTGCGCGCCACCGGCCTGGACGATGCGGCCCAACAGGGCCTGGCCGTTCTGGTCGAGGGCGGCGCGGTTGCCCGCGCCTTGCTGCTCGATCACCGCAGCCTGGCCGGCGCTGGCCGGCAGCAGGCGGATGATCACCGGTTCGCCGAGGTCGTTGCCGGGTGCGAGGTCGGCATTGTCCAGCAGGTCCTCGGCCCAGCAGGCCTGGCCCACCACAGCCAGGCCGAGCAGCAGGGAGAACAGGCGTCTCATTGCAACCTCCGGCCTTTACTGCACGGTTACGTTGACGGTGCGTGTGGTGCCCTGGCTGGTGGTGATCGTCGCCGTCGGTGCCGCAGTCGGGATGATCGTGGTGCTGTTGCTCACCGCCAGGCGCCAGCGGCCGGTCAGCGCCACCGTGGCGGTGCCAAGGGTCTGCACGCCGGTAGTGGTGGTTACCCGCACGGTGACGGTATTGCCGGTGGTGACCGACGAAGTACCGCTGAGGTCCCAGTTGTAACGGTTGTTGGAGCGTGCCGTGACCGTGGCGGTCGTGACCGTGAAGGTTTCGGCGGCGGGCCGTGGCGATACGTTGACGGTGACGGTGCCGGCGTTGGACAGGGCCCCCAGCGAGTCACGAGCCTGGTAGGTGAAGGTAGTGGTGAAGGCCGTGGTCACCGTGGCCGGTGGGGTGTAGGTCACCGTGGTGCCGTCGGTACTGACGGTGCCCCGGCCGGCAGCCGGCTGGGTGACGGCAGCAACGCTCAGCGGTACGTTGCCTTCCGGATCGGTGTCGTTGGCCAGCACGTTGATGGTCAAAGGCACGCCCAGGGTGGCGACCGTTTCCGGGTTGGCGGTCGGGGCCTGGTTGGGCGCCACGTTGATGGTGACCGTGGCCGGTTCCGACTTCAGGCCCTTGGCGTCCACCGCCCGGTAGCTGAAGGTGGCCACCACGGGTTGCGTGGCCCCGGCTGGCGGGGTGTAGGTGACCGAGGTGGTGCCGTTCATCACCACGCCGCCAAGACCGGTACCGGGCTGGGTAAGGTCGCTGATGGTCAGCGGTACGTTGCCATCCGGGTCGCTGTCATTCTGCAGCAGGTTGAGGGTAATCGGGATGCCCACGCTGGTACTGCCGGTATCGGCCTGGGCCAGCGGCGGCTGGTTGGCCGCCTCGACCGGCGCGTTGCCGACCACGACTACCGGTTCGACATCGCTGCCGCCGCGTGCCGACTTCACCGTGATGGTGGCTGGTGGCTGCGGCACGTCGTTGACGGTCAGGCTCTGCAGCGTGCCCGCCTTGGACAGGCGACCGTAGCCTTGGGCGATCAGGTCCGGGACCGCCACTTCGTCACTGGAACTGGCCTCTATCAACAGGCGCTTGTTGGCCCAGTCGTAGCGTGCGGTGCCGACCTTGACCACGTCGGTGAGCTTGCTCGACAGCGCGGTTGGCTGGGTACCGCCGGCGCTGTCGCTGGCGGTGACCACCACCACAGCAGGCGGTGCTTCCTGGCCGAACTGCTGGTGGAAGAACAGCCCGTTGTTGTCGGCGGTGAGGGTGTACTGGCACGGCGAAGGCGGGGTGCCGACCAGGGCAATGCCATTGCGCATGCACAGGCTGGCTGCGCTGGGCGCCTTGGCGAACACTTCCGTACGGGTGCCGGTGGCATTGCGCGAATAGGTGGCGCGTTCCAGGCTGACCGGGGTCTGGGCCCGTTGGTCGAGTACCTTGCCTGAAACAGTGAAGGTGTTGGTCTGGATGGTGCCAGCGGGGCCTTGAATGCGCACGAAGTTGGTATTGAAGGGGCTACCGGTCACCGCCTCGGTGATATTGGGGTCGCCGATGTAGGTTTCGATGGCGCCGGTATCGGGGTTGACCTCGGTGTAAGGCCCGCCAACACCCTTCAGCCAAGGGCCGATCGCCCCCGCCAGCGCTCCCCGGAAGTTGCCTGGTGCGCCAATGCCAATGTCCCGGGTGATGTTGATCGCCCGACGCCCCGCCGTGGTGACGTTGACCGTCTCCACCCCGTAGGGATGGGTGATTGTGTAGGTACCGGTACTTGGAACCGAAGCACGGATGCGGATCCGGGCGAAGCTTTGCTGGTCACCATCGACAGGGTTTTCGGCGGCGAAGGCAGCCTCCACCCCGGCTACATAAACCTCCAGTTCATAGCCGCTGTTGCCGACCTGCGGAATGGTGGTTTCCGCCAGGAACCAGAACATCTCGGGAGGCCAGTTGTCCGGGAACACCAGCGGCAGGGTATCGTCATAGATGCCGGGCTCGGGCAACAAGGTACACATGTAGGCCGGTGCCCCCGGCGCGCCTGGCGCACGCGTACTGGTAGCACGGGACTGGCACAGCTCCAGGGACTGGTCGAGGCTGTCCTTGTACCACATCGGATAGCCACCGGTGGCGAAGGTGTAGGGCCCCGGGTCGACATCGGACAGCGCGGCAAACGCGGCGCTGGTAACGGTAAGGGAGAAACCGGCGGCCAACAGCGCACGGCGCGACCAAGTGTTCATGCTGCCTCCTTGAAGGCTGAGCCTTTGTCTGTTCATGGCACCAGCACCACGTCTTCGGTGTCGCTACCGCCGTTGGTACTGGTGACCTGCACCTTGGCCGGCGGGATCGGCGAGAGGCTGGTGCTCAGCGTCTTCACGGCGCCTGTGCCGCTCAGGTTGCCGATCAGCGTGCCGTTGCCGGTGTGTGCGGTGAGCACTGGCGGCGAGGTTTCGTCGCTGGTGCTGGCCACCAGGGTCAGCTCGCCGGTGGACAGACGGAACTGGGCCTGGGTGATAACGACCAGGTCGGTCAGCGGTACATTGGTGGTGGTCAGGCTGCTGGCAGGGATCGCCACGCTGTTGTCGGCGGTCAGCGTCAGGATCGTCCCGGCGGCCGGGTCGAGCACCGACTGGGCGTACCAGGCACCGGTACCGTTGGCCTCGGTGAGGTTCAGGTTGGGTGTCTGGCTGGTCAGGGTGACGCTGGCCGGTGGCGGCGGGGCCATCACGAAGATGTCCTGCTGGGCGCGCAGGTCGCCGTTCTCGGTATGCCGCGAGTAGGTACTGCGTTGCGGCATCAGCGGGGTTGGCAGGGTCACTTCGGAAAGCTTGCCCGAAACCGCGAACAGCTCGGTGCGCAGGTCGATGCCGCCGGGGCCTTCGATGCGCACGTAGTTGGTATTGAAGGGGCTGCCGGTCACCCGTTCTTCCAGGTTCGGGTCGCCGATGAAGCGCTCGCTGCCTTCGGTGTAGGGGCCGTTGACACTGCGCAGGAACGGCCCGACATCGCCTTTCAGGGCGCCGGTGAAGTCGCCTGCGCCGGCAATGCCGATGTCGCGGGTCATGTTGATCGCCCGGCGCCCGGGCGCAGGTACGTCGAACACTTCGACGCCGTAGGGGTGAGTGACCACGTAGGTGCCGGCGGTTGGCACGTCGACCCGGATACGCACCCGGGCGAAGCTGACCTGGTCGCCGTCGACCGGTTCTTCGGCGGCAAATGCCGCTTCGATCGCGGTGCCGTAGCTGAGGTCGATGCCGCGGGTGGCGTCGACGATGGCGGCGTCGGCGGTGAACCAGAACGCCTCGTCAGGGAAGTTGGTGGGGAAGACAATGGGTTGGGTATCGTCGAACACGCCGGGGGTGGGCAGCAGCGTGCACATGTACGAAGGTGCGCCGGGTGCGCCAGGCACACGCGAGCTGACCGCCTTTGTCAGGCACAGGTCGAGGGTACGACCGTGACTGTCCTGGTACCAGGCTGGGAAGCCACCGTTGGCGGGAACATAGGCGCCTGGATCGACAGCGTTCAAGGCAGCCTGCGCCGGGAGTTGGAGCATGCCGGCGAAAATGGCCAATGCCAGCGGGTGGGGTATCGGTCGGTGCATGAGACATTTCCTCCTGCAAACGGGCCCATGGACTTGGGGCGTCTGGCAGGAGATCGGCAATAGGCGTGCCAAGGCAGAAAAAATGTGCTGCAGCCCTTGCAGGGCAAGGGATCCAATTCTCGTGCAAGGGCGATTGCAGGGGGGGGGCGTTGGGCACCGTGTCCCCAAGGTTGGGGACTGGGGCAGGTGGTACCGACCCAATCAATTGAACGCGGCCCTGTAGGTGCTGTCTTGCGGCGAATACCCCATGTAGCCAGCCAAGGCAGGTCGGCCGCAAAGCCCGCCAGCCCTTTGAAATCAAGCCTGAAACCGGTTTCAAAACATTTCTGAACGCGCTAGATTATCCGGCTGTTTTCTTGATGGCCCATCAAGACCACCCCCCATATTGAAAATCAGATGGCGCTTTTCAAGGCCGCACACAGCCGATGAGGATTCGCAATGCCTGAGCATGCCCCCGACAATCCGCGCAGGGACTTTCTGCGCAAGACCTTGACCTTGATCCCTGTGGTCACAGTGGCCAGCACGGGGCTTGGCGTGGGTGCCAGTCAGCTGCTTGCGGCCCCGCAACACGAGCCCAAAGTGCCGGCCACGCCGCCAGCAGGCAACTACCAGCCGACTTTCTTCACTGCCGAGGAGTGGGCCTTCGTGCAGGCTGCCGTCTCGCGCATCATCCCGGCCGACGAACTTGGCCCTGGCGCACTTGAAGCCGGCGCTGCCGAATTCATCGACCGGCAGATGAACACCCCCTACGCAACTGGCGCGCAGTGGTACATGCAAGGCCCTTTCAAGGCCGACGCCGCGCCCGAACTGGGGTACCAGCTGCAACTCAGCCCGCAACAGATCTACCGCCTGGGCATCGCCGCCGTGGATGGCTGGTGCAAGGCCAATTCCGGGCAAGTTTTTGCTGCGCAAGATAGCGCTACCCGAGACCGCATTCTCAGCAAGGTCGAGGCTGGAGAGCTGGTTTTCGACGCCGTGCCAGCCAAGGTGTTCTTCAGCCTGCTGGTGCAGAACACCCGTGAAGGGTTCTTCTGCGACCCGATCCATGGCGGCAACAAAGGCATGGTCGGCTGGACCCAGATCGGCTTCCCCGGCGCCCGTGCCGATTTCATGGATTGGGTCGAGCGCAACGAGCCTTACCCGTTCCCCGCCGTTTCGATCCGTGGCGAGAGGGCCTGAGGCATGGCAACCGTGATGAAGAAAGTGGACGCGGTGATCGTGGGCTTCGGCTGGGCCGGCGCGATCATGGCCAAGGAACTGACCGAGGCGGGGCTGCAAGTGCTGGCCCTGGAGCGGGGGCCGATGCAGGACACCTACCCGGAAGGCAGCTACCCGCAGGTGATCGATGAGCTGACCTACAGCGTGCGCAAGAAGCTGTTCGTCGATGTGTCGAAAGAGACCGTCACCATCCGCCACGGCATGAACGACGTGGCGCTGCCCAATCGCCAGCTCGGTGCCTTCCTGCCGGGCAAAGGTGTAGGTGGCGCAGGCCTGCACTGGTCTGGCGTGCACTTCCGGGTAGACCCGATGGAGCTGCGCATGCGCAGCCACTACGAAGAACGCTACGGGCGCAAGTTCATCCCCGAAGACATGACTATCCAGGACTTCGGGGTCAGCTACGAAGAACTGGAACCGCACTTCGACTTCGCCGAGAAGGTGTTCGGTACCTCTGGCCAGGCCTGGACCGTCAACGGCCAGGTCGTTGGCGAAGGGAAGGGCGGCAACCCCTATGCGCCAGACCGTTCCAGCCCGTTCCCGCTGCCTTCGCAGAAAAACGTGGTGTCGGCCAGGCTGTTCGAAAAGGCGGCGGCCAGCCTGGGCTACAAGCCCTACAACCTGCCCTCGGCCAACACCTCCGGCTCGTACACCAACCCGTACGGGGCGCAGATGGGGCCATGCAACTTCTGCGGTTTCTGCAGCGGCTACGTGTGCTACATGTACTCAAAGGCCTCGCCCAACGTGAACATCCTGCCGGCGCTGCGCCAGGTGCCGAACTTCGAATTGCGGCCCAACGCCCATGTGCTGCGGGTGAACCTGGACGACAGCAAGCGCAAGGCCACCGGCGTCACCTACATCGACGCCCAGGGGCGGGAAGTGGAGCAGCCAGCGGACCTGGTGATTCTGGCGGCATTCCAGTTCAACAACGTGCGCCTGATGCTGCTGTCCGGCATCGGCAAACCGTACGACCCCATCAGGAACGAAGGCGTGGTCGGGCGTAACTTCGCCTACCAGAACATGGGCACGGTCAAGGCGTTCTTCGACAAGGACACCTACACCAACAACTTCATCGGCGCCGGTGGCAACGGCATCGCCATCGATGACTTCAACGCCGACAACTTCGATCATGGCCCGCACGGCTTCGTCGGTGGCTCGCCAATGTGGGTGAACCAGGCCGGCACACGGCCGATTGCCGGCGGCGCCACCCCGCCTGGCACACCGGCCTGGGGCAGCGCCTGGAAGAAGGCCACCGCCGATTACTACACCCACCAGGTGTCGATGGACGCGCATGGTGCCCATCAGTCCTACCGTGGCAACTACCTGGACCTCGACCCGACCTACCGCGACGCCTACGGCCAGCCGCTGCTGCGCATGACCTTCGATTGGCAGGAAAACGACATCAGGATGAACCAGTTCATGGTCGACAAGCTGAGCAAGATCGCCCAGGCGATGAACCCCAAGACCATTGCCGTGCTGGGCAAGAAGGTCAAGGACCACTTCAACACCGCCAGCTACCAGACCACCCACCTGAACGGCGGCGCGATCATGGGCACCGACCCGAAGACCAGTGCCCTGAACCGCTACCTGCAAAGCTGGGACGTGCATAACGTGTTCGTTCCGGGGGCTTCGGCGTTCCCCCAAGGGCTGGGCTACAACCCGACCGGGCTGGTGGCTGCGCTGACCTACTGGTCGGCCCGCGCCATCCGCGAGCAGTACCTGAAAAACCCTGGCCCGCTGGTTCAGGCTTGAGGAGCGATGCGCATGAAGACAATGTTGATCGCAACCCTGCTGGGTGCCAGCGTGGCTGCACAGGCTGCGCCGAATGACGATGCGCAGGTGCGCCAGGGCGAGTACCTGGCCCGCGCCGGCGACTGCGTCGCCTGCCATACCGCCAAGGGCGGCAAGCCGTTCGCCGGTGGGCTGCCGATGGAAACACCGATCGGCACGGTGTACTCCACCAACATCACCCCGGCGGCCAGTGGTATCGGCCAGTACAGCTTCGAAGACTTCGACCAGGCGGTGCGCAAGGGCATCGGCAAGGATGGCAGCACCCTGTATCCCGCCATGCCATACCCGTCCTATGCGCGCGTCAACGAGCAGGACATGCAGGCGCTGTATGCCTACTTCATGAAGGGCGTGGAACCGGTCGAGCAGCCGAACAAGGCCACCGATATCCCTTGGCCGCTGAGCATGCGCTGGCCGCTGGCGGTCTGGCGCGGGTTGTTCGCGCCAGAGGCCAAGCCCTGGCAGGCATCGGCGGCAGCCGACCCGGTGGTCAACCGCGGTGCCTACCTGGTCGAGGGCCTGGGGCACTGTGGTGCGTGCCATACGCCGCGGGCGCTGACCATGCAGGAAAAGGCACTGAGCCCACAGGATGGCGAGCAGTTCCTGGCCGGCAGTGCACCGCTGGAAGGCTGGATTGCCAAGAACCTGCGTGGCGACCACAAGGACGGCCTGGGTAGCTGGAGCGAAGAGCAGCTGGTGCAGTTTCTCAAGACTGGCCGTAGCGACCGCAGCGCCGTGTTCGGTGGCATGAGCGACGTGGTCGAGCACAGCATGCAACACATGAGCGACGCCGACCTGACCGCTATCGCCCGCTACCTGAAGACGTTGCCGCCAAGCAACCCTGACGACCAGCCGCACGTGTACGACAAACAGGTGGCGGATGCGCTATGGAAGGGTGACGACAGCAAGCCCGGGGCGGTGGTGTACATCGACAATTGCGCGGCCTGCCACCGTACCGATGGCCAGGGCTATACCCGCGTGTTCCCGGCCCTGGCCGGCAACCCGGTGGTGCAGACGGCGGATGCCACATCGCTGATCCACGTGGTATTGGCGGGGGGCACGGTGCCGGCGACGCACGCGGCACCGTCGAACTTTACCATGCCGGCTTTCGGCTGGCGCCTGAGTGACCAGGAGGTTGCCGAGGTGGTGAACTTCATTCGCACCAGTTGGGGTAACCAGGGCAGTGTCGTCACTGCCAGTGACGTGAAATCCCTTCGTTAACTGCATCCCTCTGTCTGCACCCCCAATCCACTGTGGGAGCGGGTTTACCCGCGAATGCGTCGGCACATTCAAAATCGCATTCGCGGGTGAACCCGCTCCCACAGGGTTTCGCATTTACTTTTCTATATTTATCAGTTAGTTAAATAGCATTCTTATTGCATTTACTATGCGTGGATATCGCACTCCCGACCAACGGCATGTTGACGAACGCGTGCGATTTTGCTGTATTGAAACCGGTTTCATCGCTATCACAACAATCATAAGGACAGCCCATGACCGCCGCGCCTGCCCATGCCCGCGAACGGGTCACCATCAGCGAAGTAGCGCGTGTCGCTGGCGTTTCCAAGGCCACCGTCTCCCGTTACATCGGCGGTGACCGCCAGTTGCTCGCCGAAGCCACCGCCAAGCGCCTGGAAGAGGTCATCGAGCGCCTCGGTTACCGCCCCAACCAGATGGCCCGTGGCCTGAAGCGCGGCCAGACGCGCCTGATCGGCATGCTGGTGGCCGATATCCTCAACCCCTATTCAGTGGCCGTGATGCATGGCGTGGAAACAGCCTGCCGCCAGCATGGCTACAGCCTGGTGGTGTGCAACACCAACCGCGACGACGAGCAGGAGCGTCACCATCTGGTGGCCCTGCAGTCCTACAACGTCGAAGGGCTGATCGTGAACACGCTTGGCCATCACCCCGGCGAATTGCTCAACCTGCAGCGCGACATCCCCATGGTGCTGGTCGACCGCCAGTTGCCCGAACTGAATGTCGACCTGGTGGGCCTGGACAATGCCGACGCGGTCGAGCAGGCCCTCAACCACCTGCAAGCTCAAGGCTACCGCGACATCCTGGCGGTAACCGAACCCCTCGATGGCACCAGCTCGCGCCTGGAGCGAGTACAGGCGTTCGGCACCTCGGTCAGCCGTCGCCCCGGCATGCGCCAGCAGGTGCTGGAAATCGGCGCCGGGCTGGATGGCCAGCTGGCTTCGTTCCTCGCCGGCGGGGGTCATGGCCCGCAGGCCATCTTCACCTTCAACGGTGTCGCCACCCTGGCCGTGACCCGGGCCCTGCACGAAGCAGGGCGCAATCTGTTCGTGGACGTCGGGCTGATCGCCCTCGACGACCTCGAGTGGTACCCCTTGGTCGGCAGCGGCATCACTGCACTGGCCCAGCCCACCGAGCGAATCGGCGTGGCGGCATTCGAGAGCCTGCTTGGCCGCCTGCGCGGCGACAGCGGGGCAGCCCGGCGCATCGACTTCAAGGCCGAGCTGATCATCCGAGGTTCAACCCAGCCACAGTAATCACAGGCAGGCACCTGCGTGCCTGCTGTCATCAAAAAATGAAACCGGTTTCATAAGGACAAGAACAATGCACTCGAACCCCGTTTCCATCAGCCTCTCCAGCTACGGTGCCGACTTTGTCCGGCAGCGTGGCCAGGAGCAATTCCTTGACCTGCTGGCTGCCGCCGGCGTTACCCGCGTGGAGCTGCGCGAAGAACTGTTCACTTGTGCGCCGGACACTGCAGCGCTGGCTGCAGCCATTGCCGCGCTGCGCCTGGAGTGCCTGTATTCCTCGCCCCTGGAGCTGTGGACAGCACAAGGCGTGCCTGACCCGCAATTGGCGCAAAAGCTGGAAACCGCCCGCGCCCTTGGCGCGGTCGTGCTCAAGGTTTCCCTGGGCCACTACCATGCGGGCTGTGACGTCGCGGCCTTGGCGACGCTGTTGCCGGCGCATGGGCCATTGCTGCTGGTGGAGAACGACCAGACCGCGCAAGGTGGACGGATCGAACCCCTGCAGCAGTTTTTCCAGCGCGCCGACGAGCTCGGGCTGACCCTGGGCATGACCTTCGACATCGGTAACTGGCAGTGGCAGGGCGAGCCTGCCCGACATGCCGCACGCCAGCTGGGCCGCTGGGTGCGCTATGTGCACTGCAAGGCCGTGCAGCGCCGGGCCGATGGGCGCCTGGTTGCCGTACCGCCAGAGGCATCGGACCTGCAGGAGTGGGCCGAGCTGATGGCCGAGTTCACCCCTGGCGTGGTACGCGCTGTCGAGTACCCGCTGTTGAGCGACGATCTGCTGGCGCTGACCCGTGCCCAGGTGCGCGACCTGGCGGCGCTGGGGCAGGGCGTATCGAGTGAGGAGCTGAGCCATGCATGAGCATGACGTGTTGTGTTTCGGCGAGACCATGGCCATGTTCGTCGCCGAGCAGGCCGGCGACCTGGCCAGTGTCGGCCAGTTCGGCAAGCGCATTGCCGGCGCCGACAGCAACGTGGCCATCGGCCTGGCGCGGCTGGGCTTCAAGGTCCGCTGGCTGAGCCGGGTGGGCGACGATTCGCTGGGCCGTTTCGTGCTCGACAGCCTGCGCCGCGAAGGGCTGGACTGCTCCGGCGTCGAGGTGGATGCCAGCTACCCCACCGGCTTCCAGCTCAAGGCCCGCTGCGACGACGGCAGCGACCCGGCGGTGGAGTACTTCCGCCGTGGCTCGGCGGCCAGCCGGCTGTCGCCGGCGTTGCTGCGCCCGGGCTCTCTGCAGGCTCGCCACTTGCACGCCACCGGCATCCCGCCGGCGCTGTCGGAGGGCTGCCGGGCGCTGTCGCATGCATTGATGGATGCCATGCGTGCCGCCGGGCGCAGCATCTCGTTCGACCCCAACCTGCGCCCCTCGCTGTGGCCTGACCAAAGCAGCATGGTGCGCGAAGTCAATGCCCTGGCGGCCAAGGCCGACTGGGTGCTGCCAGGCCTGGAAGAGGGCCGCCTGCTGACCGGGCAGCACACCCCGGCAGACATCGCCGCTTTCTACCTCGACCAAGGGGTGGAACTGGTGGTGATCAAGCTGGGCGACGCCGGTGCCTACTTCCGCACCGCCAAGGGCGAAGGCCAGGTGGCGCCAGTGCCTGTCAGCCAGGTGGTAGACACCGTTGGCGCCGGCGATGCCTTTGCCGTCGGCGTGCTCAGTGCGCTGCTGGAGGGCCACCCGGTAGCCGAGGCAGTGGCGCGTGGCAACTGGTGCGGCAGCCGCGCCGTGCAGTCGCGTGGCGACATGGAAGGGCTGCCGCTGCGCCATGAGCTGCAAGCCCACGACCTGCGCAGAAGCGCCTGAACACTTGACCCCGAAACACCTGTTGCAACAAAAACAACAAGCTCAGGAGAAACGAACCATGCAAAGCCAAAGCCTGGCACCTCGCCGCTGGTGGTACATCATCCCGATCGTGTTCTTCACGTATAGCCTGGCGTACCTGGACCGTGCCAACTACGGGTTCGCCGCCGCTTCCGGCATGGCTGAAGACCTGCATATCACCCCCGCACTGTCTTCGCTGCTGGGGGCACTGTTCTTCCTTGGTTACTTCTTCTTCCAGGTGCCTGGCGCCATCTACGCCGAAAAGCGCAGTGTGAAGAAGCTGATCTTTGTCTGCCTGATCCTCTGGGGCGGCCTTGCCACGCTCACGGGCGTGGTCAGCAACGTCTACATGCTGATCGCCATCCGCTTCCTGCTCGGGGTGGTGGAGGCGGCGGTGATGCCGGCCATGCTGGTGTACCTGTGCCACTGGTTCACCCGCGCCGAGCGTTCGCGCGCCAATACCTTCCTGATCCTCGGCAACCCGGTGACCATCCTGTGGATGTCGGTGGTGTCGGGCTACCTGGTCAAGCATTACGACTGGCGCTGGATGTTCATCATCGAAGGCCTGCCCGCCGTCATCTGGGCGTTCTTCTGGTGGCGCCTGGTGGATGACCGCCCGGCCCAGGTGAACTGGCTGAGCGCGCAGGAAAAGGCCGCCCTTGAGCAGGCGCTGGCTGCCGAGCAGCAAGGTATCAAACCGGTGAAGAACTACCGCGAGGCGTTCCGCTCGCCGCAGGTGATCATCCTTTCGCTGCAGTACTTCTGCTGGAGCATCGGTGTGTATGGCTTCGTGCTGTGGTTGCCGTCGATCCTCAAGCAAGCGGCCAACCTCGACATCGTGCAGGCCGGCTGGCTGTCGTCGGTACCTTACCTGGCGGCGGTGCTGGGCATGGTGGGTGTGTCGTGGGCGTCCGACCGCCTGCAGAAGCGCAAGCGTTTCGTCTGGCCGCCACTGCTGATCGCCGCCGTTGCGTTCTATGGCTCTTACGCCCTGGGCAGCGAGCACTTCTGGCTGTCGTACGCGTTGCTGGTGGTCGCCGGCGCCTGCATGTACGCACCCTATGGCCCGTTCTTCGCGATCGTGCCCGAGATCCTGCCGGCCAACGTCGCCGGTGGTGCCATGGCACTGATCAACAGCATGGGCGCGCTGGGCTCGTTCGGCGGTTCGTGGCTGGTGGGTTACCTCAATGGCGTCACCGGCGGGCCTGGTGCCTCCTACCTGTTCATGTGCGGTGCGCTGCTGGCCGCAGTGGCGCTTACCGCCGCACTCAATACTTCCCAGACATCCGGCCGGGCCAAGCGCGGCAACTCGCGTCTGGCCATGAACCATTAGGAACCTGTGCAATGAAGAAGCGAATCGTCCTGTACAAACGCCTGTCCGACGACTTGATGGCACGCCTGCAAGAGCGCGTCGAGGTGACCTGGGTGGATACCTCCCAGCCCGATGGCCTGGCCCGTCTGCGCGATGCCTTGCCGGGGGCGCACGGGCTGCTGGGAGCCAGCCTGCGCCTGGACGCCAGCCTGCTCGACCTGGCGCCACAGCTTGAAGTGGTGTCCAGCGTTTCGGTCGGTGTCGACAACTACGACATCGCCGAACTCAGCCGGCGTGGCGTGATGTTGACCAACACGCCCGACGTGCTGACCGAAACCACCGCCGACACGGGCTTCGCCTTGATCCTGGCCACCGCCAGGCGGGTGGTGGAGCTGGCGAACTGGGTGCGAGACGGGAACTGGCAGGCCAACCTCGGCCCGGCGCATTTCGGCAGTGATGTGCACGGTAAGACGCTGGGCATCGTCGGCATGGGCCGCATCGGCGAGGCCCTGGCCCGGCGCGCCGCGGCCGGTTTTGGCATGCGTGTGCTGTATCACAGTCAGCGTGCCAAGCCAGAGGTGGAGGCGCGCCATGCTGCGCGTCAATGCAGCCTGGATGAGCTGTTGCAGCAGGCGGATTTCGTTTGCCTGACCGTACCGCTGAGTGCCAGCACCGAAGGCCTGATCGGCGCGCGGGAGCTGGCGCTGATGAAGCCCCAGGCAATCCTGGTGAACATTTCCCGCGGGCGCGTGGTGGATGAGCCAGCGCTTATCGAAGCGTTGCGTGCCCGGCGCATACGCGGCGCCGGCCTGGACGTGTTCGTGCAGGAGCCGCTGTCGGCGCAGTCGCCGTTGTTGCAGCTGGACAACGTGGTGGCGACCCCGCATATCGGCTCGGCGACCGAGGAAACCCGCCAGGCCATGGCGCGCTGTGCGGTGGACAACCTGCTCAGTGCCCTGGCTGGTGAGCGCCCGGCCAACCTGGTGAATGGCTAAAGCCAGGTCCACAAACCTGCGCGGCTCCCACAGGTATGGCGCATTCCTTCAGCAGGTGGGGTTTCTGTGGGAGCGGCCTTGTGTCGCGAAAGGGCTGCAGGGCAGCCCCCGGAGTCAATGCGATTCTGAACGCTGCGCCTGCGCTGGCGCAGCACTCTCCACCGGCTCCAGCGGTGGGTGCTCCTGCGCCGCGTGCATCAGGTCTTCTGTCACCCGCAGCTCGGCACCGGTCGGCGAGAAGGTGGTCGAAGCGGTGAACGGAGCCGGGTGTTCTGCCGCCGGGCGCTTGCCTCGGCGCCACATGAAGAAGCACACCATGGCCAGGTTGACCACGGCAAAGGCCCAGAACAACCCGGCCTCGCCAAACTCGGTCATCATCGGCGAAATCGCCACCGGCGCCATGGCCGAACCCAGCGAGTTGATCAGCAGCAGGCCCTGGATCATCGGCACCAGTGCATCCGATGGCGCGCGGTCGGCCGCATGGCTGACCGCCACCGGGTAAAGGGTGAACACGCCACCGCCCAGCAGGAACAGCATGGCCGGAAGCAGGATCGAGTCAGGCGGCAGGAACACCGTCACCAGCGACAGCAGCACGCACAGCCCGGCCAGGGCGATCAGCACATCCTGGCGGTCCTTGCGGTCAGACCAGCGCCCGACCGGGTATTGCAGCAGCATGGCACCCAGAATTACCCAGGCCATCATGTTGCCGACCTCGCCCACATCCAGGCCGATGCGCTGCAGGTACAGCGGCAGCAGGGCATAGATGCCGGCAATGGCCACACCCGAACCGAAGCAGCCGACCAGGCCCGACGGCGCAACGCCCAGCAACTGGCGCGGCTTGAGCGGTTCGACCTGGTCCAGCAGTGGCGACACCCGCGGCAGGATCACGATGGGCAGTACCGACAGGGCGGCGAGCACGCCGGCCAGCATGAACGGTGCGGTGTCACCCATCTGGGTGATTTCGCCAAGGCCGGCCTGGGCGATGACCCCGGCGCCGTAGAAGGCGATCATGTACAGCGCCAGCAAGCGGCCGCGGATCTTGGCGTCACCGGCCAGCAGCAGCCAGCTTTCGATCACCAGGAACACGCCCACTGCCGCCCAGCCGTTGATCAGGCGCAGCACCGACCACCAGGTGACGTCGTAGAACAGGCCTTGCAGCAGGATGGTCACGGCGATCAGCGAGGCGAAGCTGGTGTAGGCGCGGATATGGCCGATGCGCAGGATCAGCCGGTCGTTGAAGATGGCACCCAGGGTCAGGCCGATGAAGTAGGTCGAGGAGACCACACCGATGGTGGTGGCTGATTCGCCGGCAGCGCCCAGGCGCAGGGTGGTAAGGGAAGACATGAAGCCGTTGCCCAGGGCAATGATGAACAGCCCGAGCAGGGGCGCCAGCGCCATGGCCAGCAAACGCGGAGACATAGGTACCTCTAGTTGGATGAGCGGAATGAGCGCCTTTTCGGACGCGCACACCGGCTCGACCCGAACGGGGCCGAGTGGCTGCACGGATGTGCCTGGGCTGGATGCGACGTTGCCGGTTGCCACCGTTCAAGGCGACGGGCGAAAAGGAAGCGCGATTCTACGGGCTTGCGCGGTTTTGCCCAAGGGGCTTGGGTGTGCGACGAGACGCCGCAGCCTGTGGGCGACACGAATGCGTCTTGGGCGGACATCCCGGGGCCGCAAAGCAGCCCCGGCAATCCCGAAGACTGCGGCATAATGCGGGGCCCACCCCCAAGGAAGGCCCCCCATGTTCGCTTCGCTGTTCGCCGTCCTGGCCCCGGTTTTCATCGTCGCCGGCATCGGCTATGCCTGGGCCCGCAAGGGCCTGGACTACCCCACCGAATTCATCGCCCGGGTGGTGATGACCGTCGGCACCCCGTCGCTGGTGCTGTCCACGCTAAGCCGCACCGAGCTGGACCCGAACGCTTTCACCAGCATGGCCATGGCCTGCCTGCTGTGCACCTTGGGCATGGCCCTGGCCGGCTTGCTGGTGTGCCGCGCTTCGGGCATGCACTGGCGTGTGCTGTTGCCGGCGTTCATGTTCCCCAACACCGGTAACATGGGCCTGCCGATCAGCCTTTATGCCTTTGGCGAACACGGGCTGGCCCTGGCCGTGGCGTTCTTCCTGACACTGTCGATCGTCCAGTTCACCCTCGGCATGGCCATTTCCGGTACTGCGGCTTCGTTCAAGGCACTGCTGCGCAACCCTATCGTGATCAGCCTGGCCGGTGCCATGCCGATCATCTTTCTCGATTTCGAGTTGCCGCGCTGGCTGGCCAATACCGCAGACCTGCTGGGCGGCATGACCATCCCGCTGATGTTGCTGACACTGGGCGTGTCGCTGGCCAGCATTCGCCTGCGCCATGTGGGCAGCGGCATGCTGCTGGGCGGCTTGCGCATTGGCCTGGGGGCAGCCGTGGGCTGGGCGGTAGGTGCGGCGCTGGGCATGGGCAACCTGGAGCGTGCGGTGCTGGTGGTGCAGTCGGCGATGCCGGTGGCGGTGTTCAATTACCTGATGGCGGTGCGCGCCAACCGCGAGCCGGAGCAGGTGGCGAACCTGGTGATGTGTTCCACGGTGCTGTCGTTTGCCTGGTTGCCGGTGGTGCTGGCCTGGTGGATGTAAGTCTGTACCGGCCCTTTCGCGGGTAAACCCGCTCCCACAGGTACTGCGCAGGTCTCAAGGCCTGTGATGGACCTGTGGGAGCGGGTTTACCCGCGAAGAGGCCGGCACGGCAAACGGCTATTTCTCCTGCAACCGCCACCCCTGGCTGGTCAGCACCATCGCCCGGGTTTCCTTGAGCGGTGCTTCATTGCTGGCCACCGCCTTGCCCAGTTCGGCAATGCTGGCCTTGACCCCGTCATCCCCGGCCCAAGCCGGTAACCCGGTGATCTTGTAGGCATAGGTCACATTCGACATCTTCTGCCCGGTCACCTCGCTCGGCTCACTGAACTGCTCGATGGCGGTGACCTGAGCCTTGCCGAAGCACAGCCCGTTATCTGCCTTGTAATACTTGCGGCCTTCGTCGGTGAGGTCATAGGCGTAGTAGATGTCCGTGCGTGCCGCTTGCCACAGGCGGGCGGGCACCTCGGTGCGCGAGATCTCCTTTTCGCTGACCACACCTACCTGGGCCAGGGCATGCAACGCCTTGTTGGTGCCATGGACGTCGAAGTCCTGGGTTCTGGTGGGGAATGAACTGATGACGAAGCAGTGTGGGTACTGGGTATCGAGGTAGGCCTGGGCGGCCTTCTGGAAACTGGCCTCGCTGGTTTCCTCGCTGTTCGAGCAACCGGCCAGGGTTGCCAACAGCGCCAGCGGCACGATCTTCCTGTACATGGTGACACTTCCTTGAGTGACAAAGGCAAACGGGTCGTGCGCGATTAGAACCTACGGGCTAGAGCGGCGCAATCATGGCAAGACGGCATCTCTGCATGTGCTTCGCTGGCCTCTTCGCGGGTAAACCCGCTCCCACAGGGTCACCACAGATCTTGCAAGCTGTGTAAGTACCTGTAGGAGCGGGTTTACCCGCGAAGAGGCCGGTGCAGGCGCTACAAGGCCTTGGCCAGAAACGCCGCAGTGCGGCTTTCAGCACACCCGGCCACCACCTGTGGCGTGCCGCTGACCACCACCTGGCCCCCGGCATCCCCGGCCCCAGGCCCGATGTCGATCACCCAGTCGCTCTGCGCGACCACCCGCATGTCATGCTCGACCACCACCACGCTGTGCCCGCCATCGACCAGGCGGTTGAGCTGCACCAGCAGCCGGTCGATGTCTTGCGGATGCAAGCCGTTGGTAGGTTCGTCAAGTACATACAGCGTCGCCCCGCGGGCCATGCGCTGAAGCTCGGTGGCCAGCTTGATGCGCTGCGCCTCGCCGCCGGACAGTTCGGTGGCCGGCTGCCCCAGGCGCAAATAGCCCAGGCCGATGTCCTGCAGCACCTGCAGGCAGCGGCGCGCCGCTGGCTGCTCGGCGAACACTTGCAGGGCCTGGTCGACGGTCAATTGCAGCACCTGCGCGATGTTCATGCCTTGCCAGCTCACCGCCAGGGTTTCCGGGTTGTAGCGAGCGCCATGGCAGGTCGGGCAGGGCGCATAGACGCTGGGCATGAACAGCAACTCGACACTGACGAAGCCTTCGCCCTCGCAGTTCTCGCAGCGCCCCTTGGCAACGTTGAAGGAGAAACGCCCGGCATCGAAGCCTTGTGCCTTGGCCTGTTCGGTGGCAGCGAACAGCTTGCGTACATGGTCGAACAGGCCGGTGTAGGTGGCCAGGTTGGAACGAGGCGTGCGGCCGATCGGTTTCTGGTCGACCTGCACCAGGCGCTTGATGCTGCCAAGGCCGGCGCTGACAAACCCGCCGCTGGCCTGTTCGGGTTCATCTTCCAGGCTCTGCTCCTCAGGCTCGCTGCGCAGGTCGGCATGGCCCAGGTGCGCCCCCACCAGCTCCAGCAGAGCCTGGCTGACCAGGCTCGACTTGCCCGAGCCGGAAATACCGGTGACGGCGGTAAAGCAACCCAGCGGGAATGCGGCACTGAGGTCGTGCAGGTTGTTGCGGCTGATGCCTTCGAGCCTCAGCCAGTCGCGGGCCTGGCGTGGTGTGCGCGTGGCCTGGGCCGATGTACTGAACAGGTAGGCCCGGGTGCATGACTGCTCGACCCGGGCCAGGCCGGCGGGCGGCCCGCTGTAGAGAATGGTGCCGCCATGCTCGCCAGCGGCAGGCCCTACATCCACCAGCCAGTCGGCGCGACGCATGGTATCCAGGTCGTGCTCCACCACATACACCGAATTGCCAGCCTGCTTCAGGCGCTGCAGCGCTTGGAACAGGGCTTCGCTGTCGGCCGGGTGCAAGCCGGCCGACGGCTCGTCCAGCACGTAGATCACACCGAACAATTGCGAGTTCAGCTGGGTGGCCAGGCGCAGGCGTTGCAGCTCCCCAGAGGAAAGGGTAGGGGTGCTGCGCTCCAGGGCCAGGTAGCCCAGGCCCAGGTCGAGCAGGGGGCCGATGCGTTCGAGCAGTTCGTTGGCGATGCGTTGCGCGGCGAGGCGTTTTTCCAGGGTCAGGTTGCCGTCGTGCTGCTCCAGATAACCTGGCGCAGCAACCTGACGGAACACCTCGGCCAGCGCCTGCAACGACAACCGCGACAGCTCGCCTATGTCGCAGCCGGCGAAGGTTACGTCCAGCGCCTCACGCTTGAGGCGCTTGCCCTGGCACTGCGAGCATGGGCTGGGGCGCATGTACTGCGACACACGCTTGCGCATCTGCGCGCTCTGCGAGTGCATGAAGGTGTGCAGCACGTAGCGCCGGGCACCGCTGAAGGTGCCCTGGTAACTCGGCTCGAGCATGCGCTTGAGCGCAGCGCGGGTCTGCGCCGGGGTCAGGCCGGCATACACCGGCACCGTGGGTGTTTCTTCGGTGTAGAGAATCCAGTCGCGTTGCTGCTGGGGCAGGTCGCGCCAAGGGGTATCGACGTCATAGCCCAGGGTCACCAGAATGTCCCGCAGGTTCTGCCCCTGCCAGGCCATCGGCCAGGCCGCTACGGCCCGTTCGCGGATGGTCAGCGACGGGTCGGGGACCATGGTCGCTTCACTCACTTCATAGACCCGCCCCAGCCCATGGCACTCCGGGCAGGCACCTTGCGGGGTGTTGGGCGAGAAGTCCTCGGCATGCAACATCGGTTGCCCGGCCGGGTAGCTGCCGGCGCGGGAGTAGAGCATGCGGATCGAACTGGACAGGGTAGTCACGCTGCCCACCGAGGAACGTGCACTCGGCGTGCCGCGTTGCTGCTGCAGGGCCACGGCCGGCGGCAAGCCTTCGATGGCGTCGACGTCCGGCACGCCGACCTGATCGATCAGGCGCCGGGCATAGGGCGCCACCGATTCGAAGTAGCGGCGCTGGGCTTCGGCGTAGAGGGTGGAGAAGGCCAGCGAGGACTTGCCCGAGCCGGACACCCCCGTGAATACCACCAGCGCGTCGCGAGGGATATCCACATCGATGTTCTTCAGGTTGTGCTCGCGGGCGCCACGAACGCGAATGAAGCCGGTGGGGGCGGGTGAACGTGGCGGCATCTGAGCGGTCCTTGGCGGTTGAGAGCACTCACGTTAGCAGTATTTGTGGTGGCTGTACCGGCCTCTTCGCGGGTAAACCCGCTCCCAAAGGGACCGCGTACAACCTGGGTGGGAGCGGGTTTACCCGCGAAGAGGCCGGTGTAGCCGATACAGCATCAGGATCTTGGCTCGCGGGTGCCCAGCACGTCGCGAATGTTGTCCACCACGTTGCTGTCCTTGATCACATCGCTCAGCCAGCCTTCCAGCGGCATGTTGCCCCACTTGATGGCGCGTTCGATCAGGTAAGGCACCGGGCTTTGCGGTTCGCTCTGCTTGAAGAACTGGGCGATACCCGCAAGCATGGTGAAGGCTTCGTCGCGGGTCAGTGGCGTCGTGCGCATCGGCGCAGGCGTGGTGGCCTGGACGGGTGTGTTCATCGGTTCACCTGCTTCGCTGGTGGGGGCAACAGTGGCTTCGGGTTCTGCCGCTGCCACAGTGGCGGGGTGCAGTTCGACACCGCGGTCCTTGAGCAGTTTTTCAGCCAGCTGGCTGGCGCGCGACAGCATGTCGGCAAGGCTGGCAAAGCTGGGCGCCTCATGGCCGAACAGGCGGTCGGCACTGGCTTGCAGGGCTTTGCAGGCCTCCAGGCTGGCGGCGATCTGCAGGGCCTTGGTGCGCAGGTGTTCGGTGTCGCTGAGCGCCACCGAGCGCTGGAAGATTTCGGCGTTGATCTTGCCTTCGTTCAGCGCGGTCTGCATTGCCTTGGGGTTCTGCAAGGCAAGGTTTTCTACGTAGCGTGATTCGTCATAGCGCAACACGCCAAAATTCTGCCCTTGGGTAATGGGCAAGCCACCGGCAATGTCGGTGAGCGTGGTCTTCAGCCAGGACAGCCGCGCAGCGCGTTCGTCCAGGCCATCTTCGAGTGTTGGGTACAGCGTGTCCCAGAATGCTTCCAGTACCTGTTCGGTCAGCCGAAGGCCAAAGGTGATGCCTTCGAAATGTTCACGCTGGGCCAACCCTTCGCTGAGCCAGGCTACCAGCATCAGGTCCTTGCTTTGCTGCGCCAGCCCTTGGGCTGACAGGTTGACCACCTGCTCCCAGTCGGCGGTCTTCAGGTCAGTTTGCCAGTCGCCCTGGGTCAGGTAGTCAGGGTCTGCCCGGCGCGCCTCCTTGATCTGGTCGAACAAGGCAGAGAAGCTCAAGTCTTCGCCACTGCCACCCTCGATGGGTGCGGTCAGCGTTGCCAGCGAAAGGTCATTGAGGATTTCAGGCATAAAACACTCTGGTCATGGCAGATGAACAGCGTGCCAGGTCACCTGGCACGCTGTGGGATGTGGGCCGCCGTAGCGGCCCCCGGGTACGCAGGTTATCAGGCAAACACTTTGTTCGCGGTGCGGTCCCAGCCGCCGACGATGTTGCCGCCAGCCTGGCCGTCGGTGCGGTTCTGCTGGGTGTAGGTGGTCTTGATGCGGGCGAAGTTGAAGCTGATTTCTTCGACCGGCAGGTCGCTCACAGCCTTGTCTTCACCGTTCTGGTTGCCACCGGCGATGAAGCGCACCGAGGAGACCACGACTTCTTCCATGTCGATGGTCAGGTACGTGACCTTGTCACCACCGGCACGGTTCACGTTCAGCTTCAGCTTGGCGATGTGCTTGCCGGTGCAGCAGTGTTCGAACAGCTTGGCCGAAGCCTTGTCCACTGCCTTGCGGATCTTGAAGTCGCTCAGCGCAACACGCTCGGAAGATGCACCGCCCGAGGAGCTGGCAGTAGCCGAGGTGGCCTGGGTGGCGCCGTACTCGTAGCCCAGCACTTCGATCCAGTCCTTGTGCTTGTCATCCAGTACTTCGCCCGGGATACCGTCGATTTGGATATACGCGTCAAATGCCATTGTGAAACTCTCCATTAACAACATTAAAAGGGTTGCTCATGCGCCCCTTGGTTTTGACCTCGCCGAACCTGTCGGCAGAGGTAGCTTTCCGCTACCCGGGCCTCCTCCTGTGAGGCCCGGGTAGCCGGTTCTTGCAGCGGGCTTCAGTTGAGCCCGCGTACTTCGATTTCCACCCGGCGGTTGGGCTCCAGGCACTTGATCAGTTGCGCCCGCGGTTGCTGCAGGTCGCAGTTGACCAGCGGCTTGCGGCTGCCTTCGCCCTGGGCGACCACCAGTTCGGCAGGTACGCCCTTGCCGACCAGGTAGGTGCGAATGGTCTGCGCCCGCTGTTTCGAAACCTGCAGGTTGCCTTGGCTGTCGCCGAGCTGGTCGGCGTGGCCGGAAATGATGATCTTGCCGATGTTGGGCGTGTTCAGCAGTTTGCTGGCAATCGCGCTCAGCTGGCTCTGGCCTTCGCTCTTCAGGCTCTGGAAGTCTGCGCGGCCGAAGGCGAACAGGGTGTCGGACTCCAGCGTGATGGTCTCGATCGAACGCAGCGACTGGGCGCGCAGGCTGTCGATGTAATTGCGCGAACTGGACATCAGGAAGGCGTTGTCGAGGATACGCGGCACATCCGGCTCACGAATCTGGTCGCTGTAGAAGGTGATCTGGCGGCTGGCGTACAGGTAGTCCTGGTTGCCGCCGGCCTCGCTGGCGGCCGCGGCCATGCTCTTGCCGGTATGGCGAGCGATGGCCGGGTACCAGTAGTCGGGCAGGTGCGCCTTGAGAAACGCCGGGTCGGCGTTTTCGCGTCGGGCCGGCGAGAGCATCACGTAGGTATCCAGCGCCGCCTTGCCGAAGTCGGCGATCGACTGCGCGCGGTTGTCATGTGGCAGCGCCTCGGCCTCGACGCTGTCCACGCCGCTCACAGGCTGCAGTTCGCGGGTGTTGCGCTGGTACACCTTGATCGTCGTCAGCAGGTACAGGGTGCGGGTCAGGTTGTCTGCCGTGGGCTTGAGCATCACGTTCTGCAGCGTGGCGAAGTAACGGCTGCGCAGCAGCGGCTCGACCTCGTGGCCCTGGTACAGGCCCAGGCGCATGCCCAGCGGCACGCCCTGTTCGCGGTGCTGCCGATAGTAGTGCTCGGCCCAGAAGCGCAAGCGGTCAAGGCTATGCCAGGCGGCGTACTGGCCGCGGGCAGCCTGGTCGTCGGCCTTGGCCTGGGCCAGTTCGCCGGCGATGCTGGCCAGGGTGGCGCGGTTGTTCAGGTACGACCAGCCCCACAGGCTGCACAGCACCAGGGCTGCCAGGCCGGTGGCGGCAACCCAGCCCGCCTTGCGCCGGCGCTCCCGCGTGTTGCTGGTGTACAGCGCCACCAGGTGCTGGTCGGGGATGATCACCTTGCGGAACAGGCTGTTGATGAACAGCGGCGCCGGCTGGCTGACGGCAGTGGCGGTGCCTTCGGCATGTTCGAGGGCGAAGCGTTCGGCCACATGCTGGCCGTGGCTGCCCCACAGGGCTTCGTCGGCCTGCAGTGCGGCAGTGAAATAGAAACCGCGCAGCATTTCGGCGTTCTGGTACGGGTTGGCGCGCAGCAGGCTGTCGACGAATTGTTGCAGGCGCGGCTTGAGTGCGGCCAGCTCCAGCGGGAAGC
Organism: Pseudomonas sp. ABFPK; assembly: GCF_001586765.1. NCBI lineage: Bacteria > Pseudomonadati > Pseudomonadota > Gammaproteobacteria > Pseudomonadales > Pseudomonadaceae > Pseudomonas > Pseudomonas sp. ABFPK. Next base: position 35,033 of record NZ_LQXW01000078.1, on the reverse strand, counting down.
GATAGGCCGCATTGTTCTGCCGGGTCACCTGAATGTCTTGCTGCACCAGTTGCTGGTTCGCCACCTGCTGCCAGTAACCGGTCAGCTCGTCCATCGCCTTGCCGAAACGCTGGCCCCAGTCGGCCTGTTCGTAACCCTTGTGCGAGAAGGTCTTGCCCATCACCTCTCCACGCGCGGCGTCGTCCAGCTGGCGATAGAACGGGGTGAAGCCGGGGATCAGGTCGCACTTGGTGAACACCAGGTAGATCGGCAGGCGCACTTCCAGCAGCGCGCAGCTTTCCTGGATCCGTTCACGCAGGCGCTTGGCCACGCGGTCCTGGTCCTCGGCCGAGCCATGCAGGATGTCGGCGATGCTGACGCTGACGATCAAGCCGTTGAGAGGGCGGCGTTGGCGATGCTGGCCCAACAGCTGCAGGAAGCCGCGCCACTTGCCGGCTTCTTCGGGGCTGTTCATGTAGCGCCCGGCGGTATCCAGCAGCACGGCTTCGGAGCTGAAGAACCAGTCGCAGTTGCGCGTGCCGCCAAGCCCCGCAACCCGTGCGCCTTCGCGTTCGGCATAGGGGAAGTTCAGGCCCGACTGCAGGATCATCGTGCTCTTGCCGGCGGCCGGCTGGCCGATCACCAGGTACCAGGGCAGGGCGTACAGCGCGTCCTTGGCCGAGGTGCCGCGAGGCGTGTTGCTGCGCAGGCGCTCGATGCTCTGCAGCAGGCGTTCGCGCAGCAGGCTTACTTCTTCGCGATCGGCGGGGGTGGCATTGAGTACCGCCTGGTCGGCATCGTCGCGCAGCAACCCTTCGAGGTTGTGGTGCTGGCCGGCGCCGCGGTACAGCAGCAGTACATAGCCCGCCGACAGCAGCAGAAACACGCCGATACCGGCCAGCAGGCTATGCAGCGAGGCAAAGCCCAGGGCGCAGCCGATGGCCCAGACCAGGAAGATCGCCAGGAAGAACGCCACTCCCAGCAGGTAGGGTTGGTAGCGCAGGCAGTAGTACTTGATCTTGTTCATACAGGCGTCGCATCCAGCGCATCGACGAATTGGCCGATGACATGTTCAAGAGATCGGTCGTAATCGTGCAGCCGTGGCGCTACCGTCAGCGGGTCGAGCGGCTCCAGATGCTGACCTGCTTCGGCGCAACCACTGAGCAGGCGGTAGGCACAGTTGGCGTGGCGCGACGGTAGGCAGTACAGCCGTGGTTTCATGAAGTCGTCGGCCAGCAGGCTCACCGCCGGCACGCCGGGCTGCCGGCTCATGCGGGTCAGCCAGGTCAGCCAGAGGTCGGCGGTAGGGTTTTTCAGCCCGCGTTCGGCCGGCAAGGGCAGCTCGATGCCACCGGCGAAATCGTTGTGCAGCACGGCTCGGCTTGACTGCAGCAGCGCAAGCGCCTTGTCACTTTTGAAGTCCGGCCAGGAGCGCAGCAGGGCGCGGGCGACATCGGCCAAGCTGAAATCCTTGAGGAATTTGGCGTGCACCTGGCGGAACAGGTCGAGGTCCTGGGCCTGCAGCGGCCGCAGGGCCTTGATGCGTTCGAACAGGCTGGCGCAGTCAGCACCCTGCACCGCCTGGTGCAGCATCGGCTTGATCTGCGCGCTGAAAAGCTCGCCGAGGGTGAACGGGTTCACCAGCATCGTGGCTCCCTCGCCCTTGAGCAACTGGAAGATGAAGAACGGGTAGCGTCGCTGGCTGGCATCCCGCGAGCTGAGCAGGCCACCCAGCAGCCAGTTGCCGTTGCTCGCGCGGTAATTGAAGAAGCACATCGGCAGTGCGTCGAACAATGCCTGCCAGTCTTCGCGGTGGCGCATGGCCGCCAGCGCAGACTGCAGCCAAGCGTCGAACTCGCAGACTTCTTCCGCCGCGCCATGCAGGCTGACGAAGTCTGCGCTCGACGGCAGCTTGCCGAAGCAACCGATCATTGGGCGCCCCTGTCGTTGAGGGCGCTCAGCGCCTTGACATCACCCAGGTCGGTCAGTTTCACCCCACCGAAGTTACGCACTACAAGGCTCACGCGGCCGCTGGCGGTGTTCCAGCTGAAGCGTTGCTGAATGCCGTCCAGGTCCTCGACTCGGGCGCTTTCGTTCATGCGCAGCAGGCCCCAGCGCCCGGGGAAGTCGAACACAGTGACCCGCGCGCCACTGAGGGTGACCACATCCAGGCGGGCACCCGGAGCGTTGCTGGTGCCCGGCCAGGCGAAGCGGTTCCAGCTACTGCGGCCGTTGCGGTAGTGCTGTTCCTGGCCATCGAGGGTGAACACGATGTCGGTGAAGTTGGCAGAAGGTTCCAGCATGATTTCGAAGCCGTTGTCACGGTCCGACAGGCTGGCGATCACCTGGCCCACGGAGCTGGCCTTGTCGATGCTGTTGAGCATGCCTGGGTTGACCAGCGCCGGTGCCTTGCCGTCGCCCACACCCAGGCCTTCACCCCCGGCCAGGTTGCCGATTTCGTTGCGCTTGAAGGCCGGCAGCAGGCCACTGTCGGGGTCGACGAAGCGCTGCAGGTCCTTTACCGACGCCTCGTTGCGGCTGCTGCCGGCAATCGGGTAGCGGTGCGCCATGACCTGTTCCCAAGGTTTGGCGATCTGCTGCGCCCAGGCCTTGGCGATTTGCTGGCCGGCCGGGTCGCGCAGGGTCGCCCAGGCATACTGGATAGGCAGGCTGAACAGCCCCTGCAGCGAGCGCGACAGGCCGTCCTGGCTGGTGTCGACGCTGCTCTCCACGTAGTTGCGCACGGTGGTGATCTCGCTCGGCTGGCCTTCCAGGGTCTCGCTGATCAGCTGCTTGCTGCTCTTGCCCACATCCTGCGAACGCTGGATGTTGTTCATGCGTACCTTGAGCTTGCGCAAGGCGGCCAGGTAGCGGTCCATGATGGTGCTGTCGGCACCTTCGGCGTTGTTTTCGGCGAATACCCGCGCCACCGGTTCGAAGCGCTTGGCCAGGCTGCCGTCGTCCACCGCCGGCAGGGTCGGGGCGACGTTGGCGGGCAGGGCGTCCTTGGTGTCGAGCAGGCCGGAGACCTTGCTCCAGAAGCCGTCATCGCGGGTACTACCGGGGGCCGGGATGGCGTGCTTGACCGGCAGGTCCCACTGGGTGTTGTCATTGACCGCCGCTAGCAGGTTCTTTACCGGCGAGTTCTGCACATCGCTGAGCAGCCCCAGCTGCTGGGTGGCCGAGGCCAGGTCGGCGAAGTGGCGTACCCCCACGCTGCTGACCATCTTGTACCAGGCCTGGGTGTAGTCGCGTTTGTAGCGGGTCATGAACTCGCGCACGAAGTTGGCCTTTTGCACGATGGCATCGCCACCTTCACCGTCCAGCACCCAGTCCGATTCGTTGCGCAGGTTGCCCGACACCAGCTTGATCAGTTCCGGCTTGACGAAGGTGTCCCAGCCCTGGCGGGTATAGATTGCCGGTACGCCAGCAGAGCCATACAGCAACGCGCGGCCCGGTTGCGGCACCAGGTCGTTCAGGCTCAGTGCCGGGAACTGGCGGCTCGACTCGAGTTGCAGGCGCAGGTACTCGCGATCGACCAGCGAGCTGGAGATCATGAACGACTTGAGATTCTGCCGGGTTTCGTTGATCAGCTGTTCGTTACGCGGCAACGACGGCGCCTGGCCTTGTTCCAGCAACTGTACGTAAAGCGGGGCATTTTCTGCGATCACGGCTGCGTCGGCCGGAGTGCCTTCGGTGGCGGCGCTGGCCCAGGCCTGGGGCAGGTTGGCAGCGACGAAGGCCGGGTCCGGATGGCCTTGGGGCTCGGTCAGCAACAGGTACAGCTTGAGGGTGTTGTAGGCATCGATGATCGAGGCCACCTGCTGTTCGTCGAGGCGCCCGAGCATTTCTTCGGACAGTGACAGGCCACCGGTGGTGGCAGACAGCTCGGCGGCATCGCTGGCGGTGGCCAGGTTGACCTTGGCGGCATAGGCACCGGCGCGGCTGTTGCCCAGCGCAGCCTGGGCCTTGGCTGCAATGGCCGGGGCCAGCGGCTTGCCGTTGCGTTTTTTCGGTGTCGGGGCCGGGGTGAATTCCAGCTCCTGGTTGATACCGTTGGCAAAGGTGTTGAAGGCCCGCATCTGCACTTGCAGGCTGCGTGCGATCGGCTCCAGCGCCTGGCTGCGCAGTTGCGCCAGGTAGGCGGTGCGAGTCACCTGGTGGATGGCTTCGCCATGGTACAGGCCACCCCCCAACTGCAGGGGTACACCCTGCAGGCGATGGGTTTCGACGCGGGCCATTTGTTCGCGCAGCACTTCCAGGCCCTTGCCTGCGGCCAGCTGCTGCTCGCGGTCTTCTGCCTGCTCGATCTGCGCCAGCTGCCCGCGCAGGCTGTCCAGCCATTGGCGGTTATTGGTGAACGACAGTGCCTGCCAACCGATGAACAGCAACCCGGTCGCGGCGGCCAGGCCCAGCAGCAGCGGGCTGAACGCAGCCTGGCGGCCCAGGCGCGACTGGTACAGGGTCAGGTCACGATCGGGGAAGATCACCTGGCGGAAGGTGTCGGTGATGAAGTAGCTGCGGTTGCCCGCGGCCTTGCCGACGCTCTCGGCGTGCTCATCGTAGGCGGCTTGCAGGGCGAATTCGTCGGCGATGACGTCTTCGTATACCTGGCCCAGCTGCTGCCCGGTCTGCAGGGCGCTGGTGAAGTACAGGCCGCGCAGCAGCAGCGGGGCACCGCCGCGATGGCCGCGGGTGAAGTGCTCCAGGAACTGCTCGAGGACACCGCTGAGTGCGGCGAAGTATTGCGGGAAGTTCAGCAGGGTGCTGTCGGCTTCGGCACCGAGGGCGATCACCTGCGCGTCGACATGCTGGCGAATGTGATTCTGCAGGTTGCCCAGGCGCGTCTGCAGTACGGCGTGCAGGCCGTTGTTGCGGATTTCCGACAGGCCGAAGGTCATGCCCAGCGGTTGCTGGCGTTCATGCAGGTCGAGGCCGTCGAACGCCTGGCTGAAGCCCGGCAACTGGTCGGTCTTGCTCAGCATCAGGTAGACCGGCGGGTTGGCGTCAAGGCACTCGGCGTACTCTTCCACCCGCGCCACCAGCTGGGCCGCCAGGGCATTGCGTTCGTCGCTGTTGGCCGCCAGCAGCTCGGGCAGGCTGACCACCATTACCAGGCCATTGATCGCCGCCTTGCCGCGCTGCTTGCGCAGCATGCGCAGGAAGGCCGAGAACTCGCTGGCCGACTGGTCATCACGCAAATAGCGGCCGGCGGTGTCGATCATTACCGCGTCGGGGCTGAAGTACCAGTCGCAGTGCTGGGTGCCGCTTTCGCTGTCGTTGGCCGTGGCAATGCTGGCCGACAGGCCGGAATGGGTCAGCAGCGAGGTCTTGCCGGCTGCCGACATGCCAACCACCAGGTACCAGGGCAGGTCGGACAGTGCCGCCTTGCCACCGCCTCCAGCGGAGCGGTCGGTGCGCAACATGGCAATGGCATGCTTGAGGCGTTCGCGCAGCACCTGCTGGTCACGGAACTCGCCAGTGGCATTCCACGAGCGATCAACCTCGATCTGCAGCAGGTTCTCCAGGTTGTGCTCGGCGCGAATGCGCTGGTATTGGCGCAGCACGATCACCAGCAGGAAGCAGGCGCTGATGATTGCCAGTGCTTCGGGCAGGTGCTGTTGCAGCCATGGCAGCAACGGGGCGACCAACCAGCAGGTCAACAGGCTCGCCAGCCACAGCAGCAGCAGGAGAAACCAGAAATTCTTCAAAAGGCGCAGTAATGTTTTCATGTCTTCCTGACTCGGCTACCTGACGTTTGCTCAGGCACTGAACAGCTGGCGGATTTGTTCGGAAAGGGCGGCGACGTCCTTGTCCAGCAACCAGTCCAGCGTCAGGTACACGGCGACGCAGACCAGCGCGATCAGCGCCAGGTAAACCCACAGCGGCACCTCGTGGCGCAGCATCTGCGACACCTGGTCGGGCAGTGCCCAGTCCGGTGACAGTGCTTTGGGCGCCTTGCGGTAGCGGGCAATATCCTGGCCCAGGGTATTGGCCAGGTAGCGCAGCTGGTCTTTCTGGCCGAGGCTGAACTTGCCCTCGAAGCCCAAGGCCAGGCACAGGTGGTAGACCTCGAGTACATCGATGTTCTGCTTGACGTCGGCACGCAGCGCATCGACCTTCTCGAAGAAGCCTTCACCCGCCAGGTGCACGCCGAAGTAGCGGAACTGCAGCGGCTGCAGCTCGAAGTGCTGGCGCAGCTGGTTGTCGCTCGCGCGCAGCACGCTCTCGTCGAGGAAGGCACACAGCGCGTACTGGGTGTCCTTGACCTGTTCGGCGCTGTAGTTGGCAGCGCGGGCTTCGCGTTCCAGGTTGGCGAAGAACCGTTCCACGCTGGCTTCGAATGCCGGCACCGAGGTGACCTGACGACCACGCCGCACGATCAGGGCCATGCTGATGAAGTCCTGGACCAGGTCCTTGAGCGTCGGTTTGTCGTTGGCGGCCGCGACGGCGCCCTGTTGCAATACGGCTTCGGTCATTTGAGCACCGCCATCAGTTCAAGCTTGAGGTTGGTAAAGGCGCTGGGCGCGTAGAAGCAGATGGTCTGGGCATTCATCATTCGCTCATAGACATGGCCGTGCGGCTCGATGGCGAAGTACTGGTTGTCCAGGCGCACCGGAATTGCGTTGGGCAGCCGTGCGGCATGGTTGAGCGTGACGCCGGGCATCGCGCTGTTGACCACCACCTCGATGTCTTCCGGCGAGCCGACCTTGAATGCCCGCGGTACCAGCTCCAGCAGGCTGGCACCAGGCATGTCGGCATGGACCGAGATATAGAAGTCGGCCTCGGTCAGGCGTGGATCGTGCAACTGGCCCTGCCAGTACGACGGCTTGGTCTGGTTGAGGTTGATGACGATGCACTGGTTGGGCACCACGTTGTCGAGCATCACCCGGATCATCTCGTCGAGCTTGACCAGCGACGCGGCCGGGTCGTGATGGTCGTATTCGGGGATGTCGCTGAGCTGGGTGTCCAGGGTGAACGTCAGCAGGCCACCCGCCAGGTCGGCAAGGAACAGGTACAGGCGCTCGGGGTGCAGGCGCGGGTGCGCCAGCAGATGGGCCAGCTGCGGGTGGGCGCGGTTGACGGTGTTCAGCAGCCAGAACAGGGTTACGTCGCTGGAGCCGAACTCGGCGATCTGGTCGGCGCGTTCGCGGCGTCGGCCGGACAGGGCCTTGCTCTTGGCCTGCAGGGCGCCGAGCAGGCGCTTGCCGATGCCGGCCAGGGTCTCGTGGCTGCCCAGATGCAGAGTGGGGTGGACGAAATGCGGGTCGAGATTGAAACCGCCCATGCTGTTGCGGGACAGCCTGGCCAGCGGGCAGTGGCTGTAGCCGTCCAGGCTGTCACCGTCCACCAGCAGCACCACGTTCAGGCGCAGGCTGGTGATTTCGTTTTCCAGCTCGCCTTCATTGAGGTCGGGCAGGGTATCGAACTGCTTGCGGAAACGCCGCGCGGCCTTGTGTTCCTGGCCGTCCTCGACATAGTTCAGGCCGAATGGCTCGGGCAGTTTCAAGGCAGCATGAACCTTGAGGTCGTTGGCCTTGAGCAGGTCCTTGAGGTCGCGGGCAGCCGGCAACGGGTCGTGCTGCGGTGCGTCGTAAAGGCTGCCGTCAGGGAACACCAGCTTGAGTCGCTTGAGCTGCAGCGAACCGTTGGCCAGGGCGTCCTCATCCACCTGCAGTACCTGCACACCCCAATGGAATGGGGTGGTGCGCAAGGTCGCCTCGGCCAGCTGGTGCTGGTGGAACTCATCCTGGTACTGGAAGTGCTGAGGCAGCAGGAACATGCCTTCCGACCACATCACCCGGCTCTGCTTGCTCATTTGACGCTATCCACTAAAGAGTTGAAGGTTGAATCCATGGTGTTCTGTGCCGATTTGCCGGCGGCATCGCTGGCCTTGTCGAGCACGGCGTCCTGCACCTTGTCGGTGAGCGTCGGTGCGTTGTCCCGGGCCTTCTGCGCGGCTGCCAGCTGGTCGGCGGTCGGCGGTTTGTTCAGTACGTCGACGCCACGCATGGCGCTGATTTCGGTGTTGTCCACCAGCACCCGCAGGCCGTCGGAAGAGAACCAGATACCGTCCTTGCGCAGCGAGTTGGCGTCGAAGGCGACCTTCCAGCGCGCGTCCTGTTCGTTGCGGAAGAACGCTGCCACGCCGACGTAGCGAGCGCTCTTGGCCAGTGGCCACTGGTCGATCTGGCCGATGCCCGGCAGCAGGGTGATCTCGCGGGCTTCCACCAGGGTGTTGCCCAAGGCCTTTTCCGGGGTGTCCCACAGGGTCTCGGCATCGGTCGCGGCGAAGCGTTCGAGGTCGGTCAGCTGGTACACGCGCATCACCACCGACAGCGGCTTGCCCTCGGCATCGGGGTTGAGCTGGTTGCCGCCGTCGGAGGTCAGAATGACCTTTTCGCTGTCGGCCAGCATGTCGGCCGCCCAGCTGTCTTCCATGCGCTTGCCGATACGGTCGGTGACCCCGCAGCCGGCCAGCGCCACCAGCAAGGCAGCTGTGGTCAGGCGTTTGAGGGCGGTGTGCTTGTGTTGCATGACGGCAAAACCTCCGTGTACTGGTCAGGCCACGCGATAGGCGAAATCGCCATCGCTGCCCAGCTCGATCGCAAGACGCTGGATCGGCGTGTCCTGGGCCATGCGCTCGAGCACGCGCTGGGCGAGCTCGGGCATCAGGGTCTGGGACAGGATGTTGTCGATGTTGCGCGCACCGCTGTCGACCTCGGTGCAGCGCGCGGCGATGGCCTTGACCAACGCCTGGTCGTAGCTGAGCTCGGCCTGGTGGTTGCGGGCGAAGCGCTTGGCGATGCGTTCGAGCTTGAGGGCGACGATGCGCTCGAGGATCTGGTCCTGCACCGGGTAGAACGGCACGATGCTCAGGCGGCCGAGGAAGGCCGGCTTGAACACATGGTTGAGCTGGTCACGCAGGTCTTCGACGATCGCTGCGGGCGTCGGTAGCTCGGTGGCGTTCAGGCAGGTCTGCATGATGCGCTCGGTACCGGTATTGGAGGTGAGGATGATCACCGTGTTGCGGAAATTGATCTCGCGGCCTTCGCCATCGTCCAGCACGCCCTTGTCGAATACCTGGAAGAACAGTTCGAGCACGTCGGGGTGGGCTTTTTCCACCTCGTCGAGCAACACCACGCTGTACGGCTTGCGGCGCACCGCCTCGGTCAGCACGCCGCCTTCGCCATAGCCGACATAGCCGGGAGGCGAGCCCTTGAGGCTCGAAACGGTGTGAGCTTCCTGGTACTCGGACATGTTGATGGTGATGAGGTTGCGTTCACCGCCGTACAGGGTATCGGCCAGGGCCAGCGCGGTTTCGGTCTTGCCGACGCCGCTGGGGCCGAGCAGCAGGAACACACCGATCGGTTTGTTCGGGTCTTCCATGCGTGCGCGGGAAATCTTGATGCGCTTGCCGATCTCGTGCAGGGCGTGGTCCTGGCCCAGCACGCGCTCACCAAGCAGGGCCGGCAGGCGCTGCACGGTGTCGATCTCGTCACGCAGCATCTTGCCCAGCGGGATACCGGTCCAGCCGCTGATGACCTGGGCGATGGCGCCGCTGTCGACCAGGGCATGGACCAGGGGCTGATCGCCTTGCACGCGGGCCAGTTCGGCACGCAGGGCGTTGAGCTGCTTGGCATCGGCCTCGCTGGCGGCGTCCAGCGCCTTGAGCTGTTCGACCAGTTCCAGCTCCTGTTGCCACTGCGTGTTCAGCTGCTGCTCCCGCTGCTGCTCGGCCTGCAGGGCAGCCTGCAGCTCGCCCAGGCGGCGAGTGTGGTCGTGGCCTTTGCCGGCTTCGTGGCCGAGCACGGCGATTTCGGCCTGCAGGTTGTCGATCTGGCGTCGGCAGTCTTCCAGGGCGCCAGGTTGCGACGATTGCGCCAGGGCAATGCGTGCGCAGGCGGTGTCGAGCACGCTGACCGCCTTGTCGGGCAGCTGGCGGCCGGTGATGTAGCGGTTGGACAGGCGCACGGCCTGCACCAGCGCTTCGTCCATCACCGCTACCTTGTGGTGTTCGCGCATCTTGCCGAGCAGGCCGCGCAGCATGTGGATGGCCTTGTCTTCGTCGGGTTCCTCCACCTTGACCACCTGGAAGCGGCGGGCGAGGGCGGCGTCCTTCTCGAAGTACTTCTTGTATTCGGCCCAGGTAGTGGCGGCGATGGTGCGCAGCTCGCCACGGGCCAGGGCCGGCTTGAGCAGGTTGGCGGCATCGTTCTGCCCGGCCTGGCCACCGGAACCGATCAGGGTGTGGGCTTCGTCGATGAACAGGATGATCGGGTGCAGGCTGCGTTTGACCTCTTCGATCACTGCCTTGAGGCGGTTCTCGAACTCGCCCTTGACCCCGGCGCCGGCCTGCAGCAGGCCCAGGTCGAGGGTGTGCAGGGCCACATCCTTGAGCACCGCCGGCACGTCACCTTGGGCGATGCGCAGGGCCAGGCCTTCGACCACGGCGGTTTTGCCGACCCCGGCTTCGCCGGTGAGGATCGGGTTGTTCTGCCGACGGCGGGTGAGGATGTCGACCATCTGCCGTACTTCGAACTCGCGGCCCAGCACCGGGTCGATGCGGCCTTCGCGGGCGCTCTGGGTGAGGTTGACCGTGTACTGGTCCAGCGCCGGAGTCTTGCCGCCGGCCTTGTTCGCACTGTTCACTGGCGCCGCAGGGCTGGCCAACGGGCTGGCCTGCCGGGACTCGGCGCTGCCTTCCACCAGCGCCGCAAGGTTCAGGCGCAGGTCATCGGCGTTGATTTTCTCCAGCTCCGGCGCCGAGGCGATCACCACGCGACGCAGTTCGGCATCGTCGAGCAGGGCCTGCAGCAGGTGAGCGCTGCGCACCTGGCCGACGCCGTATTCGATCGACGCCAGCAGCCAGGCCTGCTCGATCATGCGGGTGATGTGCGGCGACAGCGCCGGGGTGCGGGTATTACCTTTCTTGAAGGTGCCCAGGGCCGTGACCAACTGCGCCTGCAGGCGCTCGGCGACTACTTCGTAGTGGCGCAGGATCGTCGCCAGGTCGCTGTCGCTGTTGTCGAGCAACTGCAGCAGCAGGTGCTCCACCTCCACGTCGTAATGGTGCTCCGACAGGCACAGGGCCGCCGCGCTTTCCGTGGCCGTGCGGCTGGTTTCGTTGAGCTTGGCGAACAGAGACTTCAGGTTCACAAGGCGACCCCATCGTAAGGAATGTGGAAGACGGCGCAACGCGAAGGCTCCGCGTCACGACCAGGGCGTTTGAGCCAGCCCAGCCAGCCCAGGGCGACATTGCCACTGCGGCCCAGCTGGGCGCGTGGCACCGCCTCGCGCTTGAGGCGCGGGGCAATTTCGAAATCCAGTTCGGCGCCTATATAGAAGCGCACCAGCTCGACCAGCTTGCGGTAGCACGCGGTGCCCGGCTGGAAGCGCTGGTAATCGGCCAGGCTTAGCGGGCCCAGCTCGATGCGGATGCACGACTGGTAGTCCCAGACCCGGTTGCCGGCTACGGCGCTGTGGCCGAGCTGGGCATTGCGGCGGCCGAGCTGGGTGCATTGTTCGGGCTGCAGGTGCAGCCAGCGCCCGGCGAACTGGCGGACCTTGATCGGCAGCGAGAAATAGAAGCCGAGCATGCGTTCGAGGTTCAGCGCGTTGCGCGGCTTCTGGCTGAGCAGGCCGGCAAAGTAGCTGAACAGCTCGCGGCGCAGCGCGGTTGGTTGCTGCTCGAACTTGAGTTGCTGCGCGCGCGGGCCGAGGCCGACCAGGTTGAGCAGGTAGCCATCGAAGCCCGAAGTGCCATTGCGCTCGTGCTCGATATGAAATTTGTACTTCTGCCAGGCTTCGTAGAACAGCGTGGTCATGCGGTGCGAGAAGATGTCGAGAAACGCGTGGGCGGCATCGTCGCGATACTGCACGTGGCGCTCCAGCAGCAGCTCGGTATACGGGCGCGGCAGTACGCCTGACGGCCCGACCAGGCCCATGAAGGTGACCTGCACTTCCGACAGCGGCAGGCCGGCCGGCGACACCTTGCCTTCGCGCTCGAAGTGCAGGTCGCTGACCTCGCTGGCCGGGAACGCCAGCGACAGCTGGGTACGAAAACGCAGCGGGTCTTCGTGCGGCCGGGTTGCCAGGTCCATGCGCCCGGTACGGCTGTAGTGCAGGCGGAGCAGGCGCACCAATTGAAAGAATTCGAATCGGTGCGGCTCGGCTCGGGCCTGATCGATCAGACCAGGGGCTGATCGCCGGTGCGTGCTGGCCATTGGACGACTCTCTTTTCTCGTTGTTGGGTGCGCAGGGTCAGTTGGGTGAAGCTGTTCATCGAGCAGTACTGGCCGAAGAAGTGGTCCAGCACCATGCCGAACAGGTACACGCCACTGCCGATGAACTGGCTTTCATCCAGGGTCAGCGTGATGCCGACGCCACGTACGAAGTTCGGCCGCGGGTGGCCGATGCGTGCGACCACCGGCTCGCTGCTGATCGCCTTGATGCCGTTGATCTGTTTGCGAATGGCGGAAACATTGCGGTAGTTGTACAGCGACAACAGCTCCAGCAGCACTTCGCGGCCCTGGCTGACCAGCGACATATGGTTCAGCGACAGGTGGGCGATCAACCGCCAGATCAGGCCCTTGCCCAGGGGCACACGCACCGTGGCGGTGGGCTTGCGCAGGCAGCGGATATCCTTGATCACCGAGTTGGCGGGAATGTTGAAGTCACCACGTTCGCCCCCGAACGGCAGCATCAGCGGTACATCTCGGTTGCTGCAGGTAAGGCCGATGCTGAGGGTGTCGCTGCTGGCGTCGATCAGCTCCAGGTCCCGGTCGACCACGCGGATGCTCATGGCGGTGGCGTCACCCTGGATGCGCCGGCGCGCCACCCAGAAGCTGCTGTGCGGGTCCTGCTCGCCACGGGGTTCGAAAAACGGGTGGCAGGTGGCGACCTGGTCGATGCCGCCGAGTTTGCGCACCCGCCGTACGCGGTCGATCGAGACGACTTCGGCAGCGTTGTGCAGCCGTGTATCGGGAGTGACCGGGTATTCGTGCTGGGTGTGGGTCAGCTTGATCGGTTCGGCTTGCTGGCGGAACAGGTTGATGATCGGTGTGCAGTTGAGCTTGAAGTTGTTGCGCCCGATGTTCTGTGTCAGCCGCGCCAGGCGCTCGCTGAGGTCGTAGTCGGAGAAATAGAAGTTGATCTCGACCTGCTCGATGGCCTTGCCCTGCAGGATGCGGGCAAAGCCGTTCAGGTCGAAGAACATGAACTTGTCGGGGAAGGTGAAGTACTCGTGCAGCAGGCGGTAGCCCAGGAACGAGCGCTCGGAGTAGTCCACCAGGCCTTCGTCACGGGCGTAGCCCACGGCTTTCAGGGCATCGGCCGGCAAGGCCACTTCGCGGCTGCGGCCCTGGTCCTGGAAGCTCAGGGTGGCCTTGGCCAGGTTGTTGAACAGCAGCTCGTACAGCTGCAGCATCAGGGTCGCCTCGCCGTCGAGGAAGAACCGCAGGCGGTCCAGTTCCATCTGCCCGAACAGGGCATAGCCGGTGGCTGCCAGGCGGATGCGCAGGCGTGCGACCAGGTCGGCGCTGTGGCCGTTGAAGGCCGAACGCTCCAGTTCGGCGAACGAGGCCTGCTGCACGGCAATCGGCCACAGCTCAACCGGGTAGCAGGTGCGGAACTTGCACACCACACCTTCTACGGCATTGGCATGCATCTCGGTATGGCGCGCCACCCGGTAGGCTTCGGTGACTTTCTCGTGCTTGCCCAGGCTCAGCTCGGCAATCGACATCGATGGGGTAGGGCGCAGGTAGTGTGGGTACAGCACCTCGAGGAAGGATTCGACGATTTCCGGAAACTCGTCATCGAGCTTCTTGTGCACCCGCGCAGACAGGAACGAGAACGCCTCGATCAGGCGCTCGGTGTGCGGGTCTTCGCAGTTGTCGCCCTCGATCAACAGCCGCGAAGCGATTTTCGGGTACTGCGCGGCAAACTCCTGGCCGAGGAAGCGCAGGTGCGACAGTTCCTTTTCGTAGTAGGGCAGCAGTTCGTCGAGCATCAGTTGAGGTTCTGCACTTTGTATTCCTGGGTGTTGACCTGCAGCACGGCGTCGAATGACACCTGGCGGCTGATGTCCTGCAGACGCAACACGGCGTCCACGCGGAAGGTCAACATGCGGTGGCCGTTCTGCTGGGCCAGCAGCTGCACGCGGACCCGGCGAAAACGTCGGTCCCCTGTGCTGATCGCCCGCTCCAGTTGCTGCTGGATCAGGCGCCGATCATGCGGGTCGAGCACGCTGCGGCTGATGAAGTCGGGCATGCCGTATTCGAGGATGGAGCCACCGAGCTGGCTGTAGCCCTCCAGCTCTTCGGCGACCAGGCTCTGGCGAGTGTTCACCAGTACCTCCAGGTCACGGACGATGCTGGCCTTGTACTCGCTCAACGAGCAGGTGCGTTGCACGGCTGGCTCGGCCGACTGGTACGGACGGTCGTCCAGCAGTCGGTCGAGCAGCGAGGGCAGCAGGCGGGCCTGGTTACTCATGTGTCATCCCTGTACACACCGGCCTGTCAGCCGCGCGCGCCCTGTGGCAGCTCGGCAACCAGGCGCAGCGAAGCGGTCAGCTCATCCAGCTGGTAGTGCGGGCGCAGGTAGGTCACGGCCTTGTACACACCTGGCTTGCCCGGCACTTCGAACACCTCGGCGCGGGCTTCGCGCAGCGGGAACTTGGCCTTGGCTTCCTGGCTGGCGGTGTCGTCGAGCAGCACGTAGCTGGCCAGCCACTGGTTGAGGAAGCGCTCGACATCCATGCGCGAGGCGAAGCTACCGATCTTGTCGCGCATGATGGCTTTCATGTAGTGGGCGATGCGCGAAGTGGCGAAGATGTACTGCAGCTGGGCCGACAGGCGCGCGTTGGCGTTGGCGATGTCGGTGTTGTACTGCTTCTGCTTCTGCGCCGACTGGGTGCCGAAGAACGCGGCATAGTCGGTGCCCTTGCAGTGCACCAGGGGAATGAAGCCCAGGTCCGACAGCTCTTTTTCGCGGCGGTCGGTGATGGCGATTTCGGTCGGGCACTTGAGGGCGATTTCGCCGTCGTCGGTCTTGAAGGTGTGGGTTGGCAAACCTTCGACCAGGCCGCCACCTTCCACGCCGCGGATGGCCACGCACCAGCCGTAGCGGGCGAAGGCATCGGTAACGCGGGTGCCGAGGGCGTAGGCAGCGTTCATCCACAGGTACTTGTTGTGGTCGCGGCCATCGACGCTTTCGACGAAGTTGAATTCTTCCACCGGGGTGGTATCGGGGCCATACGGCAGGCGACCGAGCACGTGCGGCAGGGTGAGACCGACGTAGCGCGAGTCTTCCGAGGCGCGGAACGACTTCCACTTGGCGTATTCGACGGTGTCGAAGATCTTTGCCAGGTCACGCGGGCCGGACATCTCGGTGAAGGAGTCCCAGCCGAACAGCTCGGGGGAGGCGGCCGAAATGAACGGGGCATGGGCGGCCGCGGCGACGTGCGAGATCTCCTCCAGCAGGTACATGTCTTCGGGGTTGCGGTTGAACTCGTAGTCACCGATCAGCATGCCGAAAGGCGCGCCGCCGAAGGTGCCGTACTCTTCTTCGTAGACCTTCTTGAACAGCGCGCTCTGGTCGAATTCGCTGGCGGCCTTCAGGTCGCGTACCAGGTCCTTCTTCGAGGCATTGAGCAGGTGGATCTTCAGCGTGGTGCTGGTCTCGGTCTGGTCTACCTGGTATTTCAGGCCGCGCCAGGAGGCTTCCAGCTGCTGGAATTCACGGGCGTGCATGATTTCGTTCATCTGCTCGGAAAGCATCGCGTCGATCTCGGCGATACGCGAATCGAGCACGGCGATCAGGTCCTTGCTCGGGGTCATCTCACCCTCGAGCACCTGGTTCACCAGTTCGCCAATCAGGTCGCGGGTGCGGTTGCGCTCGGTGTCGGAGCGGGCCACGCGGCTTTGCGAAATGATGCTGTCGAGCAACGATGCCTGTGGCGCGAAGTTTTCCACTTCGACCAGTTCGCCGGCCTGTTGCGGTGCGGTTTGCTTGTCGGTCATGTTCGGGCTCCTGCTCAGGCGCGATCGCTGCTGGATGGGTCTTTCACTTCGGCTTCACGGCCGAATTCCTTGCCCAGGGTCTTGAGCTTCTCGGTGTTCTGCAGCACGTCCATCAGCAGCTCTTCGAGCTTGTCGTTGCCGCCCATCTTGTTACGCAGGTCGGCCAGCTTGTTGCGCACTTCCAGCAGTTTGCGCAGCGGTTCGACCTGCTTGACCACGTTCTGTGGCTCGAAGTCTTCGAGGCTGTTGAAGTTCAGCTCCACGCCCAGCTGGGTGCCGTTCTTGGCCAGGGTGTTGTCGACGCGGTAGGTCAGGCGTGGCTTGATGCCCTTGAGCACGCCGTTGAAGTTGTCGCGGTCGATGAACACGAACTTGCGGTCCTTGAGCTTGGGCAGGGGCTCCAGCGGGTTGCCGGAGAAGTCGCCCAGTACGCCGACGACGAAGGGCAGCTCCTTTTTCTCGATGGCATCGCCGATGTCCACGTCGTAGGTGATATGGACCCGAGGCGCGCGAACGCGGTCGAGTTTGTGCTGAGTGCTTTCCTTCTTCGCCATCGTGTTCTCCAGTGCGAGCAATTCGCTGCGAATCATTGCGCGGCCCGTTGCCGGGCGCTGCGCGTTACAGTCCTTCGATCGTCAGCAGCAGGCGCTGACGGATTTCGTCGTTCATTTCCAGGATGTTGTCGCGGCCCACCAGCTCTTCGAAGCTGGTGTTGCCGGCAATTTGCGTGCTGCTGCGGATGACCGAGTCGTCGGGCAGTTCAGAGCGCACCGGCGAGCTGATGACGCAGAACGGCAGGTCGCCAAAGCCCTTGAGGCGCTCGAAGCTCAGGTTGTAGCGCAGGCCCTCGAACAGCCGGCCAAGGCCAGGCGACTTGCTCAGGCAGTAGAACAGCACCAGGTAGTGCACCACGAAGCGGTACAGCTCGGCGCTGCTGCGGTTGGGGTCTTTGATGACGTTGCGAAACCGCGCCAGGTCGAAGGCGTGGAAGCCCACCACCCAGCGGGTCGGGCTGGTGATGCGGATGACCTGGCCGCTGTGTTCCAGGGCCTTGTCGTATTCCAGCGGGAACAGTTCGGGGGTGGTGCTGATCAGGTTCAGCGGTACTTCCAGCTCGGTGACCAGCTGGAACGGCGCGGCCGAGCCGATACGTTCGTAGAGTTCGACCAGGGCCTGGAAGTGGCCCTGGGTTTCGCGCCCGCTGCTGCGCTGGGCGCCTTGCAGGTATTCGCCAAACAGGGTTTGCGGACGGATCAGCGGTGCCACCGTGGCGAGGTAATCCGCCGCCTGCGCCTTCAGCGCATCGGAGATCGCCCGCGTCTGGCTACGCAGCTTGATCAGTGCTTCGACATCGAATGTCTGTGTCATCGGTGCATCGTCCATGTGCCTGCTTGATCGTCCTGAAACGCCAATGGCGTGGACCTGAAATTGCGCCTCTCGACGGCGGCAAACTTGAGTGCTGGCACATGAATATCGTGTTGCCAGCAATGCCGAGTAGGGCACCTCGCTGCGGAAGAAGTTCCGGCGAGGAAGGCAATTTTTTCCCCGCTTTGTGATGTGACGCAATGATGGCGTCGTGATATTGACTGGGGTTTCGGGCGCGGGAAATGGGAGTTCAAGCCCTAAAATTTGGGTGTGCGAGGGGTATGAGCGTGAGAAAATTTCTTTGCAAAAGTTTTTTGCAAAAAGTGAATCCGGTCTCATTTTTTGCGCGGATCGTATTCTCCGGAGGTGTTGCCAAAGCACGTCTGGATGATGGCAGCGCGACGGAATGCGCCGCGCGCAAGGGTGTTATCAAGCGTGGTCCATCCGTTTGGATGGCCTATGCCGTACCTGCAGAGGCAACGGTCTGGTCAATAACCTTGAAAACGAGCATGATCACTATGGGAGCGGGCACGCCCGCGAAGCAGGCGACGCGGTGGATGGCCGCCTGCTCCGGTCGCGCAGGGGCAGGTCAGTGACATGGTCTGCGGTGGGCCTTTCCACCTCGCGCCAGGTGGATGAACTCGACGAGCTGGCTTGCGACAGCCATTGATGGCCAGGCTACGTCGGCTAATGAAAAGTGACGGGTAGAGTCGAGTTCCATGATCACTACTGAACGTTTTTTTGGGGGCATTTGGGCGTTCTGGTTTTTGCTGCTGATGATTTCAGTGTTCATGCTGGGGGTGGCGCCAAAAATTGTCTTCGTGCCCATGGCAGTGGCGACAGTCATGACGTTCTGCTGGTGCGTGAAATGCGCTCATCGTTGACCCAGAACAATTGCCAGGCAGAGCCCGATATCACCAGCTTAGGGCAGGGCGAGTAGCCTCTGCCAAGCAGCGCAAGGGTCGTCAGAACCATAACGGCAGGGACGACGTAGAGCAGCGTCTTCAGGGAAAGCCCGAACATCAGCGCCTGGAAGCGGTGCAGTCGTGTGCCTGCGGGCGGGTCGAATTTTTTCCCGGTCCAGGCACATATCGCACAACCAACCAGCAGAATTGCCACCGCCGGCGGTGCCATGAGCAGGCCGAACGCGAGGTAAGGTGTTTCCACGACAGGCGCGCCACGCAGTAATCTGCCGTACAGCGGGAACAGGTAGTTGATGTAGGCGTAGACCGAGAAGGCCGCGACCAACAGCATGGCGATGATCATGCCGACAGCCAGCAGTCTGATATTAAGGGGCGATGATACAGATGAAGTTTATGAGTATCGAATTTTCATCTATAGAGCCCTGCTGTACTAGTGTTTCTCACTGCTGTCCATCAGCTTTCGTGCAAATAGCTCGATTGCCAACACGCTTGCAGGGTTGCTCGTCGCTGTTGTAAAAATCAGGTTTGAAGCAATATCGCACATCATTGACCCAGTACACCTTCCAGGCCGACCCTGAAATCAGGAGTTTCTGGCACGGGGTGTACCCCTTCGACCACAGGCCAAAAGTCACGAGTAATGCCAGCGCCGGCGCAATATAGATCATTGACCAAAGTGTCAATTTGTATGAGTTATGTTGAAAGCGGAACATCCGGGAATGGGGGGGCGGGTCGAATTTTTTCGCGCGCCAGCAGGCATGCAGTGATGTAACAACTATGATTGGGGTGACCGTACACATGGCGATGAGCATAAACACCAGATAGGGCGTCACCACGATTGGGGCATTCGTTAAGAGCCTTCCGAACAAGGAGAGTAGATTGCTCCCAAGCCAATAAGCTGACAGAATGCCCAATATCGAAGTTGCTAGGCCAGTCGCGAGGGCCATGAGACGAAACAGGTGGGGAGAGCGCTCGTGGAGCTCATGAGGTTGAATAGTCATGGTTAAAACTTTGGAAAGTTGAACGTCGGGAGTGAGGGCATAGAGGGAAGTTCAGGCACAGTAGGCCATCCAGGCAGATTGAGGTCTCCTGGCCGAAGTTTTTGCAGTGCCCAGCGCTTGGCCTCATTATAGAGAGTGTCTGCCACCTCGCTAGCAATATTGGTGATTTGTTTCTCTGCGTATTTTTGCAAGTCCTTGGTACTAATCTGCATGGCCTGCTGGCCCAAATATTCAATTTGGTCCACGGCATACCGAAGGCCCGCTTTAACCGAGTTTTTTATTCCATAGCGGACATCAAGCTCGTTAAGCCCAACGCCAACTGCGAATACAACGGCAGCCCCCAGGATGACGGGTGCGGCGGCGAAAGTGGCCATTGAGCCAATGGCCAGCCCGAAAGCATACCCGATCGCCGAAGCTATACCGG
Source organism: Pseudomonas sp. ABFPK (assembly GCF_001586765.1). NCBI lineage: Bacteria > Pseudomonadati > Pseudomonadota > Gammaproteobacteria > Pseudomonadales > Pseudomonadaceae > Pseudomonas > Pseudomonas sp. ABFPK. The sequence continues at coordinate 15,322 of NZ_LQXW01000078.1, read as the reverse complement.
CTTTGATCAGCTCAACGCCAATACCGCCAAACAGGTCGCTCATCACATGCTCGTCGGCAAATACCCATTCTGCGACTTCGATGGCTACCGCCACATAACACGAAAGCTTGAAGCCTTTGATCGACGAACCGCGCACACCGTATTTGCCGATGCCCATGCTGACCAGCTTGGCGTTCTGGATGCCATAACGGGGAGCATTTAGCGTCTTGCGCAGGCCTGGGTAGCCGGTGAGGATCACGTACTGCTTGCCGTTGCGTATGGTGTAGCGCACCTTTGTGCCCAGCCCGTTCATGTCGCGAATGAAACCGGCAGTATTTTTCATGTCCCATGCGGCCATGGCCGTGGGCACGCCCCAGGTCGTATTGACGAAGGTGTGGGGCAGGCCGTTGTAGGTGGATTTCACGCTCTGCCAGGTGCCGGTCAGCATGTCGCCCTGGGTGCGTGTGCACACTTGTGGAGCCTGCGTTGCACCGTGAGTTCTCTGGGCGAACTGGGCTTGTGCCTGAAAGTCCTCGATCGACATGATCACCATCTCCCGGTGATTCTGGTCCATCTCCCGGTCCAGTTGGCTGAGTTGGTTTTCACTCACGCTCATGGCGATTCTTCTCCCTGAAATTCGCAGTGTATTGCCTCTCGGCTGAGCGCAAGGAGCGTACACCCCCGATGACCGACTGATCAAACCGATGGACACAATACGATGCAATTAACCAAAAAACCGCCTGCTGCTCTACAGTCCGCGATACTGCTTCCCGTAGAAGCATTTTGACGTCAGCTTGATGGAATCTGGCGTATCGCCATCATTTGACAGCCTCTTTTAAGCGCGTTTTCATTGCAAGATTTCCAGCTTGATGCAGGATGCATTGACATGATTACGGACGCCCTCGAATCGATCCTCACGCAGCATCAACGTCTGTTTACCTTCGACTCGCCGCTGCCGCCCGAACAAGAACTGCAACTGCTGAGCTTCAGCGGCCGCGAGGGGATTTCGGAGCTGTTCAGTTTCCAGGTGCAGCTTATCTCCCAGGATGCGCGCATCGAGCTCAAGAAGCTCATCGGCAAGAAAGTGACGGTAGGGATCGCCCTGGCTGATGGCAGCACACGCTACATCAGCGCGCACGTGTCGGACTTCGTCCATGCTGGTGCCGACGGCGGCATTGCCAATTACACTGCCGAACTCGTGCCGTGGATATGGATCCTCAGCCGTCGCCGCGATTCGCGGATATTCCAGGACAAGACCACCGAGCAGATCGTCAAGGACGTCTTTGCGTACTACCTGACCCTGGCCGATTACGAGTTTCGTCTGAGCCAACCGCTCAAACCGATCAGCTACTGCACCCAGTACCAGGAGTCGGACCTGAACTTCGTGTTGCGCCTGCTCGAGCAAGAAGGGCTGTTTTTCACCTTCGAGCACTCCCAGGAAGGCCATCGCATGATCATCAGCGATGACAGCAGCATGCTTCCGCAGCTGGAGCGCCAACCGCTGATTCGTTACCACAGTGCTTCAGTCACCGAAACCGCAGACTCGATCACCAAATGGTCTTCGGCGCGGCGGATGCAACCAACGCGCCTGGCCTTGAAATCCTTCGACTACAAGCAACCGGGCAACCCACACCTGGTGCAGTTGAATTCCGTCAACCAGCAGGGTGAGGTCGGCCAGTATGAAGTCTTCGAATACGAAGGTCTCTACGGCTACGCCGATGCCGATGAAGGCGTGCGCAAGGCGCGGCGTCGGCTGGAGGCGATGGAAGTGGACGGCAAGACCTTCCATGGCGAGAGCAACTGTCGCGTCATGGAGCCTGGCTACTACTTTGAATTGAGTCAGCATTACGATCACGACAATGACGCCCCGGATGACCGACAGTTTCTGCTGCTTTCGGTTACCCACTGGGGGCAGAACAATTACACCAACGACGGTGAGGCGGGCTACCGCAACAGCTTCAGCTGCATTCGCCGGAAAATTCCGTTCCGCCCTGCATTGAACACGCCTAGGGCGGGCATCAGCGGGCCGCAGACTGCCATCATCGTCGGCCCCCCCGGCGAAGAGATCTACACCGATGAACTGGGCCGGGTGAAGTTACAGTTCCACTGGGACCGCAACGGCGAGTTCAACGACCAGAGCTCCTGCTGGGTACGCGTCGCCCAAGCTGGTGCCAGCGGTGGCTTCGGCAGCATCCAGATCCCACGCGTGGGCGACGAAGTGGTGGTGGTGTTCCTCGATGGCAACCCCGACCGCCCGCTGATCATGGGCAGCCTGTACAACAGCACCAACACCCCGCCATGGTCGCTGCCGGCGAACAAGACCCAGAGTGGTTTCCTGACCCGGTCGATGAAGGGCGACGGCGGTACCGCCAACTTCTTCCGCTTCGAGGACAAGGCTGGCGCCGAGCAGATCATCATGCATGCCGAGCGCAACATGGATACCGAGATCGAGTTGGATGAGACCCATGATGTGGGGAACAACCGCACGATTACGGTGGGCGGCACGCACACCGAAACGGTCAAGAAAGACACCATGGTGCAAGTGACCGAAGGTTCCTACACCCTGCAGGTCGACAACCAGTTCATACAGGTGGCTGCCAAGCAGCACATCATCCTGCAGGTGGGCGACAGCAGCATCACGCTGACCCCGGAAGGCATCGAGATCAAAGGCAAGGTCATCGTGACCACCAGCACCGACACCACCCAGATCACTGGCGCTGCAGTGCGGATCAACGACTGAGGCAAGGTTCATGTACAAGCCCTCGATCTACGACCGCATCTCTGCCAGGCGCGAAGCGCAAGAGGAGGCTGCGCGGCTGGCCAGGTTGGCGGAAGCCGCTCATGTGCCTGAGCCTGTGCCCGAGCCGGAACCGGTGCCAGCCGCGTTGCAGGATGTGGGCAGCGGTTTCACCTTCGCAGGTTTCACTCTGCAGTTTCCGATCGGCTTTCGCTTTCGCGACATCCAGACCACCATCGAGCATGAAGGCGAGCCGATCAGCCTCAGCATCCGCCGCCGTGATGTACGCGCCAGGCAGCCGCTGGAGCAATTGTTCGACGGCGCGATCCAGGCTTTGCGCGAATTGAACCCGCAACTGCGCGTGATTCGTCAACGTGATTGCCTCCTGGCTGGCAACCCGGCCAAGGTCCTGGATTTCCACTTCAATGCTGGCCACGAGCCCCGGCACGGTCGCCTGGTCGGCGCGCTGGTGCCCATCGCCGGCAGCCAGTCGGTGCAATGGCTGGATATTTCCAGCGTGATCGACCCAAGCAAGCCGGGCCTGAGCCAGTGGCTGGCCGAGTTCGACCGCATGCTCGATGGCTTCGCGCAGGGCTGAACCCCGATTTTTTCGCTATCAGGAATTTTCATCGCATGGATTACGAGTTGCAGGAAGGCGGCATCGCGCTGCCGGCAGGTTTCGAGGACCGCACGGTCAACATGTTCGTCTTGGGTGCCAGTGTTCCAGCACCGTTGAGCATCACCATCTCGCGTGACACCTTGCTGCCGGACGAAGCGCTGCAGGCCTATGTCGATCGCCAGGTGAAGATGCTCACCTCCAAGCTGCGTGGTTACACCCGCATGGGCAACAAGGCCGTCTCGCTCTCGGCTACCGCACCCATTGCCGGCATCCAGATCGACGCCTACTACATGAACCAGGGCCGCCCGCTGTATCAGCGCCAGGCCGCTTTCATCATCAGCCCCGGGCGTGCCCTGATCTTTTCCACCACCGCACAGGCCGACTTCAGTGCCCAGCAGAACCAGGACTGGGACAACTTGCTGGCCAGCTTCACGCCGCGAGCCCCGTCCGTAACCAGCGCCGAGTCCGGCGAACAGGAGTAATCCCTCATGTTCGAAGCGGCCAGGTTCGGCGACGAGATATCGCACACCAGCGCGCTGGGGGGCTTCCTGATCGGGGCCGCCCTGGGCATCGCACTGGTGGCGACGGTGGCCATCGCCACCTTCACCTGCGGGTTCGGCGTGGCCTTGCTGGCCGGCCTCGCAGCCGGCATCGGGGGCAGCTTGCTGACCGCCGCCGGAGAGGCGATAGGCAGTATGTTCTCGTCCCCCTCAGGGACGATAACCACTGCCTCACCCAACGTTTTCATCAACAGCCGCAAGGCCGCCCGCGTCGAAAAAAGCATCGGTGCCTGCGACAAGCACCCAGGGCCGGTGCAGATTGCCGAAGGCTCGACCAACGTCTTCATCAACAGCGTCGCGGCTGCACGCAAGGGCGACAAGCTGACCTGCGGCGCGACCATTTCCGGTGGGTCGGACAACGTCATCATCGGCGGTGGCACCTACCGCTATCTGCCAGTGGATGACGAGATCCCGGAGTGGCTGCGCACCACCGTGGATGTGCTGATGGCCATTGCCGGTGCCGCTGGCGGTATTGCGCAGCTGATCAAGGCGGGTACCCAGGCCGGCATGAAAGCCATAATGCCTTGCGCCCTGAAGTTCACCGCCGGCTTCGTCGCTGGCGAGGTAGCCAGCCGCTACGTGGTCGAACCCGTCGCCCGCAGGGCCATCGGCGGCCTGGTCGGCAACCCGGTCGACCTCACCACCGGCCGCAAACTGATCCCCGACGAAATCGACTTCAGCCTGCCTGGCCTGATGCCGATCGAGTGGTCACGCTTCTACGCCAGCGACCTGACTGTCGATAGCGTGCTCGGTCGCGGCTGGGTGCTGCCTTGGGAGCAGAGCCTGCGCCGCCAGGGCTCGTTCATCTACCTCACCGACAACCAGGGCCGCGAAATCCCGTTCGTGACCTTGCAACCGGGCCAGCGCATCTACAACCCGCACGAACAGGTGTACCTGGTATGCACCGAGGGCGGCCACTACATCCTGCAAACCCTCGACAACCTGTTCTTCTATTTCGACGAAGTGCCAGACACCAACAGCGAAGTGCCGCTGCAACGCATCGAAAACGCCCTCGGCCACTTCCTGCATTTCACCCGCACGCCCGATGGTACGCTGACCGACATCAGCGCCACCGGCGGTACCCGCGTGCACCTGCACTACGACAACCCGCTGGGTCGCCTGACCGACATCAAGCGCGTGGTGAACAACGAAGCGGTGGAAACGCTCACCCAGTACCGCTATGACGAACACGGCCAGCTGAGCGCGGTGATCAACCGCAACGGCGACACGGTGCGCAGCTTCAGCTACGCCGAAGGCCTGATGGTGACCCACAGCAACGCGCTGGGCCTGGGCTGCCACTACCGTTGGGAAACCCAGGGTGGCAAACCACGGGTGGTCGAGCACTGGACCAGCGATGGCGAGCACTACCATTTCCGCTACGACCTCGACGCCCGCACCAGCTGGGCCACCGACGTGCTCGGCCGCGAGCTGGAAGTGCAGTACAACGCCGATCATCGCGTGCTCGCCAGCCGTGACTACGGTGGCGAACGCTACGCCATCGAGCTGGACGAGCAGGGCAACATGGTTGGCCTGGATTTGCCGGACGGCAACCGGCTCGCCTTCAAGTACGATGAATACGCCCGCCTGTTGGAAGAAACCGACCCGCTGGGCCGCAAGACCACCTACGAATATCACCACCTGACCACGCTGGTGACCCAGGTCAGCTATCCGGACGGCAGCACCTGGCGAGCGCGCTACGATGACAAGGGCAACCTGCTCGCCGAATTCGATGCCCTCGGCCAGATGACCGAGTACCTGAACAGCGATGACGGCCTGCCGCATACCATCATCGATGCGACTTACAAGTCCAAGTACCTGTGGTGGAACACCCTGGCCCAGGTCGAGCGTTATCAGGACTGCTCGGGCAAGAGCACCTGGTACCGCTACGACGAACGCCAGCACCTCGTCGCGGTGACCGATGCGCTGAACCAGACCACCACCCTGGAGCGCAAGCCCGACGGCGAAGTGCTGCGCATCAGTCACCCGGACGGTACCGCGGAAACCTTCACCTACAACGTCTACGGCCAGGTAATCAGCCACACCGACGGCAAGGGCCAGACCACACGCCTGATGCGTACGGCGCGTGGCCTGCCGAGCAGCCGCCAGGATGCCAAGGGCCAGCGGGTACGCTACGAGTACGACAAGGCCGTGCGCCTGATCGCGCTGGTCAATGAGAACAACGCCACGTACAGCTTTGCCTATGACGCTTCGGACCGGCTGAGCGAAGAAGTGCGGGTAGATAACCTGACCCGGCGTTTCAGCTACAACGTCGGAGGCCATCTCACGCGACTGGATGAGATTGGCTATGGCGAAAATGCCGAGCGGCCGGAGCGGCATACGCTGTTCGAGCGTGACACCATTGGCCGTCTGGTCGCCAAGATCAATCGCGATGCGAGCCAGAACTTCGCGTACGACGACGGCGACCGGTTGCTGAGCATCGAGCGGCAACCGACCGGGATCGGCAAGCAGCTTGGGATCACGGAAGAGAAGCTGGAGTACGCCTACGATCTGCTGGGGCGGTTGACCAAAGAAATTACCCCCGACGGCACGCTCGGCTACGAGTACGATCCACTCAGCAACCTGACCACATTGACCCTGCCGGATGGCCGCAAGGTCAACCACCTGTACTACGGCAGTGGGCACCTGCACCAGCTGAACCTGGACGGTCAGGTGATCAGCGATATGGAGCGCGACGACCTGCACCGCGAGGTGTACCGGACCCAGGGCAAGCTCACCAGCTGCTTCGGTTATGACGCGATGGGGCGCAAGGCCTGGCAGTTTGCCTCGAGCTTGCCGGCCGACAAGCTCTCGCAGGTGCACAACACCGGTATCAATACCTCGTTGCTGGTGGAGCATGCCTACAACCCGATCCACCGTCGCTATCAGTACGACCCGGCGGGTGAACTGGTGCGCACGCTGGACAAGCTGCGTGGCGAGATCAAGTACGAGTACGAAGCTAACGGCCAGTTGCGCAGCCGCGATACCGGCTCGCTGGTGGGCAGCGAGGAATTCCGTTACGACCCGGCAGCCAACCGCCTGGACTTCAATGCGCGGCAGTTCGACAAGGTCAAGGACAACCGGATCAAACAGTGGCGGGATCAGGAGTACCGTTACGACCCGTGGGGTAACCTGATCGAGAAGCGCTCGGGGCACAGCAAGCTGCAGAGCTTTAGCTATGACTGCGAGAACCGGCTGGTGCGGGCGGAAACGTTGGTCAATGGCAAGCTGGAGAGTACCGGGCACTACCGTTACGACAGCCTGGGGCGGCGGGTTGCCAAGCAAGCGGAAATCAACGGCGAAGTCGAACAGAAGCGCTTCCTCTGGCAAGGGCTGAGAATGCTGCGGGAGGAGACGCCGGGGCAGAGCATTCTGTACCTGTATGAGCCGGGTAGCTATGCGCCGTTGGCGCGGGTTGATCAGGCAGAAGGGGAAGAGCTGCAGGTTTACTACTTCCATACTGACCAGATTGGTACGCCGCTGGAACTGACGGATAGCGACGGGCAGATTGTTTGGCAGGCGACTTATCGTTCATGGGGCGAAATAGAAACTTTAAGTGTCAATGAGATTGAACAGAATCTGAGGTTTCAGGGGCAGTACTTCGATAGTGAAGTTGGACTTCACTACAATACCTTCCGGTATTACGATTCTGAGGCGGGAAGGTATATCAGTCAGGATCCAATTGGGGTTGATGGCGGTTTTAATCTTTATTTTTATGCCGATAATCCTGTCTCATGGGTTGATCCGTTGGGGTGGGTGGCTGAGACTGCTCCTGGTTATTTTGTTTATGCACTGTATGACAAGGGTGTAAAAGATCCATATTATATTGGCATAACGGATAATGTTACTAGGCGCCGTGGTGAGCATGTGGCGAGCGGGCGACTCAATGGAGGAAAAATGAAAGTACTCGATCGTAATGTTACTTACGGTCAGGCCCGAGGCTATGAGCAAGCTTATATTGAGCACCACGGAACTAAAACCGGCATCGTAGGGGAGCAGATTTCGGATACAAACAGGGGTAATAAAATCAATTCCTATGACCATCAAAGCAAGACGAGAGCTGCAGGGCGACAGCAGTACTTTGAAAATAGTTTTAATGAAAAATCTGCTAGTCTTAACGGGCGGAAATCAACACCTAATGCAACGGCCTGTTGAGGAGTTTAGTTATGGGGTGGTGGAGCGCGCCGGGACATGATGAGATCGTTGTCGGAGATATACCTCTAGACCTAGTTGGCAAACTTCTAGAGGAACTGCAGGTGCTCTATATTGAGTCTCTGGGCAGAAGGCCTAAGCTCGAAGAAATAAGGTATTTGATTGAGTTGTCAATTAAGGTAAATGGCCCCAGCTTGTTTTGTGGGGAGGATTTGAAAAGTCATTCGGAGGATGTTGGAATGGGCAAAGGCAAAACTAAAAAATATACGGCTGGCGATGTTCTTTCGTTTAAAATCGCTGACGGCTTATACGGCTTTGCAAGGCTAATTAAGCAAATAGAGCTGGGCTATGTTTCTGAAATTTTTGCCGAAACATCTTCCTCGCCGAGAGAAGAGTTGGGTAAGTTACAAACCATTAAGCAGTTTCCGGTCATTCTCGATACATTTTCCTTGCTGGAGATGGGCGAGGGTGAGTGGGAAGTGGTTGGACATCTGGAATTGGGTGAAGATGACAGGGTTGAAGGGTTGAGGTTTGTGTTTGGTACACCTCCTTATGATTTGAAAAGCATTGATGTTAATGAGAATGAGAAAAAGATCTCGGAGCAAGAGGCAATGGGGTTGTTCCCTTACGAGCAGATGGGGGATGAAGATGTAAAAGAGTTGTTCTGAGGTCGGCGAGATTGGGGCGGGGTGAGGTTTACTTAGGTTCTTTAACAATACACACTTTCGAAGTGGCTGCCAACTTTGTTTCGGTCACTTCGCTTTCAGTGTTTTCTCCAGGTTCGATCAGTCATAAGGTATGCTTAAGCTTCACTGTGATGTCTTTGATCTTTGTAGCTATAATTGTGATCGGCAGCACAGTAGGTTACGACATCTAATCATGGGCGCTAAGTCCCGCACATTAATCCTGAGGTTCAGCTACAGCGCTTCCAGAACACCGTCAGCCACTTCCTACACTACCATCTCCGTTACAACTTCGACGCCCGCAGCAGCTAGGCCACCGACGTGCTCGGTCGCGAGCTGGAAGTGCAGTACAACGCCGACCACCGCGTGCTCGCCAGCCCGATCACATGGGTTCACCCCCTTGGACTCGCTGCATGCCCTATGCGAGAGGTTAATGGAGCAAAAATATTCGGCAAAGGTCAAAAAGATGGGACTCGGGGGCATGATCAGTTCTCCGAGGCCATTGCTAATAAGCTGGCAATGAGCGGTAAGTTCAAAGAGATATATTTGAATAGGTCGTACAGTTTCGCTAATGGTAAAAGGGGTAACAGGGCGGCGCCCAGATATTATGGCTATTGATAAGTCTGGAAAAGTTCATGCAATCGAACTGGCCTCTAAGACTGACATGGGGAAAAGTTACCTTCATTGACGGTGCGGAATCAGACTGCGATGGGTAGTCTGCCGAGTTCCGGCCAAGGAAACATTATTGTGTTGAATCATCCTTATAATATTTCAAAGATAAAAAGTGTTCTAGACAACTTAATTGATAGTATATAGGTGCGATGATATGTGTGCGGCCAATGCGATGGCAATTTACGGCATCGAAAAGATCACTCCTGAATTCGTATATGAATTGGGCAGGAGTACCGTTACGACCCGTGGGGTAACCTGATCGAGAAGCGCTCGGGGCACAGCAAGCTGCAGAGCTTTAGCTATGACTGCGAGAACCGGCTGGTGCGGGCGGAAACGTTGGTCAATGGCAAGCTGGAGAGTACCGGGCACTACCGTTACGACAGCCTGGGGCGGCGGGTTGCCAAGCAAGCGGAAATCAACGGCGAAGTCGAACAGAAGCGCTTCCTCTGGCAAGGGCTGAGAATGCTGCGGGAGGAGACGCCCGGGCAGAGCATCCTGTACCTGTATGAGCCGGGTAGCTATGCGCCGTTGGCGCGGGTCGATCAGGCGGAAGGAGAGGAGCAGCAGGTTTATTACTTCCATACTGACCAGATTGGCACGCCGCTGGAGCTGACGGACAGTGATGGCAAGATCGTTTGGCAGGCGACGTATCGTTCTTGGGGTGCAATAGATAGTCTGCCGGTCAAGGATGTCGAGCAAAACCTACGGTTCCAAGGTCAGTATTTTGATTGCGAATCGAGCCTGAATTACAATACTTTTCGGTTCTACGATCCAGAAATTGGGCGATTTGTCACTCAGGATCCAATAGGTGTCAGAGGCGGTGCTAATTTATATGTTTATGTGCCGGCGCCGACTACTTGGGTTGACCCTTTGGGTTGGGTGCCTTGGGAGAAAAACGGGTTTGATAGCTGGTTTAATAGCGCCTCAGTTCAAGATATTGTTGATAATAAAAAAGCTGTAGAAGCCGCCCTTAGAAATCCGGGAGGTAAACATGAGATGTTCCCTGTCTCTATAGCGTCGAAGGCAAAAGAACTTGGCTTTACCGCTCAAGAGCTTAAAGAAATGACAGTGTCAACCAAAGATATTACTTTTGTGGGTGTGACAGACAAACATGGTAATCCTGTGCCGGACGGTCCGCACCATGGTAGTAGGGCTGGAAGGCTGTTCCATAATAATTTAATTAAAGACCTGAATGGTGCGCAAAGCAAAGCTCAAGCGCTTAGCGTGATCGATTCACATCACAGCAAACACATGAAGCTAGGAGCATGCTAAATGGATTCTTATGATATTGATCGGTATGAAAAAGTTCATGTTTGGGTAGGTACAAATTTCTCTTCGGAGGATGAATATCTAAAGTATTTTGAATTGGACTATTCTGTGGATTTGGATGATCCAGCATATAAGGTTTGTGGGTTTTGCAAAGATATTGGTGTGAGATGGTATGACGAGGATTTCATAGGGATTATACCAAGAAAAGCGGAGGAGGTGAATTTAGAGGAGATCTTGCTTGAATCTGCGGTTGATTCCAGTTGCATTGAGGATCTAAAGGCGGAGTGTTTGAGACTTGGAATTACTAAGGCTAATGCAATTTTCTGGTACTCTGATGGTGGCACGGAAATTTCCAAGCCGCTAAAGTCGAATTATAATGGTTTGAAGTATGTTGGGTTATATGAGGGCGAATAAGCTCGACGAAGGTCCAGAAGAACCTGGAATTGGCGCTCTGCGTCAACATTTTTAGTGTTTGGATCTGATTTTCGATGTGCGGTTATGTGTTGTTTTTAATTTAAATTTTTTGTTGTGAGTACTAGGGTAATAAGGATTCGATCTTTAATAACTAATAGTTTATTTGGCTCTGCCAAAGTATAGGTAGAGCCGATATTCTTTCACTGCATGTGCCGCCGGGCGCATCTACAACCCGCACGAACAGGTGTACCTGTATGCACCGAGGGCGGCCACTACATCCTGCAAACCCTCGACAACCTGTTCTTCTATTTCGGCGAAGTGCCAGACACCAACAGCGAAGTGCCGCTGCAACGCATCGAAAACGCCCTCGGCCACTTCCTGCATTTCACCCGCACGCCCGACGGTACGCTGACCGACATCAGCGCCACCGGCGGCACCCGCGTGCACCTGCACTACGACAACCCGCTGGGTCGCCTGACCGACATCAAGCGCGTGGTGAACAACGAAGCGGTGGAAACGCTCACCCAGTACCGCTACGACGAACACGGCCAACTGAGCGCGGTGATCAACCGCAACGGCGACACGGTGCGCAGCTTCAGCTACGCCGAAGGCCTGATGGTGACCCACAGCAACGCGCTGGGCCTGGGCTGCCACTACCGTTGGGAAACCCTCGGCGACAAGCCGCGCGTGGTCGAGCACTGGACCAGCGATGGCGAGCACTACCACTTCCGCTACGACCTAGACGCCCGCACCAGCTGGGCCACCGACGTGCTCGGCCGCGAGCTGGAAGTGCAGTACAACGCCGACCACCGCGTGGTCGCCAGCCGTGACTACGGTGGTGAACGCTACGCCATCGAGTTGGACGAGCAGGGCAACATGGTTGGCCTGGATTTGCCGGACGGCAACCGGCTCGCCTTCAAGTACGATGAATACGCCCGCCTGCTGGAAGAAACCGACCCGCTGGGCCGCAAGACCACCTACGAATATCACCACCTGACCACGCTGGTGACCCAGGTCAGCTATCCGGACGGCAGCACCTGGCGAGCGCGCTACGACAAGGGCAACCTGCTCGCCGAAATCGATGCGCTGGGCCAGATCCTGAACAGCGAAGGCCGGGCATCAGCGTTACCGGTGGGACTTCCTCATGGTAGGTCTGTTTTGCAAGTTGAAATACATTTTGGGTTACATTCGGGCAGTTATAGTAATAGCGAAGGTAATTGAGCTTTTTGATGATAAAGGCTGGCGAAAATATCAGGCGCAAAAATTTTATTCGCAATATGTTAAGTTGAGGAGTTTGCTGGCGTGCACATAAACTTATCAAGGTCTGGGCCTCAGATAGATCAAAGGGATATGGATCTTCTAGAGGCCCAGTTGTCCGCAAACTTGCCTGATTCATTCAAGAGGTTTTTCCTAAAACATAATGGTGGAGTGTCAGACAAGGATTGGTGGGTCAGCGGAGATGGTTATGAGCCTATTAGAGTGAAAAGTTTCAAGTCTATAGCCAGGGCTACCGCCACAGATGCACTAAATACCAAGTATATTTGGGCGTGTTACCAAGCCATGACGGCGCGACAGGTTGTTCCTTTGACAATTCTTCCATTCGCCACTGATGACGGTGGAAATTTTTTCTGTTTTGACCTGGTGGAAGGTGGGGTGTGTTATTTTACGACCGATTCTTATGATGCTGATTTGACAACTGCCGAAAATCATTTTAATGCGTATCGCTGGTTGGCTGAATCATTTGATGATTTTGTATCTGGGCTCAAAGATGAGTCGGAAGTCGCGTAATGAACATTGCGTGTCGGAGGTATTGGAGGGCAGTGAAAATGATTTTTCAGCTTGATCTGAGGGTGTCGTAACTAGGCTGGATTATCTCATGGGTTTTGGCGGGCTTGATACATATGAAGACCCGGTTGAAGCTGAGTGCTATAGACAGATTTTTTTGAAAATAGTGAATTCTATGGTGCCAGGATTGATCGAGTGTTGTCAACATCTGGAATCCTTAAGGATTGCTGCTTAAAAAGGGGGTATTGGTGAGTGTGTTTAAAGTTTTTAATTGGGATGAAAAGGTCAGAACAAGCCTGAAAAAAATAAAAGTTGGCGATATTTTCTGTTTTGCAATAGAAGGTAAAGGATATGGTGTTGGGCGTATTATGGCACCAAATAGCCTTGGTCACGTTGCAGAAATATTTGATCAGATTCTTATCTCGCCTGTAGTGGATTCGGTATTCTTTAGTCGGTTGGGCGATCCTGTAATTTTGGACTCTTATTCGCTATTTGATCGCAAGACTGAAGGTGATTGGCGGGTTGTGGCATACCAAGAAAATTATCAGCCTTCAACTGAAAAAGGTGTAAGGTTTGTGTACGGTGTCGCAGATAATGTGAAGCTTGTTGATATTTTTGATAATGAGACTGCTTTCACTGGAGGAGAAGGTGCATACCCCTCATACTCGCCTATGGGGGATAAAGATGTAAAGGATCTATTGAGGGGGATTGATTGATGTAATTGGTCTGCTCGTAGTTGCGCTGAATCAGTTGCTGGAAAATGTCTTCGATAATGGGCTTGTTGATATACATTCTGTATTTAAGTATGGTGCAGGTGGCGCAAGATCAACTACGATTTATGGCGTGTTCAGAGATAGGAGCTTGTCGATGGTGAAATATTCAGTGGCCGACCTAAGTGACGGCTTTAGAGGAGCCCTGTCAGGCTTTATGAGGGAGATGTATGGGTGGGAGGTTAAATATTATCATAAAGGTATCAATGCCTTTGAGAGTGGTTCGCCTGAGTCGGATCTTGACGAGGAAATGCGCAACGACCTTTTGATGGTTTTTCATAAATATGTGGTGCGCGGGGCAGGAATTATGATCGAGTGGAAAGTTTAGTTTGTGGTAGGCATCCTGAGTACGACGAGGAAAGTGATCAGGTTGATGTGATCGATGTTGGCGAAAAAGAGATAGTAGTTTTAATAAGGAAGACAAGGGGGCTTGCGTCTGTGTTTAGGCTGACTTTTACTGTAAATGATGGCGTTTATAAGGTCGCTGGTCGAGATCTGCAGGGCGGGGAAAAGTGGCAGAAGACTTATGTGTAAAATAAAATTCCATATTTATGGGTGTGTGGCTTCCAGATCTTATCAGAATGTTTGTAAGAATTCATAGTCTTGGATGGCTTCTTGGTGTTGAGATTTAACTGGCAAGCATGGAGAGCAGTGGATTATGCATGATGAACTATTTGTTGACGCGATTGTTTCTGAGTTGTTCGAAAAAAATTTCTCCCAATACAGGGTGGCGCTCACTAAGCAAGTCAATGGCGATAACGATTCATATGCTAGCGCGCGCAATGCTCTTGCGCTCTTGGCCGATGAACAAAAGCTTGACGTTGTAAGCTTTCTTAAGGTGGTTATTGCAGATAGTGCCTCTGTGGTACTGGGGACATTAGATGGCGTCCATTTTCCTGGCGATCTAGAAGCTGACTTTGTCGTCAGCATGGATGGTAAGGAAATTCAGGGCGATTTGCAGGATATGTTTCTCGGAAAAGTCCAAGAAAATGGTTCTTATGATTGAAATGTGTGCGCCTTAGGTGGGTTAGATTTCATATGCCGGCTGCGCGGTTGCCAGGATGAGGGGGGATTGATTGAAGGACCTGATAACATTCTCACATCTGATTTATGGCAAGGGTTTTTTTGAAGCCCTTGCTGCGAGCGTCGAAAATTGGGAGGAGCTGCTCGATAGCCGAGAACAACCATCTTTTGACAATGCTTGGATAAGCAATTTTAAAACGCTGCAAGGGATTAGCTATCAGGAATCGAATAACGACGCTGATATAATCGGGCTGAGAGAATTTGCGTTTAAGGAGATGTTTCGTCTCACTGCGGACGCCGAAATTGCAGGTTACATCTCTGACGATATCGGCTTGCTTGCTGAGGCGCTGGCAAAAGGTCACCTGACGACATGGTGTGAAAAGTTGCTTGCCAGTTACCAATCTGGGCATTTCCCGTGCTAGGGAATCTCCGAACAAGCCTTCAGTTATGCGAGAATCCCCGCAACACCTGATCCGAGCCGCCCATGAGCCAGATGAGCTTTTCCGACTTTGAGTACGCCGGCAAGCGCAAGCAAACCCGCCGAGAGCGCTTCCTCGCCGAAATGGATCAGGTGGTGCCCTGGGCAGGCCTGCTGGAGCTGATCGAACCGTTCTACCCCAAGGCCGGCGGCGGTAGAAAACCCTATCCTCTGGAAACCATGC
>NZ_LQXW01000077.1:0-1186 GCF_001586765.1 Pseudomonas sp. ABFPK | reverse complement strand
GGATTCTCCGAACAAGTTACCCACCAGCCGCAAATGGACGGCTTGGAGATGCCGAAAACCCCGATTTTCAGCCGCTGATTATTGGAAAACCAAGGCATAGCCTTGGTTTTCTGCCCTCACGGGCGCACCTCTCCCGCAGCAGGCAATAATTGCCGGCGCACCATCCACAGATTCGACAGCGCGAACAGTGTGGTCAATTGCGCCGTATTCTTGGCCAGGCCACGGAAGCGGGTCTTCACATAACCGAACTGACGCTTGATCACCCGAAACGGATGTTCGACCTTCGCACGTACCTGGGCTTTGGCCTTCTCGATCTTGCGCCTGGCCTTGTACAGCGCACTGCGTTTGCTCAAATGCTTGTAGGTGCTGCGTCGCGCAGCGATCTGCCAGATCACTTGCCGACCGTCGTGCTCAGGCCGTTTCTCTACGCCGGTGTAACCGGCGTCAGCACAGACAACGTTCTCGCCACCGTGCAACAGATGGGCAACTTCCGTCACGTCAGCCACGTTGGCGGCTGTGCCATGGACATGATGTACCAGGCCCGATTCTGCGTCGGCTCCGATATGCGCTTTCATGCCGAAGAAGTACTGGTTGCCTTTCTTCGTCTGGTGCATTTCAGGATCGCGTTTGCCTTCCTTGTTCTTGGTCGAACTGGGTGCGTGGATGATAGTAGCGTCGACAATGGTGCCCTGGCGCAACGACAGGCCCTTGTCTCGCAGATAATTGTTTATGGTTTCCAAAATGCCCGCCGCCAACTGATGCTTCTCCAGCAGGTGCCGGAAGTTCATGATCGTCGTGTCTTCGGGGATCGGAGCGCTGAGCGTCAGACGAGCAAACTGGCGCATCGAAGTAATCTCGTACAGCGCCTCTTCCATGGCTGGATCACTCAACGAGAACCAGTTCTGCAACAGGTGAATGCGCAGCATGGTTTCCAGTGGATACGGCTTGCGGCCACCGCCAGCCTTAGGGTAATGCGGCTCGATCAACGCCACCAACCCGCTCCACGGCACCACCTGTTCCATCTCGGCCAGGAAACGCTCGCGACGGGTTTGCTTGCGCTTACCGGCGTACTCGAAATCGGAAAAGCTCATCTGGCTCATGGGATGGCGGGCTTGTAGAGGGCAGTTGGACGGAGGGCTATTTCAGCACAGGTCAGATGGCCTGTGCTGACTTGATCGGAGAATCC
>NZ_LQXW01000076.1:0-1232 GCF_001586765.1 Pseudomonas sp. ABFPK | reverse complement strand
TGAATCGCCCCTGCTTTCCTAGACACTCTCCAAGCTCAGGAAATAGCGTTTCTCATACTCTACTGGAGACAGCTGCATAGCACTGCTGTGTCGACGCTTAGGGTTATAGAACATCTCGATGTAATCGAAAATATCACTTCGGGCTTCGTCACGCGTTGCGTAGATCTTTCGTCGGATTCGCTCCCGCTTCAAAAGCTGGAAAAAGCTCTCCGCTACGGCATTGTCGTGGCAGTTTCCCCGTCGGCTCATGCTGCTGATCACATTATTGGCCTTCAGGAAGCTTTGCCAATCTGAGCTACTGAACTGACTGCCTTGGTCTGAGTGAATCATCACTTGCTGCTGTGGCTTGCGTCGCCACACGGCCATCAGCATGGCGTCGATGGCCAGGTCGCTGCTCATTCTGGGCTTCATTGACCAACCAATGACTTGGCGGGAGAACAGATCCAGCACTACCGCCAGGTACAGCCACCCTTCATAGGTGCGGATGTAGGTGATATCGGTCACCCAGACTTTATTCGGCTCACTGACCTTGAACTGCCGGGCCAGATGGTTGGGGGATGCCACTGTTGGTTTTCCGCCATAAAACCCAGTACGACGGCGATAGCCCGTTTGCGAACGCAGCCCCTCTGCCTGCATCAAGCGACCGACTCGATTTCGCCCACAGATCTCTCCTAGCTCTCGCAGGTCATCGTGAATCTTGCGATAGCCATACACGCCGCCGCTTTCTAACCAGGCCTGCTTGATCAAGCCAAGCAGGCGCTGATCTTCTTTGGCTCGGGCAGATTGAGGTTCGGCCAACCAAGCGTAGTAGCCGCTGGGATGCACCTTGAGGGTTTGGCAAAGGCGCCGCACCGGGTAATGCGTCGAGTGCTTTTTGATGAAGGCGTACTTCAGTTGCACTCCTTGGCAAAGTACGCGGCGGCCTTTTTTAAGATGTCTCGCTCTTCAGTCACGCGCTTGAGTTCTGCGCGAAGCTTGCGCAGTTCGGCTTGCTGCTCATCGTCTTGCTGACGCTGCTCTTGGGGTTTGCTGTAGAGCTTGATCCAGGCGTAGAGGCTGTGAACAGACATGCCCAGGCGCTGGGCAACATCGGCGACAGGATTGCCTTTCTCGGTCACTTGCTTGACCGCTTCGATCTTGAATTCTTCGGGGTAACGCTGACGACTCATGGCACCTCCTATTTGGGCCTCATTATGAGGCTTGGAGGTGTCTACGAAACCAGGGGCGATTCA
>NZ_LQXW01000074.1:0-1682 GCF_001586765.1 Pseudomonas sp. ABFPK | reverse complement strand
CTTTCTCGGTCACTTGCTTGACCGCTTCGATCTTGAACTCTTCGGGGTAACGCTGACGACTCATGGCACCTCCTATTTGGGCCTCATTATGAGGCTTGGAGGTGTCTACGAAACCAGGGGCGATTCAATAATAACTTCGGCTCTTTGAGAACGTAGCCTCTCAATTGGGAGGTTTTTCTTGGGCCTATCACATCATAGGTCCAGATATTCAGCTGATTACTAGTCTTTTCGTGTGTCTTTTCTTTTTCAAAAGCACGCTGTACATACTGCCATGCTGCTGTTCCAGATTTTTCGATGCTTTTTTCAATCTCTGGATGTTCAAGGACGTATCGCTTGAAAATCCCAGGGGTGACTAGCACTGCAGTGTCGTCGACAGTGTGCACTAAGGCTTTTGTATCGTTGATGATCAATTTGTGAGAGGCAACTCCTGCTTTTACCCAGGCGATGAAAGCCCCTCCTAGCGTATTACTGGTCGGCATTGTGGTGACATCTTTCCTTGCAGCATTCCTTGCTGTGGCTGCTAGAGAATCCTCAGCCGTTTCATCCTCTTCTACTCCTTGAACGAGAGGGTAACCGGCTGCTGAGCCATAGCTAGCACTCGGCTCAACTGATGGCCCAGTGATATCACTATACAGCGACAACAGTTCCTCGCGCTCAGCTGATTGGAGCTCAGCGGATGGAGCTGGCTGCATCAGCTGTCGGGAACTCGTCGGTGGTCGAGGGACTTGGTCCAGTTCGTCAACTGGCTCATCCGGTACCGCGCAGACCGTTTCTTCACTGATTCCTTTCTGCGGGAGTACCACCGTTTCCTGATCCAGAGTGAGGGCGCCCGGATACTGAAGGGGTCGATCTTCCGGGTTTGGCCATACGAGTGCAGGCGAGATTTTCAGGAAAGTAAAACTGTTCTTCCAACCGCGGCCGTTGTCGATGGTGGCCTTCCAAATAGCTTTATCCTGAGCATTGGTCTGGATGATTGCCTGGTCCTGCAGCATATTGAAGAATGGCGCATTGGAGCTTGGCACTCCTTCAATACCCTGGGTCAGCAGGTACGCCCGGAGTTGATCCGCTGCTGGTTTACTCACCAGCCAAAGCGCGTCCTGCGTCAACCAACCATCCGCCGGACCATCTGGCTGATTGAGCTTAAGTTTCTCTCGCACAAGGAATCGCAGACCGTCGGCAAGCTGTCGCTGCAGCGATTGTTTGGGGGCCGTAAGCGCGCGCTCCGGGTTTCCTCCCAGTTGCTGGGCAACCGAAGCTTTGTCAGCTTGGACCACGATCTCGCCGAGGATGCCGGCGTACTGGTATTGGCCTGCGAGGAGGTAGATCAGTTGCTTCCACAGCTCAGGAAAGCCACTGAGCCAGTCTAGAATTCCGCTGTCCAGGACATGCATATACACAAGAGCTGAAGCAGCGCCGTGCAGTTGGTAATCCCTACCTTTCACGTACTTGAATCGGTAGGGGTGGGTGATTGGTCCATGCCATGGGTGCCACAGCTGTCCGCCATCGAGCTCCACCCGTACGTCAACAGCGATCTTCCCCAGGTCGTGAAGCAGGGTGCGGATTCCACGCCATCCGGCCACCCAGTCCGCTCTCATCTGGCCAGGCATTCCACGGCCATCTGGCCACCTGTTCCACGGCCATCCGGCCGGGCAGTCGGAGCGCAGCGACGCAGGGGGGGCATT
>NZ_LQXW01000073.1:0-1708 GCF_001586765.1 Pseudomonas sp. ABFPK | reverse complement strand
CCGCTCTCATCAAACAAAATGCAACCCGCTGTTTTTTAAGCACCTTAGGCTGCCACCAATTGATATCCCAGCTTTCGGGCTTTGCGAAGCAAAGCCCGAAGCTGTCGGTCTTGGCTTTTGGCTTCGAATGCTTCGAGCCCCTGTTCAACATAAGTCTGTTTTTTTGTCAGCAGTGTGTAGACCAGTCGAGCCAGTTGGTGTGCAGTGGCTTTGATGGCGCAACTGGTGTCCATGCGAGTCAATCTGGCTCGATGCGATGCCCCGATGAAACCCTTGTCGTTGCGTGCATTTGAAGCGGCCTGCTTGAGCGCCTGTGCCGCTCGGTTAATGACCTTAGGACCGCCCCCTGATAGCTGGCGGCCGCCTGAGATACGAGTCGGCGGGGCCAACCCTAGCCAGGAGCAAAAGTGCTGGGATGATGGAAATCGTGAGAGATCAGAGCCGATCTCTCCCGCCAGCACCAGGGCGGTGTCCACGCCAATTGTTGGAATAGCGGTCAAATCGACCCCTAGCACCTGCCAGAGGGCTTGGTGTAGCGCTGCCTGTTGAGCGCTCGTCCGGTGTGGGCTTCGCAGCGCTTTCCTGGGTGGTTGTGGTTCATGCTCTAGTACGGGTAGTTGTTCCAATGCCTTTCCGATGACGGCATCGCATTCAGCGATCTGTTGCTCAAGAAAGTCATAGGCTGCGAGCTCCTGCGCCAATGCATGCAGGTGCTCTCGTCGCCAATTGCCATGCAGGCTACGCGCAATGGTGTCTTTACCTGCCTTGATGCGGCCATCGGTCAGCTCAGCCAATCGAACAGGATCTCGCTCACCCGCGATGATTGCTCGCAAAATTCTCATGCCCGTCACGCCTGAAATATCACTGATGACATTGGCCAACTGGATGTTCATTTGGCTCAGTGCCTTCTGTATCCGGTTCAAGGTTTGAGCCTGGTCTTTCACTTTGAAAGCCCGTTGCCTGACCAGTGAGCGAACGCAGCATGTTGGGTCGCTTGGGCGAAAAGCGCCTCGCAAGAGACCATGAGTCATCAGTTGCCAGATCCATTGGCAATCCAGCACGTCAGACTTGCGTCCAGTTATTTGCCGGGTAGCTCGGGCATTAACAAGATAGACCTCGAATCCCCGTTCGCTGAGGATTTCGTAAATCGGAATCCAGTAAACGCCTGTGGACTCCATGGCTACGACCTTGATGGCCAAGCTATCGAGCCAATCGGCCAGCTTGTACAAGTCGTCGGTAAAGGACGTGAATGACTGAACGGCGTTCTCGTACTGGGGATCAACCGCGACAAAGTGTTCTCGACTACCTACATCAATCGCAGCGCAGTCGGGATGAACGATGGTGAAGCGTTGCTTGGAAGGCTTGCGCGCCATGGTGAATACTCGCAGGATAAAGGGCGCGCGGGGCACACGGTGGCGAAAGGGTTCACTCTCTCATACGTGGTCACAGCTGATTCAGCTGATGCCTACAGGGACTTCACGCCGATACCGTGCGGATCACTCTCCCACGCGGATGTGCTGACACACACCAGTGCTGGCTACGATCTCTGTCCCGCGCGCTCAAACCCTAACAAAGCGAAAGGCGGCTGGCCCTAATAGGCCAGCCGCCTTTTCTTTTTCAAAATGTCAGCGCTGCCACAGATCTGAAGTCATGCGCCTCATGTTTGCTGCGCGACAGCGCAGCCCGGAAGGGCTGGGTGATCTCCCAC
>NZ_LQXW01000072.1:0-1715 GCF_001586765.1 Pseudomonas sp. ABFPK | reverse complement strand
AACACGGAGAACCGGTCGAAAAAGCTCTCCGTACATGATTTTTCGGTCACTTTTCGTCCAATGACGCTGTAGGTGCCTGGAAAATTGCAACTTGCCGCGGCTGCACGACAAGTTGATCGGAGCATCCCTAGCGCGGTTTATCGTTGGGGATGACTGGCGTGGCCAGACCCTCTATTCGCGTTTGACTTCGGAGCACCATGCAGCGTCAGGGGGATTGGGCCTTGGCCTGTTCATCGTCGGTGAAATTGTTGCCCGACATGGTGGTGCCATCGATGTCGAATCCAGTGTGCAGTATGGCAGTGTGTTCCGATTCTCGCTTCCAACCTCATAGTCCACGCGATCCCTGCTCCGGTGGGAGCGACAGCATTTAGCGCCACCGGTCTGCCTCTACCATCAACATGCTGAACGTACTGACGCTGCATTCACCTGAACAGAGTAGGGCGCATTTCTGTAGCCCCTGACGATCGGGAGTTCAGCATGAAAGCAATCGTGTACAACGGCCCACGTGACGTCTCGGTCAAGGATGTACCGGACGCGAAAATCGAAAAGCCTATGGACGTGCTGGTACGCATTACCACGACCAACATCTGCGGTTCTGATTTGCACATGTACGAGGGCCGAACCTCGTTCGAAGCCGGGAGAGTTTTTGGTCACGAAAATCTCGGTGAGGTAATCGAGGTAGGGGCAGGGGTCGACCGGGTCAAAGTCGGTGACCGAGTCTGTCTACCTTTCAATATCGGCTGCGGGTTCTGTGAGAACTGTGAGAAAGGCCTCACTGGATTCTGCCTTACAGCGAATCCTGGTGCTGCGGGCGCGGCTTACGGTTTTGCCGAGATGGGCCCGTATCAGGGCGGGCAGGCCGAGCTGCTGCGTGTGCCCTATGCGGATTTCAACTGCCTGGTGCTGCCGGAAGATGCCCAGGAGCGTGAGGATGACTATGTCATGCTCTCGGATATCTTCCCTACAGGCTGGCATGCAACAGAGCTTGCCGGTTTGCTGCCGGGTGAAAGCATTGCGATTTACGGCGCAGGGCCTGTCGGCCTGATGGCGGCCCATTCGGCAATCATCAAAGGCGCGTCCCAGGTGTTTGTCATCGACAACCAACCGGATCGCCTGCAACTCGCCGCGCAGCTTGGCGCAACCCCTATCAATGCAGTCGAGCAGAAGGCCGTGGAAGAGATCATGAACCTTACTCACGGCAAAGGCACCGACAGAGGCTGTGAGTGCGTCGGTTACCAGTGCTGCGACAAGCATGGCCATGAAGCGAACTACCTCACCATGAACAACTTGGTCGCTTCAACCAAGGCCACTGGTGGCATAGGCGTGGTTGGAGTGTTCGTGCCAGAGGATCCTGGAGCGAAAAACGAACTGGCGAAGCAGGGCAAGATGGCCTTCGACTTCGGTGCGTTCTGGTTCAAGGGCCAACAGATCCGGACAGGCCAGGCGAATGTGAAGGCCTATAATCGCCGCCTGGCAGAGCTCATCCATCATGGGCGCGCCAAGCCCTCGCAGATCATTTCCCATCGTTTGAAACTGGCCGAAGGCCCAGATGCCTACAAGCACTTTGATGCGCGGGATGATGGCTGGATGCGGATTCCACGGTCATCTGGCCACCCATTCCATAAGCATCTGACCACCGATTCCACGGTGATCCGGCCACCCATTCCACGCGTATCCGACCACTGATTCCACGGTCATCCGGCCACTCAACCGGG
>NZ_LQXW01000071.1:0-1805 GCF_001586765.1 Pseudomonas sp. ABFPK | reverse complement strand
CGATTACATCGAAATGTTCTATAACCCTAAACGCCGACACAGCAGTGCTATGCAGCTGTCTCCAATAGAGTATGAGAAACGCTATTTCCTGAGCTTGGAGAGTGTCTAGGAAACCAGGGGCGATTCAGATCCTTGAAGCCAGAAAGCTGGAGAAGGGTGAGCTTGAGCTACTAGGGAAAGTCGTTGAATCGGTTGTCAAAGCAAAGGGATAGGTAGAGACGCTAGCGCTGAGAGCTTGGGCTGCCAGGCTAGGCGACTGGGACGCGCTGTCTCTACATGGCCGCAGGCGGGGATAGCACCTGCTTCAGAAGATCAGGTGCGTATCCTGTTGCAGAGTCCTCGTAGCAAGCCGACGACTGTCACAGAGAGTCTTACAGACGAGCTTAAGCCGCTGCCCTACTGGTCAACCTCGCATCATAGATGGGCAATGTGGCTCGTTTTAACAGGGCTTGGACAAAGAAGTTCAACGAGTTTTTCGAGCATTTTCCCTTGCGACGCTCCAGGTAAAAGTCCCTTGAGGCTCTCCAGGCCAAGGCAGCCATTCCGAAGACTACGGCGCAGTAGATCGCAAGGATGATGCTGGTAACAGTGTAAGCTGTGAGATTGTGAAAGTATGGAGCTGCTTGCGCCTTCAGGCTCTCATTGTTGTCCAATATCCTGAACGTTGCGTTCATCGCGAGCCCGACGAAGCCAAGGGTGAAGAAGCCGCGAAACAGCTTTATGCTGAAAATGTGGTTAATGATGCTTTCACCTAGTGTTAGCGCATTTTCTTTAAAGCTTTTGCTAAGAGTAATGACTTTTTCGAGGTTCTCTACAATTTCTAAGTAGGAAGCCTCGGAGGCATTAATATGCCGCTTCAGCCAAGCACTCTTATAGTCCTCAAGCCTATTGCGGGAGTAGGTTGTCTCGCGACCCAGGATGCCATGCTTCTTGAGCATAAACTGCCGATATTCCGGCTCATATCGGCGTGCCAGTAGGTATAGAGCGATTAGCTCGAACATAGCGGCAATGAGACAGAGGGGCAAGGTGAGCTTGGAGTCTGCGACCTGAGCAGCGAAAGACCCGACCATGAAGACAACGGTTAACAGGATGAAGCCTATGGCAAGCTTATAGGTCTTTGTATTGGGGCCGGACGCAATCGTGGATGGGCCGAAGGCAAGGTTGTACTTCATTGCAACTGTTTCGATTTTTTCTAACGTTAGAATTTCCATTTTTCTCTTGTATTAAATCCATTAGTGCAGTCGTAATTCTAAATCAAAGCACTGAGTGACAGCCCTGATGAATGACTGTCCACGGCACCTTACCGCACCTCGGCATGGCTGTCAGCTCTGTATCCCATGCCGTGTGTATGTCGCCGCTACGGGCTCGAAGGGCCGCCTGCGCTTTCTGCGCAGGGGGCGAGAAGCTGGGTATCTGAGGAGTCCTTGCGAACAATGTGGTGAAGGAGGCCTAGCCCACGCCAACACTTTGCTTAGAGATGTTTGGTCTTGGTCGTTGCCTCTCGTACCCGCGCAACCTCAAAGTCTTTCTGTACCAGCTCTTTCAGGAGCTTCAACTCCTTTTTGTATTCCTCCACCGACAAACCTTCTTCCAAGCGTCGAGTAAGCTCGGCCTGGCGTTCGAAGTAGGCCTCCATTGCGCGCTGCATGTGGACAGAATTGACAGTCTCCGCATAGTCTGCGGATTCCACGCCATCCGGCCACCCAGTCCGCTCTCATCTGGCCAGGCATTCCACGGCCATCTGGCCACCTGTTCCACGGCCATCCGGCCGGGCAGTCGGAGCGCAGCGACGCAGGGGGGGCATT
>NZ_LQXW01000070.1:0-1809 GCF_001586765.1 Pseudomonas sp. ABFPK | reverse complement strand
GCTCGGCGAGTGCCTTGAGCATGCCGGTCAGGCGCAGGGTCTGGAGCTTGTCCAAGGTCGGATGGGGCAGCATGGTGGGATTCCTTGTGTTCAGTGGTAGTAGCCGGGGCCGCGCAGGTTGGCGTGGTCGTCCGGCAGCAGGGGCAGGTGCTGCTGGGCCAGCGGCAGGTTTTCCAGCCCCTGGCGCAGGATCGATTCGAGGCTCTTGTAGCTGCACGCGCCGAGGCTGAGGGCGCGTCGGCAGGCCAGCTCCAAGCGCACTTCGCCATGGGTCTTGCCCAGGCGCAGGATGCCCAGGCAGGCCCGGTAGCCTTGGGTTGGGTGGATGCGCCGTTCGAGGATGTGGCTGATCACGCCGGCGGTGTGCGGCCCGGTCTGCTCGGCCCAGCGGATCAACCGTTGCGGCGTCCACTCGGCATGCTCGCGATGGCTCTTGGGCATGTGCTCGGTCTGTGTGCTATGCCGGCCCTTGTGTGGCGAGCGCAGGTGGCTGGCCACCCGCTGGTTGGCGTGGAAGCACTCGACGGTGCGCGCCGTCAGCCGTACTTCCAGCTGTTTCTTCACCAACTGGTAGGGCACTGAGTAGTAATGCCCATCGACCTCGACGTGATAGTCGATATGCACGCGCGCCTTCTTCCACTCGGCATAGACGTAGGGCTGCTCCGGCAGTGGGCTCAGCGCTGGACGATCCAGGGCTTCGAAGGCCGAGTGCCGGGAGCCCGGCAGCTTGCGAAACGGTCGTCGGTTGAGCCGCTCCAGCAATAAGGCGATGGCGCTGTTGAGTTCGTCCAGGGAGAAGAACTGGCGGTTCCTCAGCGCGGCGAGGATCCAGCGCTCGACCACCTGCACGCCGACCTCAGCCTTAGCCTTGTCGCGCGGCTTACGCGCCCGCGCCGGCACCACCGCCACGCCATAGTGCTCGGCCAGATCGCGGTAGCTCGGGTTGATGTCCGGCTCGTAGCGATGGCTCTTACTCACCGCGCTTCGCAGGTTGTCCGGCACCACGATTTCCGGCACGCCGCCGAGAAAGGCGAAGCAGCGGACATGGGAGCCCAGCCAGTCCGGTAACTGCTGCGACCAAGTGGCTTCGGCGAAGGTGTAGCTGGACGCGCCAAGCACCGCGACGAACACCTGCGCCTGGCGGATCTCGCCGCTGTGGCGGTCGATCACCGGCACCGTCTGCCCGGCGTAGTCGACAAACAGCTTCTCACCGACGCGATGCTCCTGGCGCATCACCACGTCCAGCTTGCCCTGCCAGGCTCGGTAGTGCTCGCAGAACCAGCTGTACTGAAAGCCTTTCGGCTGGCTCAGGCGATACTCCTGCCAGAGCAGCGCCAAGGTCACGCCCGGCCGGCGTAGCTCGGCATGCACCCAAGACCAATCGGGCAATGGCCGTTGCTCGCTGGGCACCGCAGGGGGCGGTGGGAACAGTTGCTGCTCCAGCTCGGAATCGGACAACGAACAGGGCCAGGCTAGACCGCTGGCGGCAAAGCGGTTGAGGTAATCGCCGACAGTGACACGACCGATCTGCACGCTGACGGCAATCTGGCGAGCCGATAGCCCGACCTCGAACTTGAGACGAAGTACTTCGCGAATCTTACGCATGGATAAACGCTCCACGACGACCTCTCTGCTTCGAAAAAGAGGTCGATGGTAGTGAAGAAATCCTGCGTTACTGCCTGCCCGGTTGAGTGGCCGGATGACCGTGGAATCAGTGGTCGGATACGCGTGGAATGGGTGGCCGGATCACCGTGGAATCGGTGGTCAGATGCTTATGGAATGGGTGGCCAGATGACCGTGGAATCCGCA
>NZ_LQXW01000069.1:0-1858 GCF_001586765.1 Pseudomonas sp. ABFPK | reverse complement strand
CAGTATTGTGTGTCACGAACACAGGTCGTATGACCAGTGATGCTGTACCGAAGATGGAAGTAGGCCTTCCGAAGTCGGCTTGCAGGAGCAGGCTTCAAACCACCCGGAGCTGCTGCATCCAAAAGGTGCGGTGGTGAGCGACCGAGGAAAAGTCATCCCATGATGATGGCAGGTGAGTATGGAGAAGATGAGCGAAAGCAAACCGTCCGATGACGCATCGTTATTCCCTAAAGTGCTGTCGAAACTGAGGTTGAGTACTGGCCTCAGGACGAGTTGGGGCGTTACCTGCTTACGGCCCCAGTGGCAGCCGGTGTAAAGGCGGCATGATCTTCATACAGGCTTGGGTACGGAACGTGAGAACCTTGTTCCAGATGCAAAGGAAAATGACAAATGGCTAAAACCATGAGGAAGAATACCAATGCTGGAATGAGGGGCGGAGCCTCCTGTAGTAGTGATGAAGCCCTTGTAATGAAGGTGGAGCGAAGGGGAGGCGTTATCCTGTCAACGAACGCCGTCAACCTCAGGGGATGAGCGGTGTGAGTTCGAACAAACCTTACAACATAGCGAAGCGCATGATATGGGAGGCCTATCAGCAGGTCAGAGCCAACCGGGGAGCTGCTGGAATCGACGATGAGACCATTGCCGATTTTGAGCGGAACTTGCCGAAGAATCTTTACAAGCTATGGAATCGAATGTCGTCGGGGTCCTATTTCCCGCCGCCGGTCAAGGTTGTTGAGATACCGAAGGCATCGGGGGGTATACGCAGGCTGGGAGTGCCCACGGTCAGCGACCGTATCGCACAAACTGTAGTCAAACTCCTCATCGAGCCAAAACTGGATGCGCTTTTCCATCCGGACTCATATGGATACCGACCAGGACGTTCAGCCAAACAGGCCATAGCGATCACACGCGAACGATGTTGGCGATACGACTGGGTGGTGGAGTTTGATATCAAGGCGGCTTTCGATCACATTGATCATGAACTGCTGATGAAAGCGGTGCGCACCCATATCAAAGAGGACTGGATACTGCTGTACATCGAACGATGGCTAGTTGCTCCGTTCGAGGCAGCAGATGGCGTTCGCATTCAACGCGAACGTGGCACCCCGCAAGGCGGCGTGATCAGTCCCATGTTGATGAATTTGTTCATGCATTACGCCTTTGACGCTTGGATGCAACGAAACAGCCCAAACTGTCCTTTTGCCCGGTATGCCGATGATGCGGTAGTGCATTGTCGTAGCGAGAGGCAAGCAGAACACGTGATGCGTTCAATCGCTTCACGTCTAGCGGTTTGTGGCCTCACGATGCATCCCGAGAAATCGAAGATCGTGTACTGCAAGGACAGCAATCGACGCGCAGGGTATCCGCATGTGAGCTTTACCTTCCTTGGTTTCACTTTTAGACCCAGGAAGGCAATCGGCCAGCAGAACAAGCTTTTCACCAGCTTCCTTCCGGGAGTCAGTGCACAAGCGTTGAAGCGGATGCGGCGAGCAGTGCGCGAGTGGCGGGTCAACCGCCAAACTCACGTGACGCTGGCTGCTGTGGCTCGGCTTTACAACCCAGTGATACAAGGTTGGTGGCAGTACTATGGCGCGTTCTATCGGACAGCCATGCTTGGCATCTTTCGACACATCGATAGCGCGCTTAAGCGTTGGGCCGGTCGTAAGTACAAAATACTTCACGGGCGCAAGCGGCGTATATCTCAATGGTTGGACACGGTGCATACGGCTGCCCCTCGACTGTTTTATCACTGGCAAGTAACCGAGCAACAGGTTGGATAACGGGAGCCGTATGACGCGAGAGTGTCACGTACGGTTCTGCGAGCGGCTACGGGGGCAGTTCCTGTGGCCGACTCACC
>NZ_LQXW01000068.1:0-1956 GCF_001586765.1 Pseudomonas sp. ABFPK | reverse complement strand
TGTCAACACCAACTGAAAACTGACCCACTTTACCCCTGAATCACCAAAGTAATACTGACCCACCTGGATCATTCGGGTTTGGAATTTTTCCTGACCACTCCCGCCTTCCTCTTGTCCTTCAAGCGGTAGCTTTCGCCGCTCAGGGTCAGGATATGGGCATGGTGCAGCAGCCGATCCAGCATCGCGGCTGTCAGGGTGGTATCGCCGGCAAACGCGTCGGCCCACTGGCTGAACGGCAGGTTCGAGGTCAGGATCATCGCCCCTTTCTCATAGCGCTTCGCCACCACCTGAAAGAACAGGTTCGCTTCCTCGCGTCCGAAAGGCAGGTAGCCGATCTCATCGATCACCAGCAGCCGTGGACCGAGGATGGCGCGGTTGAAGTATTCCTTCAGCCGCCCTTGTCGCTGCGCCGTGCTCAGTTGCAGCATCAGGTCGGCTGCCGTGATGAAGCGTGTCTTGACCCCGGCTTGCGCGGCCTTGTAACCCAAGGCGATGGCGAGGTGGGTCTTGCCGATGCCAGAGGGTCCGATCAGCACCACGTTCTCGGCCCGTTCGACAAACGCCAGACTGCCCAGCTCCTGCACCAGTGCCTTGGGCACGCCGGGGTTGAAGCTGAAGTCATAGTCCTCCAGGGTCTTGATGCCCGGGAAGCAAGCCATCCGCGTCAGCAGTTCGCGGCTGCGCTGCTGGCGACACCCCGCTTCATGCCGCAACAGGTGTTCCAGGAAGTCGGTGAAGCTGAAGTCCTCGCGCACCGCCTGCTGCGCCAGGACGGGGTAATGCGTTGCCACCCGTTCGAGTTTGAGTTGCTGGCACAGGGCGTCGATCCGCTCATGCTGGAGGTTCATCGGCAGGCCTCCCCAATTGCGTCATAGACAGACAGTGGGTGCTGGAGAGATTCCAGTGGTACCGGGCGGAGACTGTTATCCAGCAGGGGGGCCTCGTCGCGCCGCACACGGGATGGCAAGGGTTGCAGGTGTTCCCGCTCCTGCCGCCAACGGTCGATGGGGCGCTCGTTCAGGGTGGCGTGGACCCGCACATTCGCCTCGTCTGCCAACCAGTCACGGACGCGTCGGTTGGCAGCAGCACAATCGAGCAGCAGCCCCGTGCCCTTCATCCGGGTCAGCAACGGGTTGTAGAAGCTCTCGCGGAAGTAGCGATTGAAGCGCTCGACCTTGCCTTTGGTCTGGGCCCGATACGGGCGACACAGCCGGATCCGGAACCCCAGGTCATCGGCCAGTTGAAGCAAGCCGGGGTGAAAACGGTGCTTGCCGTCACCGTAGGCATCGCGTTCCAGCACCACGGTCTTCATGTTGTCGAACAACACCTCGCGGGGCACACCGCCCAGATAGTCAAAAGCCAGCAACAGGGAGTCCCGCACGGACTCGAAGGATTCGTCCGGTACGAAGGTGACAAACGTCATGCGGCTGTATCCCAGCGTGGCGACGAAGGCCGACATGGGGGATCTGGCCCGGCGCAAGACCACGAAATCAGCCTGCAACTGCCGTCCGGGCTCGGTCTCGAAACGGACGGCCGGACCTGCTTCGCGGCGGGCGGGCTTGAGCGTGGCGAGGAAGGCGCGCAATAACGAGAGACCGCCGCCATACCCTTGAGCGCGGATTTCCCGATTCAGGACGGTGGCAGGCAGCCAGATGGGGTGGGCCTGCTCGACCCGTTGCCGCAGATAAGATTCAAATGGCCCCAGTTTGGTGGGGCGTGGTTCACGGGGCTGGTATCGCGCTACCGACGGATCGCGGAGGTAGCGGCGCACGGTATTGCGCGAGACCCCCAACGTGCGGGCGATGTGCCGGATGGAGTGGCCCTGTCGGGCAAGAACTCTGATTTCCACGGTTTGCTCCTGGGTCAACATCGACGGCCTCGAAAAGGCCGCCAAACTAGCCCAAGTGGATCAGTTTTACTTCGCTGGGGTGGGTCAGTTTTACACTGCTGCTAACA
>NZ_LQXW01000067.1:0-234768 GCF_001586765.1 Pseudomonas sp. ABFPK | reverse complement strand
CGAAAGTTCGCAACATCACAAATATCGCATATCCGAATTCGCTGGGCTGTCCATCTGGACATTCTGGCAACAGAATTTCTTGACGACCATAGAGCATTGGAACCACCTGATCCCATCCCGAACTCAGCAGTGAAACGATGCATCGCCGATGGTAGTGTGGGGTTTCCCCATGTGAGAGTAGGTCATCGTCAAGATTCATTTCGCAAAACCCCTATCTGCGCATGCAGGTAGGGGTTTTGTCTTTGTGGCGCAAAAATTCCCGGGCATACGCAGTCCCTGTGGGAGCGGGTTCACCCGCGAATGCCGGCAAAGCCGGTGCCATCCACCGCGTCGCTTGCTTCGCGGCTAAAGCCGCTCCCACAGGGACGGCGCAAGGCCGCTAACAGGGTTCCACCGATGCCTTGTCAATCGGCTAATGGCACTGCGCCATACTCTCCGTATCGTACCTGCGTGATATCGTTTCCCCTCAGCCCCCAGCGCCAGCCAGAGACCTCCCGATGCCCAACACCACCCACCTTCACCCCGGCTTCATGATCGTCCACGGCAACCGCCTCGACGACCTGCGCAGCTTGGTGGTGAGCTGGATGCGTCGCTATCCCTTGGCACCTCTGGAAAACGAAATCGCCTTGGTGCAAAGCAATGGCATCGCCCAATGGCTCAAGCTGGCTCTTGCCGAAGACCCTCAGGACGATGACCAGGGCGGCTGTGGCATCGCCGCCGCCATCGATGTGCAATTGCCAGGCAGCTTCATGTGGCAGCTTTACCGCAGCGTGCTGGGCCGTGACGAAATTCCCGAAGTCTCCCTGCTCGACAAGGCACCGCTGACCTGGCGTCTGATGCGTCTGCTCCCGGCCTTGATCGAACGCCCGCATTTCGAGCCGTTGCGACGCTTTCTCACCGACGACAGCGACCTGCGCAAGCGCTATCAGCTCGCCGAGCGCCTGGCCGACCTGTTCGACCAGTATCAGGTCTACCGCGCCGACTGGCTCAAGGACTGGGCCGCTGGCGAGCACATCCTCAACACCGCCCGCGGTGAACGCAAGGCGCTGCCCCCGGGCAACCGCTGGCAGGCCGAGTTGTGGCGTGCATTGCTGGAGGATGTTGGTGAGCAGGGCATGGCGCAGAGCCGTGCCGGCGTACATCAACGCTTCATCGAACGGATCAACAGCCTGGAGCAGGCACCTGCCGGTCTGCCGGCCCGGGTGATCGTATTCGGTATCTCCTCGCTGCCAGCCCAGGCCCTCGAGGCACTGGCCGGCCTGGCACGCTTCAGCCAGGTGCTGCTGTGCGTGCACAACCCCTGCCGCCACCACTGGGCCGATATCGTTGCCGACAAGGACCTGCTGCGCCACCAGTACAAGCGCCAGCAACGCAAGCAGGGCATGCCCTTGCAACTGGACGACCAGTCGCTGCACCAGCATGCCCACCCTTTGCTGGCCGCCTGGGGCAAACAAGGCCGCGATTACATCAACCTGCTCGACAGCTACGATGACCCCAGCAGTTACCAGGGCGTGTTCAGCGACGGTCGCATCGACCTATTCAGTGAGGGCTCGCCCACCACGCTGCTCAACCAGTTGCAGGACGACATCCTTGAACTGCGTCCGCTCGCCGAAACTCGTGAGCAGTGGCATCCAGTCGACCCAGCGAAGGACCGCTCGATCCGCTTCCACATCGCCCATAGCCCGCAACGCGAAGTGGAGATCCTTCACGATCAGCTACTGGCCCGGTTCAGCGCCGACCCAACCCTGCGCCCACGTGACGTGATCGTCATGCTGCCGGCCATCGATACCTACGCGCCGCATATTCGCGCCGTATTCGGCCAGTTGCAGCGCAACGATCCGCGCTACATCCCGTTCACCCTGACCGACCAGGGCCAGCGTGGCCGCGAACCCTTGCTGATTGCCCTCGAACACCTGCTCAAGCTGCCGGACAGCCGCTTCGCGGTCAGCGAAGTACTCGACCTGCTGGATGTGCCGGCAGTCCGCGCCCGTTTCGGCATACGCGAAAACGACCTGCCCACGCTGCACCGCTGGATCGAGGGGGCGGGCATCCGCTGGGGCCTCAATGCCGAGCAGCGGGCCAGCCTGGGCTTGCCCGCTGGGCTGGAACAGAACAGCTGGCGGTTCGGCCTGCGCCGCATGCTTCTGGGTTATGCCGTAGGCGTGGGTGAGGCCTGTGACGGCATCGAACCCTACGATGAAATCGGTGGCCTGGATGCCGCGCTGATCGGCCCGCTGGTCGCCTTGCTCGACGCCCTCGAAGTGGCCAGCCAGGCCTTGTCCGAGCCTGCCACTGTCAGCCAGTGGGGGGAACGCCTGCATGCCTTGCTGCAAGTGTTTTTCCTGGCCGAGGGCGAGCGCGACGAGTTCCTGCTGATGCAGTTGCAGGATTTGCGTGATAGCTGGCTTGAGGTGTGCGAGGCCGTCGGCCTGCAAGACCCATTACCGCTGACCGTAGTGCGCGAAGCCTGGCTGTCGGGCCTCGACCAGGGCAAGTTGTCCCAGCGCTTCCTCGCCGGCTCGGTGAACTTCTGTACGCTCATGCCGATGCGCGCCATCCCGTTCCGGGTGGTCTGCCTGCTGGGCATGAACGATGGCGATTATCCCCGCGCCCAGCAGCCGCTGGACTTCGACCTGATGGCCAGCGACTACCGCCCCGGTGACCGCTCGCGCCGTGAGGATGACCGCTACCTGCTGCTCGAAGCGCTGTTGTCGGCCGGCGACCAGCTGTATGTCAGCTGGGTCGGGCGCAGTATCCGCGACAACAGCGAACGCCCGGCCTCGGTGCTCATCGGCCAGTTGCGCGATCACCTTGCAGCCGGCTGGCAGCTGGCTGGCGCGGAGCAGGGGCAGCCGGCAGAACCTGGCGAGCAACTGCTGCACGCACTGACCCAGGAGCACCCGCTGCAACCGTTCAGTTCACGATACTTCCAGAAGGGCAGCCCGCTGTTCAGCTTTGCCCACGAATGGCAGGTGTTGCACCAGCAGGGCCAGGAGGACCAGCAGGCTGACCACGTCCTGCCGCCATACCATGACGAGGAGGCCTTGAGCCTGACCCAGCTGAATGACTTCCTGCGCCACCCGGTGCGGCATTTCTTCAGCCAGCGTCTGAAGGTGTACTTCGAAGCGCTGGAAGCACCGACCCCGGACGAGGAACCCTTCGTCCTCGATACCCTGCAACGATACGGCGCCAGTGAAAGCCTGTTGGGTGCAGCGCTGGCCGAGCCGGACAATGCCGAACAGGCCCTGCAGGCACAAGCCCGGCGCTTGCAGGCCTGTGGCGTGCTGCCACTGGCCGGCTTCGGCGAACTGCTGCAGCGCGAGCTGATCGAGCCCCTGCCAGACCTGCTGCAACGCCACCGCCAGCTATTGCAACGCTGGCCGCAGCTGGTCGAGGGGGCATTGCCCGTGCATTTCGAGCACGGCCCGCACCGCCTCGAAGGGTGGCTTGGGCGGGTATTCCAGGCAGATGACCAGAGCCTGCTCAGCATCACCACCGTACCCAACACTATCAGTGCCGGGCGTAACGCCCTCAAGTGGCACCGCCTGATCGCGCCCTGGGTCACGCACCTGGCGGCCTGCGCGGCGGGCTACCCCTATAACAGCGCGCTGGTGGCCAGCGATTTGACCCTGCTGCTTGAGCCACTGCCGCAAGCGCAGGCGGCGCAATTGCTGGGCGACCTGCTGGTAGCCCGTCAGGCGGCGATGAATGCGCCGTTGCCGGTCGCGGCCAAGACCGCGTTCGCCTGGCTGGCCCAGGACGATAGCGAGAAAGCCCTGGCTGCTGCCGCCCGCGCCTACGAAGGCGACGAGCGCACCAGCTTCGGCGAGCGCAGTGAAAGCATCGCCCTGGCCCGGCAGTTCCGCGACTTTGCCGCACTCACCGCTGATGAAACCTTCGAAGGCTGGTGCGAAGCCTTGTACCGCCCATTGTTCAACGCCCCGTGGCAGACCCTGGGCAACCCGGAGAAAGGCGCATGACCCAGGACCGTCCCCTGGCACTGAGTTTCCCCCTGCATGGCAGCCAGCTGATCGAGGCAAGCGCCGGCACGGGCAAGACCTTCACCATTTCGGCGCTGTACCTGCGCCTGATCCTCGGTCATGGTGGCGAGCAGGGCTTCGACCGCGAGCTGCTACCACCGCAGATCCTCGTGGTGACCTTCACCGACGCCGCCACCAAAGAGCTGCGCGAACGTATCCGCGCCCGCCTGGCCGAAGCTGCGCGGTTCTTCCGTGGCGAGCTGGAGGCGGCCGACCCGCTGTTGCACCAACTGCGTGACGACTATCCGGAAGAAGCCTGGCCACGCTGTGCCGGGCGCCTGGAAGTCGCCGTGCAGTGGATGGACGAGGCAGCGGTATCGACCATCCACGGCTGGTGCCAGCGCATGCTGCGCGAACATGCCTTCGACAGCGGCAGCCTGTTCACCCAGACCCTGGAAACAGACCACAGCGAACTGCTGGGTCAGGTCATGCGCGACTACTGGCGGCGCTTCTGCTACGGCATGCAAGGCGACGCGCTGGCCTGGGTGCGTGGCCACTGGGGCAGCCCCGACGCCTTGCTGCCGCGGATCCGCCCGCTGTTCGGTCGCGTGCGCGTCCGGCACGATGGACCCGAGCCGGCGGCACTGATCCAGGCATCGCTGCAGCAGCGTGGCGAGCAGTTGGCCCGGCTCAAGGCGCCTTGGGCGCAATGGGCCGAGGAGTTGCGCCAGATCTGCCGTGATGCACTGGCCGCCAAACAGGTCGATGGCCGCAAGATGCAGGCCCGTTACTTCGAGCCCTGGTTCGACAAACTCTGCGCCTGGGCCGCAGACGAACAACTGGTGGAACTTGACCTGGGCAACGGCTTTACCCGCCTGACCCCAGCGGGCATGGCCGAAGCCTGGAAGGGCGAGCCACCCGAGCACCCGGCCCTCAATGCCATGCAGAGCTTGCAGCAACAGTTACAGGCCCTGGATAGCCCGGATGCCCCATTGCTCGAGCATGCCGCCAACTGGGTAGCGGCACGCTTCGAAGTGGAGAAGCGTCGGCGCGCGGAAATGGGGTTCGACGACATGCTCCTGCGCCTGCAGCACGCCCTGGCCAGCGAGGCTGGCGAGCGCTTGGCCAGCCTGATCCGCGAACAGTTCCCGGTGGCGTTGATCGACGAGTTCCAGGACACCGACCCGGTGCAGTACGGCATCTTCGAGCGCATCTACCAGATCAGCGAAAACCGCGCCGAAACCGGCCTGTTCATGATCGGCGACCCCAAGCAGGCGATCTATGCCTTCCGTGGCGCCGACATCTACACCTACCTTGCTGCCCGCCGTGCCACCAGTGGTCGCCTGCACAGCCTGGACACCAACTACCGCTCCAGCAAGGCCATGGTCGCGGCGGTCAACCAGGTGTTCCTGCAGGCCGAGGCGCGTGAGGCAGGGCGTGGCGCATTCCTGTTCCGCGAGGCTGATGACAACCCGCTGCCGTTCATCGAGGTCCGCGCCAAAGGCCGTGGCGAACAGCTGTTGATCGACGGTGAAGCCTGCGCAGCCCTGCAATGCTGGCATCTGGAAAGCGAAGAGCCGGTCTCCGGCAGCGTTTACCGGCAGCAGCTGGCAGCCAGTTGCGCCAGCCATATCGTCGCCTTGCTCAATGGCGGCCAGCAAGGCACGGCTGGCTTCCAGAATGCCGAGGGCGAACTACGCCCGTGCCTGCCATCGGACATCGCCATCCTGGTGCGCGATGGCCATGAAGCGCAGATGGTCCGCGCCGAGCTTGCCGCGCGCGAGGTGCGTAGTGTGTACCTGTCCGACAAGGACTCGGTATTCGCCGCCCAGGAAGCCCACGACCTGTTGGCCTGGCTAAAGGCCTGTGCCGAACCCGACTCTGAGCGCCTGCTCAAGGCCGCCCTGGCCAGCCTTACCCTCGACCTGTCGCTGGCTGCGCTGGACCGCCTGAACCAGGACGAGCGGGTCTGGGAAGACTGGGTCATGCGTTTTCGTCGTTACCGCGACACCTGGCAGCGTCAGGGCGTGTTGCCGATGCTGAGGCACCTGCTGCATGACTTCCAGCTGCCGCGCACGCTGATCCGCCGCAGCGATGGCGAGCGGGTGCTGACCAACCTGCTGCACCTGGCCGAGCTGCTGCAACAGGCCGCCGGCGAACTGGACGGCGAACAGGCGCTGATCCGCCACCTGGCCGAGCACCTGGCCAGTTCCGGCCAGGCTGGTGAAGAGCAGATCCTGCGCCTGGAGAGTGACGAGCAGTTGGTGAAAGTGGTGACCATCCACAAATCCAAGGGCCTGGAATACCCCTTGGTCTACCTGCCGTTCATCTGCACCAGCAAACCAGTGGACGGCAGCCGCCTGCCGCTGGCCTGGCATGATAGCCAGGGCAACGCCCATCTCACCCTCACACCAGACCAGGAACAGATCGACCGCGCCGACGACGAGCGCCTGGCCGAAGACCTGCGCCTGCTCTATGTGGCCCTGACCCGTGCCCAGCATGCCTGCTGGCTGGGTGTCGCCGACCTCAAGCGGGGCAACCAGAAGAGCTCGCAACTGCACCGCTCGGCGTTCGGCTATCTGCTGGGAGGCGGCCTCGCCCTGCCGGGCTCGCAACAACTGACAGACTGGTTGCAGGCCTTGGCTGCAACTTGCCCGCACATCAGCTGCCCGGGCCTACCGCCGGCAGATGAGCAGGTATATCGCATGCCGCACACCGAGCATGAGCTGCTGCCTGCCCGCAAGCCGCGTCGCGCTGCGAGCGCCGAGCATTGGTGGATTGCCTCGTACAGTGCCCTGCGCGTCGGCGACCAGACCCTCGGTGCCGACAGCTCCCAGGCCCAGCAGTTACTGGATGATGAAGTGGTCGATACCCAGGTGCTGCGCGAGGTCCCGGCCGACAGTGGCGATATTCACCGCTTCCCGCGCGGGCCCAACCCCGGCACCTTCCTGCATGGCTTGTTGGAGTGGGTTGGCCGCGAGGGCTTCAGCCAGGTCAGCGGCAATGCACGGCTGATCGAGCGAACCGTTGGCCAGCGCTGCAACCGTCGCGACTGGACCGGCTGGATTCCCACCCTGACGCACTGGCTGCAGCGCCTGCTGGGCGAAGCGCTGCCGTTGCCGGGCAACGACCTCGGTGTGACGCTTGGGCAGCTGCGCCACTACCAGATCGAAATGGAGTTCTGGTTCGCCAGCCACCAGGTCGATGCCGAACAGCTCGACCGCCTGGTGGCACGCCACACCCACCCCGGCCTGGCCCGCCCGGCGGCGCAGCCGACCGTGCTCAATGGCATGTTCAAAGGTTTCATCGACCTGGCTTTCGAGCTGGACGGGCGTTACTACGTGACTGACTACAAGTCCAACTGGCTGGGCCCGGACATTCAGGCCTACGATGCCCCGGCCATGGAAAAGGCCATCCTCGAACATCGCTACGACCTGCAGTACGTGCTGTACCTGCTGGCCCTGCATCGGCAGTTGCGCGCCCGCCTGCCTGACTACGACTACGACCGCCATGTCGGCGGCGCCCTGTTCATTTTCCTGCGAGGTGCCAGCAGCAGCGGCCACGGCGTTTACCACGCCAAGCCACCGCGTGAGCTGATCGAAAGCCTCGATGCGCTGTTCCGTGGTGAGCACCCGCCCGTGCAGCAGGACCTGTTTGCCGGAGCCGTGATATGAGCCGAAGCCTAGTCGACCTATTGCCCACCCCGCTGCACGCCGAGCACCTGCTTGCATTGGCGCCACAGCATGACAGCGGTGACCTGCTGCAACTGCTCGACCGCTGGGTAGAGCGCGGCTGGCTGCGTGCCCTGGACCGAGCGTTCGTATCATTCCTGGAGGAGCTAGCCCCCGGTAGTGACCCACTGCTGTTGCTGGCCGCCGCCCTGGCCAGCCACCAACTGGGCCACGGCCATGTCTGCCTGGACCTGCAGCAGACCCTGGCCGAGCCCGATTTCGCCCTGTCCTTGCCGCCTGAAGGCGACGCCTTGACCGGCCCCTTGCTGCTGCCTTCGCAGTTGCTCGCCAACCTCGACCTGCACGCC
The DNA here is from genome assembly GCF_001586765.1 of Pseudomonas sp. ABFPK. Lineage (NCBI taxonomy): Bacteria > Pseudomonadati > Pseudomonadota > Gammaproteobacteria > Pseudomonadales > Pseudomonadaceae > Pseudomonas > Pseudomonas sp. ABFPK. Next base: position 226,749 of record NZ_LQXW01000067.1, on the reverse strand, counting down.
TGGCGCCAGCGCATTGCCGCCAGTCCGCTAGTGGCCGCCGGCGATACTTCGGGCCAGCAAGCGCGGCCTCTGGTGCTAAGCGGCGAGCGTTTGTACTTGCGCCGTTACTGGAGTTACGAGCGGCGCATCGACCATACACTTCGCCAGCGCCTGACCCAGTCCGAGGCGCCCCCGGCCGACTTGCGTGGCCGCCTGGCGCAGCTGTTTGACGGTGGTACGCCGGCTGGCCAGGTGGACTGGCAGAAACTCGCCTGCGCCCTTGCCACCCGCGCAGGCTTCAGCATCATCACCGGCGGCCCCGGCACGGGCAAGACAACCACCGTGGTACGCCTTTTGGCCTTGCTGCAGGCGCCGGCGGTGGAGCAGGGCAGGCCATTGCGCATTCGCCTGGCCGCGCCGACCGGCAAGGCGGCCGCGCGCCTGACCGAATCCATTGGTCAGCAGGTCGAGCGCCTGCAGGTCAGCGCCGAGGTGCGCGGGCAGATCCCCACCGAGGTCAGCACCGTGCACCGCCTGCTCGGCAGCCGCCCCGGTTCGCGGCACTTCCGCCACCATGCCGGCAACCCGCTGCCGTTGGACGTGCTGGTGGTCGACGAAGCGTCGATGATCGACCTGGAAATGATGGCCAACCTGCTTGATGCCCTGCCGCCACGGGCACGCCTGGTACTGCTGGGCGACAAGGACCAGCTGGCCTCTGTCGAGGCCGGTGCGGTACTGGGTGACCTGTGCCGGGATGCCGAGGAGGGCTGTTACTCGTCGGCGACCGAGGCATGGCTGGAGCAGATCGGTGGCGAGTCGCTGGCGGGCAGCGGCCTCAAGGCCGGCGATGAGCAACGCAACCCGTTGGCCCAGCAGGTGGTGATGCTGCGCTTCTCGCGGCGTTTCGGCGAAGGCAGCGGCATTGGCCAGCTGGCCCGGCTGGTCAACCGCCAGGACGCCCATGCGGCGCGCAACCTGCTGGCCGCGCCGCCGCCCGATGTGTACAGCCTGGCCCTGAAGCACGAACAGGACCGCGCCTTCGACCGCCTGCTGCTCGACGGCCTGAATCGCGGCAGCGACGGCCCGCAGGGTTATCGCAGCTACCTGCGCACCCTTGGCCGCTTCCGCCCTGCACTCGATACCGCCGTTGACGACCCCGCGTGGGAGCAATGGGCGGGCAAGGTGCTGCACAGCTTCGAGGACTTCCAGCTGCTGTGTGCGGTACGCCGCGGCGCCTGGGGTGTCGAAGGCCTCAACGAGCGGGTGGCACGGGTGCTGCACAATGCCGGGCTGATCGACAGCCAGCAGCCCTGGTACGAAGGGCGCCCGGTGCTGGTAACCCGCAACGATTACGGCCTGGGCCTGATGAACGGTGACATCGGCATCGCCCTGCGTCTGCCGGATGAGCGCGGCGAACCGTTGCTGCGCGTGGCCTTCCCGCGTAACGACGGCAGTGGGGGCGTGCGCTTCGTCCTGCCCAGCCGACTGAACGAAGTGGAAACGGTATTCGCCATGACCGTGCACAAGTCCCAAGGCTCGGAGTTCAGCCACACCGCGCTGGTGCTGCCGGATGCGCTCAACCCGGTGCTGACCAAGGAGCTGGTATACACCGGCATCACCCGCGCCAAGCATTGCTTCAGCCTGGTTGAGCCTCGTCAGGGTATTTTCGAAGAGGCGGTGGCGCGCAAGGTGCGGCGTATTTCCGGGTTGATGCTGGAGCAGGTGTAGGACCGATAAGGCCCTATCGCCGGCCAGCTCCCACAGGTGCAGCGCAGTTTTCAAGGGCTGTGGAGTCCTTGTGGGAGCTGGCTTGCCGGCGATGGGGCCATCAATCCCCATGCACAAAGCTGCTCGTACCTACATTGATGCGGCCATGTGCTATCGTTGCGCCGATATCGGAAAGGGCCTTAAGAGATTTCCCACATGAACGTGGCCGCAAGGCGAGTGACGAGCTGTGTGCTTTCGCTATTGCTGGCCGCCCTGTTCCTTTCCGCAGGCCCGGCCCAGGCAGACTCCGCCATGACTGCCGCCCAGGTGCAGCAACGTGCCAAGGCGGTCACCCAAGTGGTGCTGGGCATCTTCAGCTACGCCCGCTGGCCCGTCGAACCTTCGCCCTTGCGCCTGTGCCTGGTCGGCCCGACCGAATACGCCGATGACCTGATCAAAGGCCATGTGCAGGAGTCTGGCCGACCGCTGCAGGTGCGGCGGCTGCTGGCAGACGATAGCCAGGTCGCCCAGGCCTGCGACGCCATCTACATTGGCAAACTCGACCAGGGCCAGCGCGACCGGCTGTTCGAGCGCGTCAGTGGCCACCCGGTGCTGAGCATCAGCGAGGCAGACGACTCGTGCACGGTCGGTAGCCTGTTCTGCTTGCGGGTCAGCGACCAGCAGGTAGCCTTTGAAGTCAACCTGGACTCGGTGGCACGCTCCGGCGTGCACATTCATCCCAGCGTGCTGCAATTGTCGCGGCGCCGGGCGGTGCAACCATGAAACCAACGCGCAAGCGCGGCGTGCGCCCGACCCTGCGCTCGGTGTTGGGCCGTGGCCACCTCAGCGTCGCCTTGCTCGCCGTGGGCCTGGCCGGCATATCCCTGACCCTGCTGGGCGTGCTCGCCCTGCGTGTCTACGCCAACGACAACCTGCACCTGATCGCCCGCTCGATCAGCTACACCGTGGAAGCGGCGGTGGTGTTTGACGACAGCGCTGCGGCCAATGAGTCGCTGGCGCTGATTGCCAGTACCGAGGAAGTGGCCGAAGCCAGGGTCTTCAACAACGAAGGCGAGCAGCTGGCGCATTGGCAGCGCAGTGATACCGGCGTGCTCGCGCGGCTGGAGGCACAGGTGGCCACCGCCTTGCTGGATGAGCCGATCAACCTGCCGATCACGCACCAGCAACAGCAGGTCGGGCGCATCGAGCTGGTTGGCCAGGGGCGAAGCCTGTTGCTGTTCTTGTTCAGCGGGCTGGCCGGCATCCTGTTCTGCACGGTGCTCAGCGCCCTGGCTGCCCAGTACCTGTCGCGGCGTCTGCTAAGCGATATCGTCCGCCCGCTGCGCGGCCTGGCCAGTGTTGCCCACGCCGCCCGCCGCGAGCGCAGTTTCGACCGGCGCGTGCCGGAGGCGCCGATTGCCGAGCTCAACGAACTGGGCAATGACTTCAACGCGCTGCTGGATGAGCTGGAGGTATGGCACAGCCACCTGCAGAACGAAAACCAGACCCTGGCCCACCAGGCTAGCCACGACAGCCTGACCGGCTTGCCCAACCGCGCCTTCTTCGAGGGGCGCCTGAGCCGCAGCGTGCGCAATGCCGAACGGCAGAAGGACCACCTGGCGCTGCTGTTCCTCGACAGTGACCACTTCAAGCAGATCAACGACACCCTCGGCCATGCGGTGGGCGACGAAGTGCTGATCAGCGTGGCCGACCGCGTTCGTGCCCAACTGCGCGAGCACGACCTTGTGGCGCGCCTGGGTGGCGATGAGTTCGCCGTGCTGCTGACGCCTTTGCATTCGCGCCAGGACGCCGAGCACATTGCCGAGAAGATCGTTGCCAGCATGAAGTTGCCGGTGCAGCTGGACAGCGGTCGCAGTATCGCCACCTCGTTGAGTGTCGGTATTGCCTATTACCCGGATGACGGCGCCGACCCCGCCAGTCTTCTGAATGCCGCCGATGCGGCGATGTACCAGGCCAAGCGCAAACGCCGCGGCCATTGGCAGGTGGCGCAGACGGAACGGTCCGCCAGCGAAATCAAGAACAGGAGTTGAACCCGTGATACAGGCTTTGCGTTTCCCCCTTTGGGCCTTGTTGCTCGCCGTGCTGGCGCTGACCGGCTGCCAGAGCGCTCCGCCCAAAGGCCTGTCCGCCGAGCAGATTGCCGTGCTCAAGCGTGAAGGCTTTACCCCGACCGACGAAGGCTGGGCCTACGATTTGTCCGGCAAGGTGCTGTTCGGCAGCGACCTGGACAGCCTCAACAGCCAGAGCCAGGCGATTGTCGAACGCATTGGCAAGGCGCTGCTCGGCGTTGGCATCCAGAGGGTGCGGGTGGATGGGCATGCCGACTCGTCCGGCAAGGCGGCATATAACCAGCAGCTGTCCGAGCGCCGCGCACAGAGCGTGGCCAAGGCGCTGGTCGGGGTAGGTATGCCGGCGCAGAACATCCAGTCCCGCGGGCTGGGCAGCAGCCAGCCGGTGGCGAACAACCGCACCAGCGCCGGGCGTACCGAGAACCGGCGGGTGTCCATTGTGGTGGCTTCCTACTGACCACAGCCTACGGGCTATCAGATATCCCTGTGGGAGCAGGTTCACCCGCGAACACCGGTGAAGCCGGTGCCATGCACCGAGTTGTCTGCTTCGCGGGTAAACCCGCTCCCACATTATCTGTGTTACCCCCGGGGTTTTAGCGCAGATGCACAAATTGCCGGGGCTGCTCTGCAGCCCTTTCGCGACACAAGGCCGCTCCCACAGGTACCGCGACAACCTCTAGATCAACGCTGCATCCGTGGGAGCTGGCTTGCCGGCGATGGGCTGCAACGCAGCCCCTTATTCCTGAGCAAACCGCATCTCCCGGGTCTCCCCCATCAACAACGGCGCATTCGCCTCGGTCACCCCGCGGATGTAGTCCCACAACAGCGTAATCCGCTTCAACTTGCGCAAATCCTCCCGGCAATACATCCAGAACTGCCGTGTCACCTCGATCTCCTCCGGCAACACCGTCACCAGCCGCGGGTCCTGCGCCGCCAGGAAGCACGGCAAGATCGCCAGCCCACGCCCCTGCAACGCTGCCGTGTACTGCGCAATCACGCTGGTACTGCGTAAATGCGCGCTGGCGCTGGGGATCAGGTTGGCCAGGTACAGCAGCTCCGAACTGAACGCCAGGTCGTCCACGTAGCTGATGAACGGGTGCTTGGCCAGGTCCGCGATCTGATTGATAGGTGCATGGCGGTCCAGGTAGTCCTGGGTCGCGTACAGCCGCAAGCGGTAGTCGCACAGCTTACAGCACACATAAGGCCCATGCTCCGGCCGCTCCAGGGCGATGACGATGTCCGCCTCGCGCTTGGACAGACTGATGAAGTGCGGCAGCGGCAGGATATCCACCGAAATCGCCGGGTAGGCATCGACGAAGTAGCTTAGCTGCGGGGTGACGAAGAAGCTGCCGAAGCCTTCGGTGCAGCCCATGCGCACATGCCCCGACAACGCCACGCCCGACCCGGATACCTGCTCGCAGGCCATGTGCAGCGTGCTCTCGATCGACTCGGCATAGCCCAGCAAGCGCTGGCCCTCGGCGGTGAGGACAAAGCCGTTGGTCCGGGATTTCTCGAACAGCAAGGTGCCCAGCGCCCCCTCCAGCGAGCTGATGCGCCGCGACACAGTGGTGTAGTCCACGCTCAGGCGCTTGGCGGCGCTGCTGGCCTTGCGCGTACGCGCCACTTCAAGGAAGAACTTCAGGTCGTCCCAGTTGAGCGCGCTCAGGGATGTAAGGTCTTTTTGCATGATGATCCGGTTTTTTTGTGCGTTCTTGTTGGATGTTTGCACATCTATACTCGAAACAAGCCTCAGGACGCCACCTCGCGTTTGCCCGGCAATGGCGATCTCGTCCCGACAATAATTCCAAGGAGAACGCAGATGAACGCACCGCAATCCCCTAACCAGACCAAAATCGAGCAGGTCAAGCTGCTGATCGACGGCCAATGGGTCGAGTCCAAGACCACCGAATGGCGCGACATCGTCAACCCGGCTACCCAAGAGGTGCTGGCGCGCGTACCGTTCGCCACCGTCGAAGAAGTCGACGCAGCCGTCGCCGCTGCCCACCGCGCCTTCCAGACTTGGCGTAACACGCCGATCGGCGCGCGCATGCGCATCATGCTCAAGCTGCAGGCGCTGATCCGCGAACACACCAAACGCATCGCCCAGGTCCTCAGTGCCGAGCAGGGCAAGACCCTGGCCGACGCCGAAGGCGATATCTTCCGCGGCCTGGAAGTGGTCGAGCACGCCGCCTCCATCGGCACCCTGCAGATGGGCGAATTCGCCGAGAACGTTGCCGGCGGCGTCGATACCTACACCCTGCGCCAGCCGATCGGCGTATGCGCTGGCATCACCCCGTTCAACTTCCCGGCGATGATCCCGCTGTGGATGTTCCCCATGGCCATCGTCTGCGGCAACACCTTCGTGCTCAAGCCGTCCGAGCAGGACCCGCTGTCGACCATGCTGCTGGTCGAACTGGCGCTGGAAGCCGGCATACCGGCTGGCGTGCTCAACGTGGTGCACGGCGGCAAGCAAGTGGTGGATGCCATTTGCACCCACCAGGACATCAAGGCGATTTCCTTCGTCGGCTCCACTGAAGTGGGCACCCACGTGTACAACCTGGGCAGCCAGCACGGCAAGCGCGTGCAGTCGATGATGGGCGCCAAGAACCACGCGGTGGTGCTGCCTGATGCCAACCGCACGCAAACCGTCAACGCGCTGGTCGGTGCCGCCTTCGGTGCAGCAGGCCAGCGCTGCATGGCAACCTCGGTGGCTGTGTTGGTGGGCAAGGCCCGTGAATGGCTGCCGGATATCAAGGAAGCGGCCAGCAAGCTCAAGGTCAATGCCGGCTGCGAGCCAGGCACCGATGTCGGCCCTGTGGTCTCCAAACGCGCCAAGGAGCGTGTGCTGGGTCTGATCGAAAGTGGCATCAAGGAAGGCGCCAAGCTGGAACTCGACGGCCGTGACGTCACGGTATCGGGCTACGAGCAAGGCAACTTCATTGGCCCGACCCTGTTTTCGGGCGTGAAGACCGACATGCAGGTCTACACCCAGGAAATTTTCGGCCCGGTGCTGGTGACCCTGGAGGTCGACACCCTTGACGAGGCCATCGCCCTGGTCAATGCCAACCCGTTCGGTAACGGTACCGGCCTGTTCACCCAGAGTGGCGCGGCAGCGCGCAAGTTCCAGAGCGAAATCGACGTCGGCCAGGTCGGCATCAACATCCCGATCCCGGTCCCGGTACCGTTCTTCAGCTTCACCGGCTCGCGTGGCTCCAAGCTCGGCGACCTCGGCCCGTACGGCAAGCAAGTGGTGCAGTTCTACACTCAGACCAAGACCGTCACCGCCCGCTGGTTCGATGATGACAGCGTCAACGACGGTGTGAACACCACCATCAGCCTGCGTTAAGCCATCAGCCTGCGCTAAGGAGAGAGTCATGCGTATCGCATTCATCGGCCTGGGCAACATGGGCGCACCCATGGCCCGCAACCTGATCAAGGCCGGGCACCAACTGAACCTGTTCGACCTGAACAAGGCCGTGCTGGCCGAGCTGGCAGAACTGGGCGGGCAGATCAGTCCTTCGCCCAAGGACGCGGCGGCCAACAGCGAGCTGGTGATCACCATGCTGCCGGCTGCTGCCCATGTGCGCAGCGTGTACCTGAACGAAGACGGCGTGCTGGCCGGCATTCGCCCCGGCACGCCGACCGTGGATTGCAGCACCATCGACCCGCAGACGGCGCGTGATGTGTCCAAGGCCGCAGCAGCCAAGGGCGTGGACATGGGCGATGCGCCGGTGTCCGGTGGCACCGGCGGTGCGGCGGCAGGCACCCTGACCTTCATGGTCGGTGCCAGCGCCGAGCTGTTCGCCACCCTCAAGCCGGTACTGGAGCAGATGGGCCGCAACATCGTGCACTGCGGTGAAGTCGGCACCGGGCAGATCGCCAAGATCTGCAACAACCTGCTGCTGGGCATCTCGATGATCGGCGTGTCCGAGGCCATGGCCCTGGGCAACGCGCTGGGCATCGACACCAAGGTGCTGGCCGGCATCATCAACAGTTCGACCGGGCGTTGCTGGAGCTCGGACACCTACAACCCGTGGCCGGGCATCATCGAAACCGCGCCGGCATCGCGTGGCTATACCGGTGGCTTTGGCGCCGAGCTGATGCTCAAGGACCTGGGGCTGGCCACCGAGGCTGCACGCCAGGCGCATCAACCGGTGATCCTGGGGGCCGTGGCCCAGCAGCTGTATCAGGCCATGAGTCTGCGCGGCGAAGGCGGCAAGGACTTCTCAGCCATCGTCGAGGGTTATCGCAAGAAGGATTGACGCAAGAGGTGGGCTTCATCGCGGGCCAGGCGGCCTTCCCTCTGTAACTGCGCACCAGAGGGAAGGGCGTCTGATCCGCGATTTTTTTTTGCCCGAGTGCCAGGCCTGGATCAGTTTGTAGGAGCAGCCTTGTGCTGCGAAGAGGCCAGTCACGGCAACACAAGTGCTGAGCCGGGGCAGGCCTCTTCGCAGCACAAGGCTGCTCCTACAGGGCTATGTGTGGTTTGTGGAATCAGGCAAAGACAAAGTACTTGCGCACGGTCTCGACCACTTCCCAGGTGCCTTTCATCCCCGGTTCGATCACGAACACATCACCCGCTTTCAGGTGCTTCGGCTCTTCGCCTTCCGGGGTGATGATGCAGTAGCCATCGAGGAAGTGGCAGAACTCCCACTTCTCGTAGTTGACCTCGAACTTGCCCGGGGTGCAGATCCAGGTGCCCATGATCTTGCTGCCGTCGGCCGACAGGTAGGCGTTGAGGTTGACGGTGTGCGGATCGCCGCCGATGCGCTTCCACTTGGTGGCGTCCACGACCGGCGTCGGGCAGGTTTCGCGCAGGACGGTGATGAAATCGGACATGGCACAACTCCTGGTGACTGGCTGAATGACTCGTCACCATAGGGCCATCGGCCGAGCCGCAGTTGCCTGGGCTCGACGTCCAGCTGTCTGGTCGCGCTATGCCAGGCGGTTGACCTCGACGGTGATGTGCGCCAGTTCTTCGTGTACGCCCAGGGCCATGCGCACGCTGTCGGCGCTGAGTTCGGCCCGGGCGGCCAGGCCGAGAATGCAGGCGTACTGGTCTTTGCCCACGCGCCACACGTGCAGGTCGGTGATGCTGGCCGGCACCGGCAGCTGCGCGACCACCTCGCGGATTTCCTCCACTACCGGCGCGTCCATCTCCGCATCCAGCAGCACCCGCCCGGTATCGCGCAGCAGCCCGCGAGCCCACAGCGCCACCAGCAGCGCACCGACCAGGCCCATTACCGGGTCGAGCCACCCGGCGCCCCAGTACTTGCCGGCCAGCAGGGCAACGATAGCCAGCACCGAGGTGGCTGCGTCGGCCATCACGTGCAGGTAGGCCGAGCGCAGGTTCAGGTCGTGGTGATGGTGGCCATGGTCATGGTGATGGTCGTGGCCATGGTGGTGATGATCGTGATCGTGATGGAGATGGTCGTCACGCAGCAGCCAGGCGCAGATCAGGTTGACGGCCAGGCCCACGGCGGCGATGAAGATCGCCTCGTCATAATGGATCGGCCCCGGTGCCAGCAGGCGCTGCACCGACTGGAATGCCATCAGCCCGGCCACGCCCAGCAACAGCAGGGCGCTGGAGTAGCCGCCGAGAATCTCGATCTTCCAGGTGCCGAAGGCAAAGCGCCGGTCGCCGGCATAACGCCGCGCGGCGGCATAGGCCAGCAACGACAGGCCCAGGGCCAGGGCGTGGGAGCTCATGTGCCAGCCGTCGGCCAGCAACGCCATGGAATTGAAGAACCAGCCCCCGGTAATTTCCGCCACCATCATCACTGCGGTCAGCCACACGGCCAGGCGCGTCTTGCGCTCGGCGCTCAGGTTGCTGGTATGGAACTGGTGGCTGTGCTGCCAGCGGTCTGAGGTTTGTGTCGCCATGGTTTATCATGCTCCCGGAACGTCGAGAAATATACTATACCCCAGTATACCTAGCATGGTGTGAAACCCAATGGCACATACCCTGAAGAGCAAGAAGCAGCTGCTGACCCGGGTGCGCAAGATCAAAGGCCAGGCCGCCGCCCTGGAGACAGCGCTGGAGCAGGACAAGGACTGCCTTGCGATACTGCAGCAGATCGCCGCCGTGCGCGGTGCGGTGAACGGGCTGATGGCCGAAGTGATGGAAGGGCATATCCGCGAACACCTGGTGGCGGACGGGCTGAGTGCCGAGGAGCGGCAGGACGAGGCGGACAAGGTGGCGACGTTGCTGCGGTCGTACCTCAAGTAGCAGACCGGCGGTACCGATACCCTAGGGAGGTATTGGTACCCGATGGTACTTGCTGATTTCCTACGTGTCAGAAGGCATGTTCCTACTTTGCCATCCAATCTGTCCGCTGGTCGCGATACGTGTGCATAGTGTGTAGTGCGCTTTGTTCTGGTCAATTCGGTGTGTATGATACACATCGACTGCCGAGGAAGAATGAATGCGCAGTCGTGAAGTTATCCAGCTTATTGAAGCCGACGGCTGGTACCAGGTTGATGTGAAAGGTAGTCATTACCAGTTCAGGCATCCGACAAAAAGGGGGCGAGTCACGGTTCCTCATCCCAAGAGTGAGCTCCCCAAGGGCACAGTACGCAGCATCTTGAAGCAGGCTGGCTTGATACAAGCCAACGGCACTGCCAGCACGAGCATCAACGGAGGTAGTCAATGAAATTCCCGGTCGTATTGCACAAAGACGCCGACTCGGACTACGGCGTGACCGTACCTGATGTGCCCGGTTGCTTCAGCGCCGGTGCCACTGTTGCAAAAGCACTGGAGAATGTTCAGGAAGCGCTGGCACTACATTTTGAAGGGTTGGTCGCAGATAACGAGGCATTGCCGCAGGCACAGGAAGTCGACGTCCATGTGGCAAACCCTGACTATGAAGGCGGGGTCTGGGCCGTTGTGGATTTTGATGTCACCCCGTACCTGGGTAAGGCGGTTCGCTTCAATGCAACGCTGCCGGAAAACCTGCTTCAACGAATCGACGAAAAAGTGAAGCGTGATCATCGCTATGCGTCCCGCTCCGGTTTTCTGGCTTCGGCTGCACTGCGAGAGTTGGCCCTTTCGCACTAATCGGTAGGCTCACTTTCGCTACGCCCACCAATACCGCACAAAGTGGAAGAACACCGGCGCGGCAAAGCACACCGAATCCATGCGGTCGAGCATGCCGCCGTGGCCTTCGATCATGTGCCCCCAGTCCTTCACCCCACGGTCGCGCTTGATCGCCGACATCACCAGCCCGCCGAAGAAGCCCATGGCGTTCACCGCTAACGCCATCAGTGCGGCCTGCCAGAAGCTGAACGGGGTGATCCAGCACAGCATGGCGCCGATCAGGGTGGCCAGCGCCACGCCGCCGGCCAGGCCTTCGACGGTCTTGGATGGCGACAGGTTGGGCGCTACCTTGTGCTTGCCGAACAGCTTGCCGCACACGTACTGCAGCACGTCGCTGATCTGCACCACAAGGATCAGCCAGGCAATCAGCAACAGGTTGCGGCCCTCGTAACCCGGGATGTCCAGGGTCATCAATGCCGGCACCGACGATACGCAGTACACCGCGATCATCAGCCCCCACTGCACCTTCGAGGCGCGCTCGAGAAAGCGCGTGGTGTCGCCGCCGAAGCTGGCCAGGATCGGCAGCAACAGGAACAGGTACACCGGGATGAAGATGCTGAACAACCCGTACCAGTCCATGGCGATCAGCACGTATTGCACCGGCAGCGCCACATAGAACGCCGCCACCAGCGCCGGGTAGTCGCTGCGCCGGGTCGGGGTGAGCGTCATGAACTCGCGCAAGGCATAGAACGACACGCCGTAGAACAGCACGATCACGCCATACTTGCCGAACAGGAAGGCGATGCCGATCACCAGCACCATCACCCACCAGGCGTTGATGCGGGCGTTGAGGTTGTCGATCACCGCGTGCGGTGCCGGGCCGGCGCGCCATTTGAGCAGGCGGCCTATCACGCTGGCGAGCAGCAGCAGGGCGCCGATGCCGGCAAACAGGGAAAGGGTGTTGTCGTCCATCTCAGGCATCCTTGGGGGCCAGGTTCAGCAAGGCCTGGCTGGCCCGCTCGAGAAAGGCTTGCTTGCTTTCATCCGCCTGCAGGTGCAGCGGCTCGCCAAAGCTCAATGTGCACAACAACGGCAACGGTAGGGCGCGACCCTTGGGCATCACCCGGTTGAGATTGGCGATCCATACCGGCACCAGTTCGACTTCGGGGTTGGCTGCTGCCAAGTGATACAACCCGCTCCTGAACGGCATCAGCGGCTCGTCGCCGAGATTGCGAGTGCCCTCCGGGAAAAAGATCAGCGAGTCGCCCTGGGCCACTGCTTCGAGGATCGGCTGCAACGGGCTGCCCTGGCCGGCGCTGTGTTGCCGGTTGATCAGCACACCGTTGAAGACCTTGCGGATAAGAAAATCGCGAATGCCCGGCTTGGCCCAGTAATCGGCACCGGCTACCGGACGGGTACGCTTGCGCAGCGGCTGCGGCAGCGAGGCCCAAAGCAGTACGAAATCACCATGGCTGCTGTGGTTGGCGAAATACAGGCGCTGCACCGGCAGCGGCGTGCAGCCCAGCCACAGGGCGCGGGCACCGGTGATCAGGCGGGCGGCGGAAGTGATGAGGTAGGCGGTCAGGTTGGCGAGCATGGATCGGTAGTCATCCCTTCAAAGGCAGTGTCAGCAGGGTAGCCAAGGCCAGCGACAGCTGCAGGCCCAGGCACACTGCCTGGCGGCGCAACAGGCCCAGCGCGGCCCGGCTACGGGCAGGCCATGCTCGGGTGTCGGCGGCCTGCGGTTTGAGTTTCAGTTCGAACAGTGCGTGGTCCAGGGCCTGGGTGTCCGCCGCCAGGTCGCGGCTGGCGGCGAGGCGGGCGAACAATTGGGCATCGATGGCCACACGGATGGCCCAGTACTTGTGCAGCACGCCTAGTACCAGCAGCGCAATGCACAGCAGGCTGGCCAGCGGTTGCAATTGGGCACCCAGCAAGGGCGCCAAACCGTAGGCCAGGGCCAGCAGGGTGAGGCCGTCCGACAGGCGTTCCAGTTGTTTGCCTCGGCCCAGCAGGCTGGCCACCACGTACAGCGTCATGGTTGTGTCCCTAGCCGTTGCAAGGCCTGGCGGTGTGCGCTGTGCAGCACCACGCCAGGGCGGGCCTTGCGGATCAGCGCTTCGGCCTGGCGAGCCTCACTGCAGCGGCCCGTGAGCACCAGCCAGGCTGCCACGGCGCTGGCGCTGCGCGAATAGCCCAGGGCGCAGCAGACCAGCACCGGGCCTTGCGAGCGCAGGCGTTCGATGGTGACGGCGGCTTGGTGCAGCAATGGGCTTTCCGGGGCGATCAGGTCCAGGGTAGGAAAACATGCGTAGCCAACGGCGGACACGGCCTGTGTAGGAGCGCTGTGCTGAACATGACACGGTAGCTCCGCGCACAAATCGACCACCGCAGCGAACTGCGCGCCGCGCCCTGGAATCCGACCGAGGTATACGCCATCACATACTTCATCCGCCTGCGGGTGCCGCCATGTCCACAACCGCGAGTTGACCCACGCCCCCGCCAGATAAGGCGCCAGCAGCCAGCTGGCGGCATTCGACAAGCGACCATCGGCGCATTTCTGAAACCCGCCTGCACCGAGCATGGCATAGTTCAGCGCCACCAGGGCCAGCGACACGGCCGGCCAGGTCAACCATAGCCAGGCACCGCCGAACGCAGCGGCTGGCACCGCGCACAGCAGCCCACCCACTGTATAGAACAACGCCAAGCGCCAACGCTTGGCATCCCGCGCAAGGCGCACCTGCTGCCAGGGCAGTTGCCCTTGATGTGGCCACAACCAGACGCAGACGAACCCCGCCAATGCCCCCGTGGGAACGTCGACGAAATGGTGCTGCCAGGTGGTCAGTACCGAGACCCCGATCAGTGTCATCCAGCCATGCATCAGCCAGCGCCAGGGCTGGCGCTGCACGTGCCGGGCAAACATCGTCCAGATGATCACCAGCAGGGCAATATGCAGCGACGGTGCCTGGTTGAACGGCTTGTCGAAGCCCATGAGCACATCGAACATCCAGCCGAACACCCCGCCCAGTTCCGGCCGCTCGAAGGTGAAACGCAGCGGCCAGAGCAGGAAGCAGCTGACGCTGATCAGCTGCGCGGTGAGCAGCGCCAGCGCGTGCCGGTCCATTTCCTGGCGCGTGCGTGGCAGCAGGAAGGACAAACCGTAGAGCAGGTCGATCGACCAGTACGGGATGATCGTCCACGGCCACAACGGCATGCGGCTTTCCCAGCCGAACACCAGGCTGCCGACATCACTGCGCCCGGCGGTATGGTTGTTCGCCAGCCCGTAACTGAGGAAAAACAGCGGCCCCAGCAACAGAAGCCAGAACACGCCTCGGCGGATCAGCCGGGGCTCGCGTGATGGGCTCATTCAGCGCACCCGTTGTGCCAGGCTGACGCTGAAAATGCCCCATTCATCGATGCGTTGGGCCAGCTTGCGGAACCCCGCCGCTTCTACCAGCTGGTCCATTTCGGCCTGGCTGCGGCGACGCATGACCCAGGCCTCCCCGCCGCGGTGGCTGGTGAGGGCGCGGGCGATCATTTCCAGTTGCGGGTGCCACGGCTGGCCGGTGTAGACCAAATAGCCGCCATCTTCCAGCGCATCCGCCAGGCCGGCCAGCGAGTTGCCTACCAACTGGTTGCTGGCGAACAGTTCGTACAGGCCGGAGACCACGGCCAGGGTCGGTGGTTGTTCCAGGGTGGCCAGGCTCTGGCGGTCGAAGGCATCGCCCTGGACGAAGCGGGCGATGTCGGCCAGGCCCTTTTCTGCAATCAATGCGCTGCCTTGCTGCACGTTCATTTCGCTGTAGTCACGCAGCAGGATCGAATCCGGCAGCTGTTCGAGCTCCTGCAGGGCCTCGAGAATGTAGCGGCCATGGCCGGCGGCGATATCGACGATGTGCACCGGCCGCTGCTGGTCGCGCAGGCGGACGATGGCCAGGCGCAGCAGTTCCTCTACGTGCAGCTTGCGCTGGCGGATGCCGCGCCAGCCGATGGCGTCGAGGTAGTTCTGGTCGATCAGGCGGCCGAGCTTGCCTTTGCCGGTCGGCTGGTTGCGGTACACGTAGTCCAGGGTACTGCCCGAGTCGAAACCGGTATCGAAACCCAGCTTCACACCTTCGGACAGCCCCTTGCCCAGACGCAGCCCGGCACGGGTAGCACGCCAGTAAAGGTCGCTGGGCGAGTTGCGCGGCAGCGGTGCGGCCAGGCTTTCGGCTTCGGCGCAGCTGGCGCCGGTCTTGTCGGCATCGAGCAGTGACGGCAGGGCGGCGGGGCTGGCGAAGCAATGTTCGACAAACCGCTCGATGCGCCGCAAGGCATGGGCCCTGTCACGCTCGCCAAGGGTGTCGTGGAAAAAGCCTGGCAGGATGTGCATTTCCTTGCGCGCACTGCCCAGGCGTTCGAAGAAGCGTTCCTGCGGTTGGCGTTCGACCACGAAGTCGGCACCGGACACCAGCAGCTGGGTTGGCAACTGAATGGCCTGGGCATCCGCCACCACCCGGTCGGCGGCTTCGTACAGGCCCAGCAGCATGGTTACCGAAATCGGCCGGCTGATCAGCGGGTCGGCCACGTACGACATGACCCGTTCGGGGTCGTGGGTGAGCAGGCGGGGCTTGACGTAGCTGTTTACGAAGAAGTTTCCGCGCAAGGCTTTCAGCAGTTTCAGGCCGGTGCGGGCGAACGGCACATACAGTTTGACCTTGAACGCTGGCGAGGCCAGCACCAGGCAGCGCACCTTGGGCGCGTAGTCGTGGGCCCAAGTGGCCACGAGCACGGCCCCTACGCTCTGCGCCAGCACCACCAGGTCCTGTTCGGCGATGCCATGGCTGGCCTGGATGTGCTCGATGAAGGTCTGCACATCGCGCACGCTGGTGGCGAAGCCCGGGCTGTCGCCACGCGCGCCCGGCGAATGGCCGTGGCCGCGGGCATCCCAGGCGAAGAAATCGTAGCCCGGCATGTCCAGCTCGTCGGCCAGGTGTGCCATGCGCCCGCCGTGTTCGTGGCCGCGATGGAACATCACCACGGCCCGGCGTGGCTGGTGTTGGTTACGCGTGGCAGGCCAGTGACGGTAATACAGCTCGACGCCGTCATGGGTGGAGAAGTGCAGCGCTTGCGCTTGGCGCATGGTCGACATCCTTTTGCGACGGCAGTGGGCTCAGCGGGTTTCGGCCAGCCCCTGGCGAACCCGGTTGTAGAGGGTATAGAGCGAGAGTGCGAGGATGACCAGCAACAAGCCGTTGAGCCAGGTGCCATTCAGCAGGCCCAGGGCGACACCGGTACCCAGCACACCGAAGGCAAAGGCCCGGTCGCTCTTGCCCATTGGGCCATCGTAGCGCCGTGAAGCACCGGCCAGTGGGCCCATGACACCGGCGTATTCGCTGAAGGTGGCGCTGAGCACCACGAGCACGACCAAGGTTGGCGATACACCGGCCAGCAGGGCGAAGGGCAGGTACAGCGCGGCATCGGCGATCACGTCGCACAGTTCGTTGAGGTAGGCACCGAGGGTGGATTGCTGGCCGAACTCCCGGGCGAGCATGCCGTCGACGGCGTTCAGTGCCATGCGCAGCAGCATCCAGACTGGCACCAGGATGAACAGCCAGGTGAGATGGGGCAGGGCAGCCAGCAGCAGGCCCAGCAGGATCGACAGCAGGCCGGCGGCGACAGTGACCTGGTTGGCGGTGACACCGCGGTCGTGGAGGCGCTGGACGGCAGGGCGGAGCATGGCCTGAAAGTGCGGTTTGAGCTGGTAGATCGATGCCACTGGAAAGTCCTTTTCGGTGGGGCGTTATGGCGCCATTGTGTGTGAGCCTTCTTCGCGGGTAAACCCGCTCCCACAGGTATAGTGTCCAGCCGAGAGATACCACACATCCTGTGGGAGCGGGCCCGCCCGCGAACACGGGCGAAGCCCGTGCCATCAATCGCGGTGCCTGCTTCGCGGGCTCGCCCGCTCCCACAGGTATAGCGTCCAGCCGAGAGATACCACACATCCTGTGGGAGCGGGTTCACCCGCGAACACGGGCGAAGCCCGTGCCATCAATCGCGGTGCCTGCTTCGCGGGCTCGCCCGCTCCCACAGGTATAGCGTCCATTCGAGAGCTACCACATATCCTGTGGGAGCGGGTTCACCCGCGAACACGGGCGAAGCCCGTGCCATCAATCGCGGTGCCTGCTTCGCGGGCTCGCCCGCTCCCACAGGTATAGCGTCCATTCGAGAGCTACCACATATCCTGTGGGAGCGGGTTCACCCGCGAACACGGGCGAAGCCCGTGCCATCAATCGCGGTGCCTGCTTCGCGGGCTCGCCCGCTCCCACAGGTATAGCGTCCATTCGAGAGCTACCACATATCCTGTGGGAGCGGGTTCACCCGCGAACACGGGCGAAGCCCGTGCCATCCACTTCGTCAGCGGGTGAGGGTGGTTACCAACCCTGCGGCATACCCCGGCAATGCCGCAAAATCGCGTGCACACACCAGCAAGCGGCGATTGGCCCATGGTTCCGTCAGCGCCACCCAGTGCAACGGCAACAGCCCTTGCCAGCGCTTCACCGCAGCCAGCGGCACAATCCCTACTCCGGCTCCGCCCGCAACCATGCGGATCACGCCATCGAACCCTTCGGCACGCACCCGAACCCGCATGCGCCGGCCCTCGCGCAGTGCCTGCTCTTCCAGGTACAACGCCAGTGCACTGCCGGCACCCAGGCCGACGTAGCCATGGGCCAGGCTATCGATGAAGCTCGGCGCTACCTCGCTGGCCAGTGGATGGCGCTGCGGCGTTACAAGCACCAGTGGGTCTTCGCGAAACGGCCGGGTCTGCAGGTGCTCGCTGGGGGCGGCGGTTGAAACTATGCCCAGGTCCGCCATGCCCTGGGTAATCGACTGCACGATGCGCAGGCTCGGCAACTCCTGCACATCCACACTGACGCCTGGGTTTTCAGCCAGGTAGCCGGCCAGCAGCTCCGGCAGGTACTCCGTGAGTGCAGCCGTGTTGCACAGCAGGCGCACCTGGCCCTGCTGCCCTTGTGCGTACTGGCTCAGGTCGAACTGCAGGCGCTCGACCTGCTGCGATATCAGCCGGGCATGCTGCAGCAGTGCCTGGCCGGCCAGAGTTGCTTGCACGCCACGGCGGTTGCGTTCCAGCAAAGGGATGCCCAGCGAAGCCTCCATTGCGCGGATCCGCGCACTGGCTGCTGCCAGCGAAAGATGGCTGCGGCTGGCACCGGCGGTGATGTTGCCGCACTCCAGGGTGTGCTGGAACAGCCTGAGGTCGATCAGGTCGAAATGCATGTGGCTCTGTCCTGGCAAGAGTCTGGCTGAGTATATGGCAGATTTTCAGCCCGGCCGAAGCACGCCATCATCGGCCCATGAATACCTTGCTCGCTTTCTACCAGAACATTGGTCCAGCGCTGTCGCTGCCGGTGGTACTGACCTTCCTGCTGGCCGGCGCGGTGAAGGGCGTGATCGGCCTCGGCCTGCCGACAATCGCCATGGGCCTGCTGGGCCTGGCTATGTCACCGGCGCAGGCTGCGGCATTGCTGATTGTGCCTTCGACCCTCACCAACCTCTGGCAGCTGGCCAGTGGGGGGCACCTGCGGAGGTTGCTGGCACGCCTGTGGCCGATGCTGGCGATGATCTTCGTCGGTACCTTGCTGGGCAGCGCCTGGCTGGGGATCAACAGCGGCCCTTGGGCCGCACATGCACTGGGCGCGGCCTTGATGGTGTATGCGCTGTACGGGCTGGTCGGTCCGGGCCTGCGCCTGGCACCGGGGCGGGAGCCTTGGCTGGCGCCGCTTTGCGGGCTGGTCACGGGCGTGGTCACGGCGGCGACCGGGGTGTTCGTGATACCGGCTGTGCCCTACCTGCAGAGCCTGGGTTTGAATCGGGATCAGATGGTCCAGGCTCTGGGCCTGTCGTTCACGGTTTCGACCCTGGCCCTGGCCGTTGGCCTGGCCGGGCAGCATGCCCTGGGTGGCCAGGCGCTGGGTGCTTCGCTGCTGATGCTGGCGCCGGCCTTAGTCGGCATGCTGGCCGGCCAGTGGCTGCGTCAGCGCATCAGTACGCCGCTGTTCAAACGGTGCTTCTTCATCGGCCTGGCCGCGCTCGGCGGCCATTTGCTGATCAGCGGTTAGCGCTTGATGCGCTGAGCATGTCGATCATCTGGATGTCGAAATCGCGTTCCAGGTAGTCCATGCGTTTTTCGAAGAACGCGGTCATGTGCGGCAGTGCCGAATGCACATCCAGCGCGGCCTTGTCGGCCCAGACCTCGAAGAACACGAACAGGCTCGGGTCCTGCTTGTCGCGCAGCATGTGGTACTCGATGCAGCCCGGCTCCTGGCGGCTTGGCTCGACGTAAGCGCGGAACAGCGTTTCGAACGCTTCAGCCATTTCCGGGCGGGTCTTGGCTTTGAGGATGAAGGCGTACTGCTCACTCATGGGTCGCTACTCGGTGATGGGAGGTGATGCGATTCTAAGGCAATAATGCATTATTGATTCGTGACTTCAGGTCAATTGTATTTTGCCGCTGCATTACTGTATCCCGCGCCCGCGAGCCCCTAACCTGCCGGCCTGAATTTTTTCCGCGAGGCCCGCATGAAGAAGATCCTTTTGCTCAACGGTGGTAAACAGTTCGCCCACTCCGACGGTCGTCTGAACACGACCTTGCACGAAGCGGCCATCGCTCACCTGGACCGGGCCGGTTTCGATGTACGCCAGACCTTCATCGACGGTGGCTATGATGCCCAGGAAGAGGTGGAGAAGTTCCTCTGGGCCGATGTGGTCATCTACCAGATGCCCGGCTGGTGGATGGGTGCGCCATGGACCGTTAAAAAGTACATCGACGAGGTGTTCACCGCCGGCCACGGTAGCTTGTATGCCAACGACGGCCGTACCCGTGCGGACCACTCGCAGAAGTACGGCAGTGGTGGCCTGGTGCACGGCAAGCAGTACATGCTTTCGCTGACCTGGAATGCACCGCAGCAGGCATTCGACGACCCTAGCGATTTCTTCGAGGGCAAGGGGGTGGACGCGGTGTACTTCCCATTCCACAAGGCCAACCAGTTCCTCGGCATGACCGGGTTGCCGACTTTCCTGGCGGTGGATGTGATGAAGCGGCCTGATGTGCCGGCTGCTTTGGCAGCCTATGAGGCGCATCTGGACAAGGTGTTTGGCAAGGCACAGTAAGGTTTTTCTGTGCTGGACTTGGCCTAGACAAGCGGCTATCTATCCCGGCAGAGACCAACCACAGGCGCAGATGTGAAAACCCGATCCGAAGAACTCCAGGTATTCGTCACCGTCATCGACTGCGGCTCGATTTCCGCTGCTGCCGAGCAGATGGGCCAGACCCCGTCTGCCGTCAGCCGTACCCTGTCGCGCCTTGAAGGCAAGCTGGGTACCACGCTGGTCAACCGCACCACCCGGCGCATGGACCTGACCGAGGAGGGCCGCTTCTTCCTCGAGCGCGCGCGGTTGATCCTGGAACAGATGGACGAGATGGAAGAGCGACTGTCGATGAACCGCCAGACCCCTACCGGGCGCCTGCGCATCAACGCCGCCGCGCCGTTCATGCTGCATGCCATCCTGCCGTGGATCGGCGAGTTCCGCCGCCAATACCCTGGTATCGAACTGGAACTCAATACCGACGACTTGATCATCGACCTGCTGGAGCAGAGCACCGATGTGGCAATCCGCATCGGTGAACTCGCCGACTCCAGCCTGCACGCGCGCAGCCTGGGATGCAGCCCGGTACAGGTGCTGGCCAGCCCGGCCTACCTCGAGCAGCACGGCACGCCGCAGCGGGTCGAGGACCTGGCCAACCACTGCCTGCTCGGCTTCAGCCAGCCCGAATCGCTCAACCATTGGCCACTGCGCCATGCCCAGGGTGACCGCTGGAGCATTCGCCCGTCACTGATCGCCTCCAGCGGCGAGACCTTGCGCCAATTGGCGCTGGCCGGCGAGGGCATCGTCAGCCTGTCGCACTTCATGACCCACGAGGACATCCGCGCTGGGCGCCTGCAAGTGCTGCTGAGCGAAGCCAACAACGGCTACCGCCAGCCGATCCATGCGGTTTACTACCGCAACACCCAGCTGGCGCTGCGTATCCAGTGCTTCCTCGATTTCATCCAGCGCAAGTTGGCGATGTACGCCAGCTGAGTTGCCTGAACGCGACAGATCCTGTCCACAGGCGGCGAAACTTCCTGCGATTGATTGCACAGTCGAAGCGCTTCGGCCTTACTGACTGCTCAACAAAAACAACACCAAGGAAGTGTCATGCGTATTGCTCCGTTCCAGTACCTGGCTCTCGCAGCCGCGATCCTGAGCTGTTCCTCGGTCCATGCCGCCAATCTTGAGGGCGGCGCAGTGGCCGCGCCCGATCAATATGGTGCACAGGTGGCCGCCGATATCCTCAAGAAAGGCGGCAACGCGGTGGATGCGGCAGTGGCCACGGCTTTCACCCTGGCGGTGACTTATCCCGAGGCTGGCAACATCGGCGGTGGCGGGTTCATGACCCTGTTCGTCGACGGCAAACCCTACTTCCTCGATTACCGCGAAGTCGCGCCCAAGGCCGCCACGCGCAACATGTACCTGGACGAAAAGGGTGAGGTCATCGAAAACCTCAGCCTGGTCGGGGCACGTGCTGCTGGCGTTCCGGGCACGGTGATGGGTTTGTGGGAGGCGCATCAGAAGTTCGGCAAGCTGCCCTGGAGCGAACTGCTGACCCCGGCCATCGGCTATGCGAAAAACGGCTTCAAGGTTGCGGCCAAGCAGTACCAGTACCGCAACGACGCCCAGGGCATGTTCAAGACCGCGACCAATTTCAACGACTACTTCGGCAACATGAAGGTCGGCGAGCTGTTCAAGCAACCGGAAATGGCCCAGACCCTGGAGCGCATCGCCGACAAGGGCGTGAGCGAGTTCTACCAGGGCAAGACCGCCGACCTGCTGGTGGCACAGATGCAGGCCGACAAGGGCCTGATCACCAAACAGGACCTCAAGGACTACAAGGCCGTATGGCGTGAGCCGATGGCCGTGAGCTGGCGTGGCAACGTGGTGTATACCGCGCCACCGCCAAGCTCCGGTGGCGTCGCCCTGGCCCAGCTGCTCGGCATCAAGGAAAACCGCGCGGCGGACTTCAAGGGTGTGGCGCACAACTCGGCGCAGTACATACACCTGTTGGCCGAGATCGAGAAGCGCGTGTTCGCCGACCGCGCCGACTACCTTGGCGACCCGGCCTTCACCAAAGTGCCGGTGGATCAGCTGGTGGCCAAGGACTACCTTGCCAAGCGCGCCGCGCAGGTCAACCCGAAGGCCATTTCCGATACCGACAAGGTCAAGCCGGGCCTGGAACCGCACCAGACCACG
The DNA here is from genome assembly GCF_001586765.1 of Pseudomonas sp. ABFPK. Taxonomy (NCBI): domain Bacteria; kingdom Pseudomonadati; phylum Pseudomonadota; class Gammaproteobacteria; order Pseudomonadales; family Pseudomonadaceae; genus Pseudomonas; species Pseudomonas sp. ABFPK. Next base: position 204,588 of record NZ_LQXW01000067.1, on the reverse strand, counting down.
CACTTCTCGATCGTCGACAAGCAGGGCAATGCGGTCAGCAACACCTACACCCTCAACCTTGACTACGGCAGCGGTGTGGTGGTGAAAGGCGCCGGCTTCCTGCTCAACGACGAGATGGACGATTTCAGCGCCAAGCCCGGGGCGGCGAACGCCTTTGGTGTGGTAGGTGGCGATGCCAATGCCATCGCCCCGGGCAAGCGCATGCTGTCGTCCATGAGCCCCAGCCTGATGACCCGCGATGGCAAGGTCGAGCTGGTCATCGGCACCCCGGGTGGCTCGCGGATCTTCACCTCGATCTTCCAGGTGATGAACAACCTGTACGACTACGGCATGCCGCTGGACAAGGCGGTGGCGGCGCAGCGCGTGCACCATCAGTTGCTGCCCAAGGACACCATCTACTTCGACAGCTATGCACCGCTTACCGGGCCGGTGGCTGATGAACTGAAGAAGATGGGCTATGTGCTGGAGGACCAGGGCTGGGAGATGGGGGATATCCAGGCGATCCGGGTTGATGGGACGAAGCTGGAGACCGCTTCGGATCCGCGTGGGCGTGGGGTAGGCATGATCGTCAAGTAATACCTGCCAGAATGCTGGGAGGGCTTTGCCCTCCTATCGCGACACAAGGCCGCTCCCACAAAGACCTGCGTACGCCGATCAATGTGGGAGCGGCCTTGTGTCGCGATAGGGCCGCAAAGCGGCCCCAAAATTCCAGGATCAGACGCGGAACTGGCTGACCAACGTCTGCAACTGCCCACCCAACCGCGCCAACTCCACGCTGGACGCCGCCGTCTCGTCACTGGCCGCCGCCGTCTGCTCCGACACATCGCGCACATTCAGGATGCTGCGGCTAATCTCCTCCGCCACCGCACTCTGCTGTTCCGCCGCTGCGGCAATCTGCTGGTTCATCGACTGGATGCTCGACACGGTACTAGTGATGCTCTCCAGCGAAGCCCCGGCCTTGCGCGCCAGCTCGACGCTGCTGTCGGTCAGGGTACGGCTGCCGTGCATGGCCGTAGCCACTTGCTGGGTACCATGCTGCAGGCTGGCGATCAGTTCTTCGATCTCTTCGGTGGATTTCTGCGTGCGTTGGGCCAGGCCGCGCACTTCATCGGCAACCACGGCAAAACCACGGCCAGCCTCGCCGGCACGCGCCGCCTCGATCGCTGCGTTCAGCGCCAGCAGGTTGGTCTGTTCGGCCACCGACTTGATCACGTCCATCACGCTGCCGATCTTCTGGCTTTCCTGCTGCAACAGGTTCATGGCTTCTGTGGAACGGTGCATTTCTTCGGCCAGGCGTTCGATCTGGCCAATTGCTTCGCCTACCACGCGGTCGCCGGCACGGGCTTCGTCATCGGCACCGGTGGCAGCATGCGAGGCCTGCTCGGCATTGCGTGCCACTTCCTGAACGGTAGCGGCCATTTCGTGCATGGCGGTGGCCACCTGGTCGGTCTCGACCTTCTGGCTGTTGGCGCCGGCGCTGGTCTGCTCGGTCACTGCCGACAATTCCTCGGCAGCGCTGGCGATCTGGGTGACGCCATCGCGGATGCCGCTGATCAGCTCGCGCAAAGTGGTGCCCATGCGGGCGATGCCTTGTTGCAGCACGCCCAGTTCGTCGCGGCGGGTGACGCGCAGGTGCTGGGTGAGGTCGCCGCTGGCGATCTTTTCAACTGCCACCATGGTGTCGCGCAGTGGGCGGGTGATCTGCCGGGTGATCAGCACTGCCGCCAGCACGCCGACCAACAGCGCCAGCAGCGTGGCGATGGCCTGCAGGCTGCGGGCCTGGGTACTTTCCATGTCGCGGCGCTGCAACTGGATCTGGTACAGAGCGTCGCTGCGCTTGACGATGTCGGCACCCTGAACGGTCATCTCGGCGCGCGCAGTGGTGATGTTGGCGACCGCATCGCGGAATTGACGTACGGCTTCACGGTAGGCCAGCACCGAGCCTTCGAACTGTCGCAGGCGCGTGTCTTCGGCCGGCAGCTGGCGCTTGAGGTTGTCGATTTCGGCCAGGGCGGTGTCCAGCTGGCGCAGGGCTGCCTGCTCGTTGGCAGCGCTGTTTTCGGCAATGTAGCCGCGTACGTCGATGCGCACCTGCAGCAGTTGCTGGCGGGCCTTGCTGATCAGCTGGTACTGGGCCAGGCGCACGCTGTCGGCTTCGGGGCGCGCCATGACTTCCTGGCTGAGGGCGTCCATGGCCTGGTCGGCACGGCTGGCCGAGCCGTCCATGGCCGTGCGCGCGGTGCGGGTGGCATCGTAGCCCTGGCGCATCTTGTTCAGCGACACCTTGTAGGCGCTGATGGTCTCGCCCAGTTCACCCAGCAGCTTGATGTTTTCCGGGCTCTTGAAGGTGCTGGCCAGGTAGGCCTGTTGCTTGCTGAAGGCGTCAAGCTTGGTCTGGGTGTTGGCGGCGGCAGCATCGTCACCGTTGGCGATCATGTACTGCAGGCGTGCAATGCGCAGGTCGGTCAGGTCCTTGTTGAGCTGGCCGATATCGCCCATCCAGTTGCTGCGGTCAATCAGGCTGCCCAGGCTGGTCCAGCCGGTCAGGGCCAGCAGGCCGGTGAGGATCAGTACCAGGCCGAAGCCCAGGCCGAGTTTGAGGTTGACGCTGATGTTGGCGAACCAGCTGTTCATGCACGCTCTCCAGAAGTTGTTTTTCGCTCGCTTGATCTCCGATCGCCAGGCGTTGTTGTTCTGGATGCCCGCTGATTCGTGCAGGGGTTATCGGCAGTGATGGAGGAAGCTGAAACGCTTTTTCAGCAGATTTGTAACTGGCTTGATTGGGGCTGCCTTGCAGCCCTTCGCGGTGGATGGCACCGGCTTTGCCGGTGTTCGCGGCTAAAGCCGCTCCTACAGGGATCGCTTCGGTTTTGGAAGCTATTCAAAGGTTACGCGCGCTGAAGGTATCGCAGCGGTTCACCTCACCCTCGGCAAACCCGGTCTTGAACCAGCGCACCCGTTGCGCTGAGGTGCCGTGGGTGAACGAGTCTGGTACCACGCGCCCGCGGCCTTGCTGCTGCAAGCGGTCATCGCCAATGGCATTGGCCGCGTTCAGGGCTTCTTCGACGTCGCCCGGCTCCAGCCAGTTCAGGCGCTTCTGCGCCTGGTAGGCCCATACACCGGCCAGGCAGTCGGCCTGCAGTTCCTGACGCACCAGCAGGCCATTGTCGCCTTCCATGCGCTGGCCGCTGCGGCGCGCGGCATCGACCTTGGCCGACACGCCCAGCAGGGTCTGCACGTGATGGCCGATTTCGTGGGCGATCACGTAGGCCTGGGCAAAGTCGCCGGCGGCGGCGAAGCGGGTTTCCATTTCGCGGAAGAACGACATGTCCAGGTAGACCCGCTGGTCTGCCGGGCAGTAGAACGGCCCCACCGCCGCCGAGGCAAAGCCACAGGCCGAATTGACCTGGCCGCTGAACAGCACCAGCTTGGGGTCGCGGTACTGCTTGCCGCCCTCGGCGAACAGGGCTTTCCAGGTGTCTTCGGTGTCGCCCAGGATCGAGGCGACGAACTCGGCCTGCTGGTCGTTGGCCGGCGGCGCCTTGCCGCCCGCGCTGCTGGGTGCCTGCTGTTGCTGCTCTATCTGGCCGGCGAGCTGACCAAGAATCTGCAATGGGTCCTGGCCGGTGAGCCAGCCGATACCGACAATCAGCAGCACCGCACCAAGCCCCAGCCCCTTGCCGCCGCCGAAACGCATGCCGCCGCCACCACCTTCGCCTCGGGCATCGACCACATTGTCGCTGCGTCGGCCTTTTCGCCAATCCATGAATGCTCTCCGAAGCGTGAAACAAGAAGACAAAGATTAGTCCACGACAGCGGCGAGTGTCAGGCCAAGGTGATTATGCATAACCAAATGGTTATGTTTGATGTGGCTGATTTCAATATTCATTGCGCGCTACCTGCCTGAAACTGCATGTGGGAGCGGGCTTGCCCGCGACAGGGTTTCAAATAATCCCCCCGCGCATTTCCATAATTCCAAGAGAGGAAACCGGCATGCCCGCCCAGGACAACAGCCGCTTCGTGATCCGTGATCGCAACTGGCACCCGAAAGCTCTTACGCCTGACTACAAGACGTCCATTGCCCGTTCGCCACGGCAGGCACTGGTCAGCATCCCGCAGTCGATCAGCGAAACCACCGGCCCGGACTTTTCCCACCTGGGCTTCGGCGCCCATGACCATGACCTGCTGCTGAACTTCAACAACGGCGGCTTGCCGATTGGCGAGCGCATCATCGTTGCCGGCCGTGTCGTCGACCAGTACGGCAAGCCTGTGCCGAACACCCTGGTGGAAATGTGGCAAGCCAACGCCGGCGGCCGCTACCGTCACAAGAACGACCGCTACCTGGCGCCGCTGGACCCGAACTTCGGTGGCGTCGGCCGCTGCCTGACCGACCGTGATGGCTACTACAGCTTCCGCACCATCAAGCCGGGCCCGTACCCATGGCGCAACGGCCCGAACGACTGGCGCCCGGCGCACATCCACTTCGCCATCAGCGGCCCGTCGATCGCCACCAAGCTGATTACCCAGCTGTACTTCGAGGGTGACCCGCTGATCCCGATGTGCCCGATCGTCAAGTCGATCGCCAACCCGCAAGCCGTGCAGCAGTTGATCGCCAAGCTCGACATGAGCAACGCCAACCCGATGGACTGCCTGGCCTACCGCTTCGACATCGTGCTGCGCGGCCAGCGCAAGACCCACTTCGAAAACTGCTGAGGACCCCGCCATGCCAATCGAACTGCTGCCGGAAACCCCTTCGCAGACCGCCGGCCCCTACGTACACATCGGCCTGGCCCTGGAAGCGGCCGGCAACCCGACCCGCGACCAGGAAATCTGGAACCGCCTGGCCAAGCCGGACGCGCCGGGCGAGCACATCCTGCTGATCGGCCAGGTGTATGACGGTAACGGCCACCTGGTGCGCGATTCGTTCCTGGAAGTGTGGCAAGCCGATGCCAACGGCGAGTACCAGGATGCCTACAACCTGGAAAACGCCTTCAACAGCTTTGGTCGCACCGCCACCACTTTCGATGCCGGTGAGTGGACCCTGCACACGGTCAAGCCGGGTGCGGTGAACAACGCTGCGGGCGTGCCGATGGCGCCGCACATCAACATCAGCCTGTTTGCCCGGGGGATCAACATCCACCTGCACACGCGGCTGTATTTCGATGACGAGGCCGAGGCTAATGCCAAGTGCCCGGTGCTCAACCTGATCGAGCAGCCGCAGCGGCGCGAGACCCTGGTGGCCAAGCGTTGCGAGGTGGACGGGAAGACGGCGTATCGCTTCGATATCCGTATTCAGGGGGAAGGGGAGACGGTGTTCTTCGACTTCTGAGTCGGACCTCGGGGGCCGCTTTGCGGCCCATCGCGACACAAGGCCGCTCCTACAGGGAATCGCGTTCCTCCTGTAGGAGCGGCCTTGTGTCGCGATGGGCTGCAAAGCAGCCCCGGCGATCTGAAGGTCAGCGCCGAACCAGCAAAACCCCACTCTCCATATGGTGGGTATACGGGAACTGGTCAAACAACGCACACCGTTCGATGCGGTGCGTATCCTGCAACTGGGCAATGTTCGCCGCCAGCGTCTCCGGGTTGCACGAGATGTACAGGATCCGCTCGAAACGCCGGGTCAGCTCGCAGGTGTCCGGATCCATCCCCGCCCGTGGCGGGTCGACGAACACCGTACCGAACTCGTAGCTCTTGAGGTCGATGCCTTCCAGCCGGCGGAACGGCCGCACCTCATTCAGCGCCTGGGTCAGCTCTTCTGCCGACAGGCGCACCAGCCGCACGTTATCCACAGCGTTCTCGTCAAGGTTGCTCAGCGCGGCATTGACCGAGGTCTTGCTGATTTCGGTGGCCAGCACCTGGCGCACGCGGGTGGCCAGCGGCAGGGTGAAGTTGCCGTTGCCGCAGTACAGCTCCAGCAGGTCATCGTCGCGCTCGCCGATAGCCTCGAAGGCCCAGCTCAGCATCTTCTGGTTCACCGCGCCGTTGGGCTGGGTGAACGCGCCTTCCGGCTGGCGGTAGCTGAACACACGGCCAGCGACTTCGAGGTTTTCCACCGCGTAGTCACGGCCGATGACCAGGCGCTTGCCCTTGGAGCGGCCGATAATACTGACGCCCAGGTCTTCGGCCAGCTGCCGTGCGGCCGTTTCCCATGCCTCGTCCAGCGGGCGGTGGTAGCACAGGGTGACCATGGCATCGCCAGCCAGGGTGGTAAGGAACTCCACCTGGAACAGGCGGTTGCCCAATTCCTCGCTGGCCTGCCAGGCCGCCTTCAGGCGCGGCATCAGTGCATTGATGCGCTGGCTGGCGATAGGGAAGTCATCGATCAGGATCGCCTTGTGCTTCTCGCCCGGGGCGAACATGGCGTAGTGGCGCTGGCCATCCTCGCGCCACAGGCGGAATTCGGCGCGCAAGCGGTAATGCTCGCGCGGCGAGTCGAAAACAGCCGGCTCCGGCGCGCCGAACGGCGCCAGCAGCTCGCGCAGCCGGGCCACCTTGGCGTCCAGCTGGGTGGTGTAGGAGGAGGGGTCGAAAGCAGCACTCATGCGTTGAACCAGCCCAGCTTGATGACGAACAGGATGGAAAGGATCACCAGGGCCGGGTTCAGGTCGCGGTGGCGGCCGGAGATCAGCTTGACGGCGGTCCAGGAAATGAAGCCGAAGGCGATGCCGTTGGCGATCGAGTAGGTCAGCGGCATGGCCAGGGCGGTCACCACCACCGGTGCGGCTTCGGTGACGTCGTCCCAGTTTATTTCTGCCAGGCCCGAGGCCATCAGCACCGCGACGAACAGCAGCGCCGGGGCGGTGGCGAAGGCCGGCACGCTACCGGCCAGCGGGGCGAAGAACAGCGCCAGCAGGAACAGCACGGCGACCACGATGGCGGTCAGGCCGGTGCGGCCACCGGCGCTCACGCCCGCGGCGGATTCGATGTAGCTGGTAGTGGTCGAGGTGCCCAGCAGGGAACCGGCCATGGCGGCGGTACTGTCGGCGATCAGGGCACGGCCCATTTTCGGCATGTGGCCGTCCTTGCCCATCAGCCCGGCGCGCTTGGCCACACCGATCAGGGTGCCGGAGTTGTCGAACAGGTCGACGAACAGGAAGGCGAAGATCACGCTCACCAGGCCCACGTCCAGCGCGCCGGCGATGTCCAGTTGCAGGAAGGTCGGGGCCAGCGAAGGCGGCATGGAGACCACGCCGCCGAAGGGCGTCACGCCCATCAGGATCGAGGCGATGGTTACGGCGAGAATGCCGATCAGCACGGCGCCGCGCACTTTCAGCGACTCGAGGCCGACGATCAGGAAGAAGCCCAGGGTGGCGAGGATCGGTGCCGGCTGCTTGAGGTCGCCCAGGCCCACCAGGGTGGCTGGGTTATCGACGACGATGCCTGCGTTATGCAGGGCGATCAGCGCCAGGAACAGGCCGATACCTGCGGCAATGGCCGAACGCAGCGGCAGTGGGATGCTGTTCACGATCCATTCGCGGATGCGGAAGATCGACAGCAGGAAGAACATCACCGCCGACAGGAACACCGCACCCAGTGCCACCTGCCAGGTGTGGCCCATGTGCAGGACCACGGTGTAGGTGAAGAACGCGTTCAGGCCCATGCCCGGCGCCAGGGCGATCGGGTAGTTGGCGATCAGGCCCATGGTCACCGAGCCGATGGCCGCGGCCAGGCAGGTGGCGACAAAGATCGCGCCCTTGTCCATGCCGGTCTCGCCGAGGATGCTCGGGTTGACGAACAGGATGTAGGCCATGGCCAGGAAGGTGGTGACGCCCGCGAGAATCTCGGTGCGCACATTGGTGTTGTGTGCTTTTAGTTGAAACAGCCTTTCCAGCATGCCCGCTCCCCAAGGCGCCCACGGCGCCATGAATATATCGACCCCATCAGCAAAGCACAGACCGTACCGGTTGCCGTGGTTTTGTGTGGGGCGGAAAAAAGCCGCGCATCATACCAGCATGCTCGGCGGGGGCCTATGGCCGTTGGGGAATGGTCATTTTTTCCCTGTGCCGGCCTCTTCGCGGGTGAACCCGCTCCCACAGGTACTCCACCAGGGCTGAAGGCGGCGCGGTCCTTGTGGGAGCGGGTTTACCCGCGAAAGGGCCGGTACAGGCTACAGATCAACCATTATGCAACCGGTCCCGCTTGGCCAGTGTCGGGAACAGCTTTATCCACACCCCGGTCACCACCAACGTACCCACCCCACCCAGCACCACAGCCGGCACTGTGCCAAACCAGTGCGCGGTCACCCCCGATTCGAACTCGCCGAGCATTCGAGGCACCAATGAACAAGCCGTTCACCGCGCTCACCCGCCCGCGCATTTCATCCGGCGTCTCCAACTGCACGAAAGCGCCGCGGATGACCATGCTGATCATGTCCGCCGCGCCCAGCACCACCAGCACTGCCAGCGAGAACCAGAACGAGGTCGACAGGCCGAAGGCAATGGTCGCCACGCCGAACACGCCCACTGCCGTGAACATGGTCCGCCCCACATTGCGCTCGAACGGGAAGCGCGCCAGCCACAGCGACATCAGCAACGCCCCCACCGCTGGCGCAGAGCGCAGCAGGCCGAGGCCCAGCGGGCCGGTCAGCAGGATGTCCTTGGCGAACACCGGCAGCAGCGCGGTGGCCCCACCCAGCAGTACGGCGAACAGGTCCAGCGAGATGGCGCCGAGGATGTCCGGCCGGCTGCGGATGAAGCGGATGCCGGCCAGCAACGATTCGATGCTGGCGCGCCCGCGCTGGGCCACCTGGCCGCGTGCCTGCAGGCTCAGGGTCAGCACGCAGGCGATGGCGTAAAGGGCCACGGTGGGGCCGTATACCCAGATGCTGCCGAAGGCATACAGGAAGCCACCTACCGCTGGCGCCACGATGGTTGCCGATTGGGTGGCCGATGCCGAAGCCGCCACCGCGCGTGGGAAGAGCCCGGCTGGTACCACGTTGGGCAGCAGCGCCTGGGTCGCCGGCATTTCGAACGAACGCGTGGCACCGAGCAGGAAGGCGAGGGCGAAGATCAGCTCGCGGGTGACGTTGTCGGTGGCACTGCCAAGCGCCAATGCCAGGGCTATCAGTCCCTGCAGGCTCTGGCACAGCGCAGCGACCTTGCGCCGGTCATAGCGGTCGGCGACATGCCCGGTATGCAGCATGAACAGCACCCGTGGGGCGAATTCGACCAGGCCGACCAAGCCCAGGTCCAGCACATTGCCGGTCAGCTGGTAGAGGTGCCAGCCGATTGCCACGGTGAGCATCTGGAAGCCGCTGGCGGTGAACACGCGGGCCAGCCAGAAGGCCAGGAAAGGGCGGTGGTGACGCAACAACTGCGGTTCGGAATCGGACATCGGAAACCAGGGGCCTCGGCGCAGTAGAGGGGGGCGCAGCGTATCATCTGTTTGTAACAAACGGTTACTGTTTGCTGGGGTCGGCACTTTTTCATGCGGCGTGGAAGGGGGTGGGGCAACCGGTCACGCGGCAATCAACCACACGGCCCGGCGCACCATTCAGGACTATGCTTCCTAGCAATCGTTGATCTGGGTCAATCGTTCCAGATGTAACGATCGGGCCCTTGGGCCGAAATCCCTGCGATCGAACAGAACAATTCCAACGCGCCGCACTCGACTACCGTGGGGGCAGTGGGCGACGGGGCCAGCGGCCCGGACGCCGGATTATCTGAAGAGGAAGCACCATGTTCGGAATAGAGGCCTTAGAGCTCGCCCGAATGCAGTTTGCCTTTACCGTGTCGTTCCATATCCTGTTCCCGGCCATCACCATTGGCCTGGCGAGCTACCTGGCAGTCCTCGAAGGCCTCTGGCTGCGGACCAACAACCAGGTCTACCGTGACCTCTATCACTTCTGGTCGAAAATCTTCGCCGTCAACTTCGGCATGGGGGTGGTCTCCGGCCTGGTCATGGCCTACCAGTTCGGTACCAACTGGAGTCGTTTCTCAGACTTCGCCGGCGCTATCACCGGCCCGCTGCTCACCTACGAGGTATTGACCGCGTTCTTCCTCGAGGCTGGCTTCCTCGGGGTCATGCTGTTTGGCTGGAACCGTGTCGGCCGTGGCCTGCACTTCTTCTCCACGGTGATGGTGGCGCTCGGCACCTTGGTCTCGACCTTCTGGATCCTCGCCTCCAACAGTTGGATGCAGACCCCGCAAGGTCACGAGATCATCGACGGCCGGGTTGTGCCGGTGGACTGGCTGGCAGTGGTATTCAACCCCTCGTTCCCCTACCGCCTGATGCACATGGCCACTGCCGCATTCGTTTCCACCGCGTTCTTCGTCGGTGCCTCGGCGGCCTGGCACCTGCTGCGCGGGCGTGACAACCCGGCCGTGCGCAAGATGCTGTCGATGGCCATGTGGATGGCGCTGATCGTCGCCCCGATCCAGGCGGTGATCGGTGACTTCCATGGCCTGAACACCCTCAAGCACCAGCCGGTGAAAATTGCCGCGATCGAAGGCCACTGGGAGAACGTGCCCGGCGAGCCGACCCCGCTGATCTTGTTCGGCATCCCCGACATGCAGGCCGAAACTACCCGCTTCAAGCTCGAGATCCCGGCACTCGGCAGCCTGATCCTGACCCACAGCCTGGACAAGCAGGTGCCGGCGATGAAGGAGTTTCCGCCCGAAGACCGGCCCAACTCGACCATCGTCTTCTGGTCGTTCCGGATCATGGTCGGGCTGGGTTTCCTGATGATCTTCGTCGGCCTGTGGAGCCTCTGGCTGCGCAAGCGCGGCACGCTCTACACCTCGCGGCCGTTCCTGTACCTGGCCCTGTGGATGGGCCCTTCCGGGCTGATCGCGCTGCTGGCCGGCTGGTTCACCACCGAAATCGGCCGCCAGCCCTGGGTGGTGTATGGCCTGATGCGCACGGCAGATGGTGTGTCCAACCACAGTTACGCCCAGCTCGGCTTCACCTTGGTGGCCTTCGTGGTGGTGTACTTCGCCCTGTTCGGCACCGGCCTTGGCTACATGATGCGCCTGGTGCGCAAAGGTCCGCGGACCGGTGAGGGTGACGAGCACAACCCTGGTGGCCCTGGCACCAAACGCACGCCGGCGCGACCGCTGTCCGCCGCCGATGATGGCCGAGAGGCCAACTCCGCCAGCCTGAGCAAGGGGAACTGAGCCATGGGTATCGACCTTCCGCTGATCTGGGCCGTGATCATCATCTTCGGCGTCATGATGTACGTGGTGATGGATGGTTTCGACCTGGGGATCGGCATGCTCTTCCCGTTCGTCAAGGGCGAGCATGACCGTGATGTGATGATGAACACCGTCGCCCCCGTTTGGGATGGTAACGAGACCTGGCTGGTGCTGGGCGGTGCCGGGCTGTTCGGGGCGTTCCCGATGGCTTACTCGGTAGTGCTGGAGGCCCTGTACCTGCCGTTGATCCTGATGCTGATCGGTCTGATCTTCCGCGGCGTGGCCTTCGAGTTCCGCTTCAAGGCCAAGGCCGACAAGCGCCACATCTGGGACAAGGCCTTCATCTGGGGCTCGTTGATCGCCACCTTCTTCCAGGGCGTGGCGCTGGGTGCGTTCCTCGAAGGCTTCAAGGTGGTCGACCGGCATTTCGCCGGTGGCACCCTTGACTGGCTGACCCCGTTCAGCCTGTTCTGCGGCCTGGGGCTGATCGTTGCCTACACCCTGCTGGGCTGCACCTGGCTGATCATGAAGACCGAAGGGTCGCTGCAGCAGAAGATGCACGACATTGCCCGGCCGCTGGCGCTGGTGCTGCTGGTGGTGATCGGCATTGTCAGCCTGTGGACACCGATCGCCTACCCGCAGATCGCCGAGCGCTGGTTCAGCATGCCTAATCTGGTCTGGTTCATGCCGGTGCCGATCCTGGTGCTGGTAACATTCTACGGGTTGCTCAAGGCGGTGGCGCGCAATGCGCACTACACGCCGTTTTTGCTGACGCTGGTGCTGATCTTCCTCGGCTACAGCGGCCTGGGCATCAGCCTGTGGCCGAACATCATCCCGCCGTCGATCTCGATCTGGGATGCCGCGGCGCCACCGCAGAGCCAGGGCTTCATGCTGGTGGGCACACTGTTCATCCTGCCGTTCATCCTCATGTATACCTTCTGGAGCTACTACGTGTTCCGCGGCAAGGTGACCCATGAAGACGGCTATCACTAGGAGGGCTGCATGATGACCGGCAAGCCTGGCTTGGAGGAGAAGAAACCCCTGTGGCAGCGGTTGGGCTGGCTGCTGCTGATCTGGGCGATGAGTGTGGCGGCCCTGGGCGTGGCGGCCTACGTGATGCGTTTGTTCATGGGGGCGGCGGGGCTGACCACCCATTGAACCAGTTGGGGCGCTTTGCGCCCCTTTCGCGACACAAGGCCGCTCCTACAGGGACCGCGATCATTCGGATTGTCGCGTCTCGCTGTAGGAGCGGCCTTGTGTCGCGATGGGCTGCAAAGCAGCCCCAATGCCTATTTACGAGCTTTAAGGATGACGAACTTGGGCGTTGCCGCCACCTGCTCCACCCCCCGGAACAACCGCGCCAGCTTGCTGTGATAGCCCAGGTGCCGGTTACCCACGATATACAACGCCCCACCCACCACCAACGCCTCACGCGCCTGCTGGAACATGCGCCAGGCGAGGAAATCGCCCACCACCTGCTGCTGGTGGAACGGCGGGTTGCACAGCACCACGTCCAGCGACTGCTTCTCTACCCCCGCCAACCCATCGGCTGCCTCGAACACCGCCGGGCGCTCGCCCAGCGCGGCCTGCCAATTCTCCCGCGCCGATTGCACCGCCATGTACGACTCGTCGACCAGGGTGTACTGGGCATCCGGGTTGGCCAGGGCACTGGCTATCGCCAGCACGCCGTTGCCGCAGCCCAGGTCCGCCACTCGCGCGCGGCCCAGTTCGCGGGGCAGGTGCGGCAGGAACGCCCGCGTGCCGATATCCAGCCCCTCCCGGCAGAACACGTTGGCGTGGTTGAGCAACTCCAGCGCCGGCGCGTCGAGGCGGTAGCGGCTAGGGTAGGGCGAGCGGGCGACCGGCCGTTCGGCCACCGTCGCGGTCAGCAAGCGGGCCTTTTTCTGCGCCAGCGAGGCCTGCACCGGGCCGATGTACTTCTCCATCAGGTCACCGGCCGCCCGTGGCAGGTGCTTGATCATCGCCCCGGCAATCACCTGCGCACCGGGTGCCAGGTGGCCCTGCAGGCGGATCAGCTGTTCTTCGAGCAGGGCCAGGGTCTTGGGCACGCGCACCAGTACCCGGTCGAACGGGCCTTGCCAATGTTCGCTGGCCGGCACGAATGGAACGCTGTCGAACGGCAGGCCATTGCGTGCCAGGTTCTTTTCCAGTGCCAGGTGCGCCAGGTGCGAATCGCCACTGCTGACCACCTGCAGCTTGCCTGCCAGGCTGGCGGCCAGGGCGCCGAAGCTGTCATTGAGCACCAGCACCCGGCAGTTGGCCTCGGGTGCCTGCTCGTGCAGCTGCGCAAGCAGGTACTCGTCGGCGGCATCGAAAGCCTGCAGCGGGTCGTTGGCCTGTTCCGGCTGGCGGATCAGGTCGAGTTCGGCGTATGGGGTGGTCAACAGGGGCATGGCGTCTGGCTCGGGTATGAAACTGCCCGTTGCGGTTCGCCCCGGGCTTTGCCGGGCGATTCTACAGGGCTTTGTCCAAGGTCGCAGGTTTGAAGCTCAGAGCCAGCCACGCAGGGCGGCGATGGCGATGGCGCCGGCCTTGTTGGCGGCGTTGGTCTTGGTGATAACGCTACGAATATGGAAGTTCACCGTGCTTTGCGACAGTGAAAGGATGCAGGCAACGTCTGCGGCGGTTTTGCCGGCGGCGGACCATTTCAGCACTTCCAGCTCCCGCTCGCTCATTTTCGGTTGTGGCGGGCACAGTGCTTTGAGGTGATGTTCGCCAAGCACCGCATGCAGCGTATGGCACAGCCACTGCACATTGCCGGCCTTGCTGTAGAGTTCGACCGTATCGATGGCCCCGGCGGGCCTGGCCACACTGATCTGGCTTTCGTTGTGCCGCTGGTCGTGCAATGACTGTGTCCAACCATAGCGCAGACCGCTCCGGCAGGCCGCTTCACGAAACTGCGGAGCCTCGTGATACAGGTCATCAGTCCACAGCACCGGCATGGTCGAGCTGTGGCTCACATTGGCGGCCGGGTCCTGCTTGTAGAATTCATCGCGCTGGTAGCGCTCGATCCATTCGCGGGGGTAATTGCTGTACAGGAACAGGTGGGGTGTTTGCGTCGCGATCTGGATGCGAATGTTCAGTCCCAGGTACTCCATGCCCAGGTCCTGCGCCAGATGCACGGCGATGTCGAACAACTTCTGTGGGCAGCGTTCGTCGACGAACAAATGAAGATGCTCGGGTTTCCAGTTAAGCATCTGAAATACTCCTTGCCTCAGGAACCAGTCCGTTTGGGTACCCGCATGATTGTAGGAAAGGACCTACCCATTCGCTGAGAATTTTTTGTTATAGCAGTCAGGATTTGCTGCGAGTAAGGCAGGATCGTCGCAGACGAGGCCCTACAAAGCAGTGGTTTTTATCCGCGTCACTTTGCGCGACACTGTGCGCACGCCAAACCTGGAGCCCGATATGACCGCTAGCGCCGAAAAGTTCACCCGCCAGACCCTGCTCGATGTTCAGCCACTCACGCCGAACCTCTTCAGCCTGCGGGTTACGCGCGATGCGGGGTTCCGCTTCCGTTCCGGCCAGTTTGCCCGCCTGGGTGTGACCAAGGCCGATGGCAGTGTGGTGTGGCGCGCCTATTCCATGGTCAGCGCGCCCCATGACGAGCACCTCGATTTTTTCTCCATCGTGGTGCCAGGCGGGGAGTTCACCAGCGAACTGAGCCGGCTGGGGGCAGGCGATAACCTGCTGATCGACCGCCAGGCCTTCGGCTTCCTTACCCTCGACCGCTTCGTTGGTGGCCGTGACCTGTGGTTGCTGGCGACCGGTACTGGCATTGCGCCGTTCATGTCGATCCTGCAGGACTTCGAGGCCTGGGAGCGTTTCGACAACATCAAGCTTGTGTACTCGGTGCGCGAAGCGAAAGAGCTGGCCTATGTGGACGAGATTGCCGGGCTGGAGCAGCGCGATTACCTGGCTGAATTCGCCGGCAAGTTGCAGTTCATTCCGGTGGTGACCCGTGAGCAGCACCCAGGGGCGTTGAACCAGCGGATTACCACGCTGATCGAGAATGGCGAGCTGGAGAAGGCGGCGGGGCTGGAACTGTCGCCGGAACATTCGCGGGTGATGCTGTGTGGCAACCCGGAGATGATCGATGAGACGCGCAAGGTACTGAAGGCGCGCGACTTGCAATTGAGCCTGAGCAAGCGGCCGGGGCAGGTGGCGGTAGAGAATTACTGGTAAGGCTAATGGGGCCGCAAAGCGGCCCCCCGCAAATTCAAGGCAAGCGGTTCTGGTTCTGCGCCTTGAGAAGGTCGCGAATCTCGGTCAGCAAGGTCTCTTCTGCAGTCGGCACAGGCGGTGCAGTCGGCGCCACCGCCTCTTCACGCTTGAGTTGGTTGATCGCCTTGACTCCCATGAAGATGGCAAAGGCCACGATGACGAAGTCGATCACAGTCTGGATGAACTTGCCATACGCCAGCACCACCGCCGGAACGTCACCTTCGGCAGCCTTCAGGGTAATTGCCAGGTCGCTGAAGTCCACACCACCGATCAACAGGCCCAGTGGCGGCATGACCACGTCACCGACGAAAGACGAGACGATCTTGCCGAAGGCCGCGCCGATGATGATACCAACCGCCATGTCGACGACATTGCCTTTGACCGCGAAGGCCTTGAACTCACTGATCATGCCCATGTTTGGTTCCTTGTAACAAAAGGTGAGGTTTACGCAGTGTAAGCCACTTAAACGCTTCATGCGTTGTGTTCAGGGCCACAGACCGCTGTTAGAACGATTAGTTTTGTCGCATCCCGAGGCGTTCGAGGCACGTCCAGGTCGGCTATCATGGCGGTTTTTTCCAGGAGACCCCAGCCATGGCCAAGGCTAAGCGCTTGTATGGCTGCACCGAGTGCGGTGCGACCTTTCCCAAATGGGCCGGCCAGTGTGGCGAATGCGGGGCCTGGAACACCCTGGTCGAGACCATGATCGAAAGCGGCGGTGCCGCTGCGCCCAGTAGCGGCCGTGCTGGCTGGACCGGGCAGCAGGCGCAGATCAAGACCCTGGCCGAAGTCAGCGTCGAGGAGATCCCGCGCTTCACCACCAGCAGCACCGAACTGGACCGCGTGCTGGGCGGTGGCCTGGTGGATGGCTCGGTGGTGTTGATCGGTGGTGACCCCGGCATCGGCAAATCGACCATCCTGCTGCAGACCTTGTGCAACATTGCCGTGGGCATGCCGGCGCTGTATGTCACCGGCGAGGAGTCGCAGCAGCAGGTGGCCATGCGCTCCCGGCGCCTGGGCCTGCCCCAGGACCAGCTCAAGGTGATGACCGAAACCTGCATCGAGACCATCATCGCCACGGCCCGCGTCGAAAAACCGCGGGTCATGGTGATCGACTCGATCCAGACCATTTTCACCGAGCAGCTGCAATCGGCACCCGGCGGAGTGGCCCAGGTGCGCGAAAGTACGGCATTGCTGGTGCGCTACGCCAAGCAGAGCGGCACGGCGATCTTCCTGGTCGGCCACGTGACCAAGGAAGGCTCGCTGGCCGGCCCGCGGGTACTCGAGCACATGGTGGACACCGTGCTGTATTTCGAAGGCGAGTCCGATGGCCGCCTGCGCCTGCTGCGGGCAGTCAAGAACCGCTTTGGCGCGGTCAACGAGCTGGGTGTGTTCGGCATGACCGACCGGGGCCTGAAGGAAGTGTCCAACCCCTCGGCGATCTTCCTCAACCGCACCCAGGAGGAAGTACCGGGCAGCGTGGTGATGGCCACCTGGGAAGGCACCCGGCCAATGCTGGTGGAGGTGCAGGCACTGGTCGACGACAGCCACCTGGCCAACCCGCGCCGCGTGACCTTGGGCCTTGACCAGAACCGCCTGGCCATGTTGCTGGCGGTGCTGCACCGCCACGGCGGTATTCCCACCCATGACCAGGACGTGTTCCTCAACGTGGTGGGCGGGGTGAAGGTGCTGGAAACCGCTTCTGACCTGGCGTTGCTGGCGGCGGTGATGTCCAGCCTGCGCAACCGGCCCCTGGCGCATGGCCTGCTGGTGTTTGGCGAGATCGGCCTGTCTGGCGAGGTACGGCCGGTGCCCAGTGGTCAGGAGCGTTTGAAGGAGGCCGCCAAGCATGGTTTCAAGCGGGCCATCGTGCCCAAGGGCAATGCGCCGAAAGAGGCTCCGGCCGGGTTGCAGGTGATTGCCGTTACCCGGCTGGAGCAGGCTCTGGATGCGTTGTTCGAATAATTCGTGGCCCGTACTGGCCTCTTCGCGGGTAAACCCGCTCCCACAGGTACCGCATCAGCTTCAGGATTGCGCAAACCCTGTGGGCGCGGGTTTACCCGCGAAAGGGCCGGCACAGGCAAAACGAAAAAGGGGCCGACGATGCGCATCGGCCCCCCACCTCACCGCTCAGTCAGCGGTCAATGCTCGGCAACCGCACTGCGCCTGACCGTTTCATTGCCATGCTCGTCCAGTTCCAGCATCGGCACCTCATTACCCTCGGCATCGAACAGCTTGCCATCCTTGAAGTAGTCGCCATCACGCAGCGCTGAAATGTCCGAGTACTGGATGGTGCGCTCGTACGCGGCGGCAAACACCGACTGCTGGTCCGAGTTGCCGGCGGTGAAGTGGTTGAAGATCAGGTTCAGCAGGATGGCCATGATCGCCGCCGAGCTGATGCCCGAGTGGAAGATGGTCTCGAACCAGTTCGGGAAGTGGTGGTAGAAGGTCGGTGCGGCAATCGGGATCATGCCGAAGCCCAGCGAGGCAGCGACGATGATCAGGTTGACGTTGTTCTTGTAGCTGACCTTGGACAAGGTGCGGATACCGCTGGCAGCCACGGTGCCGAACAGCACGATGCCCGCGCCACCCAGTACCGGAGTAGGGACTGCGGCAATCACCCGGCCCATGATCGGCAGCAGGCCGAGCACCACCAGGATCAAGCCACCGGTGGCCACCACGTAGCGGCTCTTGACCCCGGTCACGGCTACCAGGCCGACGTTCTGGGCGAACGCGCTCTGGGTGAACGAGCCGAAGATTGGCGCCAGGATGCTCGATGCCATGTCGGCGCGCAGGCCATTGCCCAGGCGTTTGGAGTCGACCTTGGTGTCGATGATCTCACCCACGGCGAGGATGTCGGCCGAGGTTTCCACCAAGGTCACCATGATCACGATGCACATCGACAGGATCGCGGCGATGTGGAATTCCGGCATGCCGAAATGGAACGGCGTGGGGAAGGCGAACATCGGGCCCTCGGTCACTTTGCTGAAGTCGGCCATGCCCAGCGCCCAGGCGATCAGGGTGCCGACCACCATGGCCAGCAGGATCGACAGGCGTGAAATCGCCGCGCTGCCCAGTTTGCTCAGCAGCAGCACGATGGCGAAGGTCAGGGCCGCCAGGCCGATGTTGGCCACGCTGCCGAATTCCGGCGAGGCGCTGTTGCCACCCATCACCCAGCGAGCGGCCACGGGCATCAGGGTCAGGCCGATGGTGGTGATGACGATGCCGGTCACCAGCGGCGGGAAGAACTTGGTGATGCGCGAGAACACCGGGGTGATCAGAAAGCCGATCAGCGATGCTGCCATGACCGCACCGAGCACGCCCGGCAGGCCACCGCCGCCCTCGCTGCTGAGGATTGCACCCATGGTTGCCACACCGGCGAACGAAACGCCCTGCACCAGCGGCAACTGGCAGCCGAAGAACGGCAGACCGAGGGTTTGCAGCAGGGTGGCCAGGCCACCGGCAAACAACGAAGCGGCGATCAGCATGCCGATTTCGGCACCGTTCAGGCCCGCGGCCTGCCCCAGGATCAGGGGTACCGCGACGATCCCCCCGTACATGGTCAGCACATGCTGCAGACCATAGGCCAGGTTGGCACCAAGGCCGAGGTTTTCATCCTCGGGGCGCTTGGCGGGAGACGTGCTAGGGGACGTAGTCATGGAGCAGGCTCTCTGTTTATTGTTGTGGTGCTACTGTAGACACTTCCTACAAATGATTGCCACAAGAATTGTATACAATATTTTGATCGGAGCGCGCACAAGAGCGCCCGCAAGGTGTGCGAGAGCTCAATGCAGAAGGCGTACCAACTTGTCAGAGGCTGTGCTAGAGGGGTGTGTACAAAACGCTGCTACCCAGGCTTAAAGCTGTCTGGGTAGACAGGAAACAAAAGGAGGGGAAGCGATTAGCTAGCTAAGAGATTTCATTATTCGATCAGTTCGCGCAGTTCACGCATCATTTCGGTGCTGTCGGCCACGTTCAATTCCACAAGACGGTGCAGATGAGTCATCGACTCGACGTCGATGTACAGGCAGATGAAACCCAGGCGGTCTGGTTCCTCATGGCGCAGTTCAACCTGCATCTGCACGCGTGCATCGGGGCCCAGGTGAATGATGGCATCGAAGTCCTGGGTCAGGTCGGCATCCCAGTTGGCCGGGCGTTCGATCAGCAAACCTTTGAGTGAAAGGTCCAGCAGCTTGGCAGGCCAGCGTTGCACGCCCTGGCGCAGTTCGGTTGGGGCGTCGAAGTCGATGCGCTGGAAACGGCGGCGTTCGTCGTGATCGCTCATGGGGTAGATCCTCGCATAGGTCCTCAGGTGACATCCTGACTATAGTTAGAGTGGTATGTACATCAGGTACCGCAATCTGGCCGCAGAGGCTCTAGACCAAAGCAAGTGTGGCAATGCGCGATGACTCGCCCTAGACTCGATGGGCGGTCTTTTCCAATCCACCAGCTGGAAGCAAACCATGAACAACAATAATAGCCTGCTACGCCACATTCCGTGGCTGGCGCTGGCAGTCATAGGAGCCTGTGCGCTGGGCGTGGTTGCCCTGCGTCGCGGCGAGGCGATCAATGCCTTGTGGATCGTGGTCGCGGCAGTGGCCATCTACCTGGTCGCCTATCGTTACTACAGCCTGTTCATCGCCACCAAGGTGATGCAGCTCGACCCTCGCCGTGCCACCCCGGCGGTGCTCAACAACGACGGCCTGGACTACGTCCCGACCAACAAACACATCCTCTTCGGTCACCACTTCGCCGCCATCGCTGGTGCAGGGCCCTTGGTCGGCCCGGTACTTGCCGCGCAGATGGGCTACCTGCCCGGTACGCTGTGGCTGATCGCCGGCGTGGTGCTGGCCGGTGCGGTGCAGGACTTCATGGTTCTGTTCCTGTCCACCCGCCGCAACGGCCGCTCGCTGGGCGACATGGTGCGCGAGGAGATGGGCCGCATTCCAGGCACCATCGCGCTGTTCGGTTGCTTCCTGATCATGATCATCATCCTTGCGGTGCTGGCATTGATCGTGGTCAAGGCCCTGGCCGAAAGCCCTTGGGGCATGTTCACGGTGATGGCGACCATCCCGATCGCGATGTTCATGGGCATCTACATGCGCTACATCCGTCCGGGCCATATCGGTGAGATATCGGTCATCGGCGTGGTGCTGCTGCTGGCTTCGATCTGGCTGGGGGGCCAGATTGCCGCAGACCCGACCTGGGGCCCGGCGTTCACCTTCACCGGCGTGCAGATCACCTGGATGCTGGTGGGCTATGGCTTTGTCGCCGCGGTACTGCCGGTATGGCTGGTACTGGCGCCACGTGACTACCTGTCGACCTTCCTCAAGATCGGCACCATCGTCGGCCTGGCCATCGGTATCCTGATCATCGCGCCCGAACTGAAGATGCCGGCGCTGACCCAGTTCACCGACGGCACTGGCCCGGTGTGGAAGGGCACCCTGTTCCCGTTCCTGTTCATCACCATTGCCTGTGGCGCGGTGTCCGGCTTCCACGCGCTGATCTCCTCGGGGACCACGCCGAAGCTGCTGGACAACGAAACCAACGCTCGCTACATCGGCTACGGCGGCATGCTGATGGAATCGTTCGTTGCCATCATGGCCATGGTCGCCGCCTCGGTGATCGAACCAGGCGTGTACTTCGCCATGAACAGCCCGGCCGCGGTGGTCGGTGCCGATGTGGCGTCGGTGGCGCAGACGGTCAGCAGCTGGGGCTTCCTGATCACCCCTGAGCAACTCGAGGCCACTGCCCGCGACATTGGCGAGCACACCGTGCTGGCCCGTGCCGGTGGTGCGCCGACCCTGGCTGTGGGTATCGCGCAGATCCTGCACCAGGTGCTGCCGGGTGAAAACACCATGGCGTTCTGGTACCACTTCGCGATCCTGTTCGAGGCGCTGTTCATCCTCACCGCAGTGGACGCCGGCACCCGTGCCGGGCGCTTCATGCTGCAGGACCTGCTGGGCAGCTTCGTGCCGGCGCTCAAGCGCACCGAATCGTGGACTGCCAACCTGATCGGTACTGCCGGCTGCGTGGCCCTGTGGGGCTACCTGCTGTACCAGGGCGTGATCGACCCGCTGGGTGGCATCAACACCCTGTGGCCGCTGTTCGGTATCTCCAACCAGATGCTGGCGGGTATCGCCCTGATGCTCGGCACCGTGGTGCTGATCAAGATGAAGCGTCAGCGCTACGTCTGGGTCACCCTGCTGCCGGCCGTGTGGCTGCTGATCTGCACCACCACCGCCGGCCTGATCAAGCTGTTCGACCCGAACCCGGCAGTGGGCTTCCTGGCCCTGGCCAAGAAGTACAGCACCGCACTGGACGCCGGCCAGGTACTGGCCCCGGCCAAGGACATCGGGCAGATGCAGCACGTGATCTTCAATGCCTACACCAATGCCGGCCTGACCGTGCTGTTCCTGGTGGTGGTGTTCAGCGTGCTGTTCTTCGCTGTAAAGGTCGGCTTCGCCGCCCTCGGCCGCAAAGAGCGCACCGACAAGGAAACCCCGTTCCAGGCCCTGCCTGACGCTTGAGAGGACTGCTGCGATGTTCAACGACCTGGGTCGACTGGGTAAATACCTGGGGCAGGCAGCCCGCCTGATGGTCGGCATGCCCGACTACGACAACTACGTCGAGCACATGCAGACCAAGCACCCGGACAAGCCGGTCATGACGTACGAGGAGTTCTTCCGCGAACGCCAGGAAGCGCGTTACGGCGGCAAGTCCGGGCCCAAGTGCTGTTGAGCCTCAAGCGTTAACCTGTCCCGGCCTCATCGCCGGCAAGCCGGCTCCCACAGGTACTCCGCAGCCCTCAAGGTCTGTGCGGTACCTGTGGGAGCTGGCTTGCCGGCGATGAGGCCAGTGTTTTTTCCGCACAGGAGATGTTCTGCGTGCAGACGCCTATCCCCGTAACCGTACTCACTGGCTTCCTCGGTGCCGGCAAGACCACCTTGCTCAAGCACATGCTCAAGGCCGAGCACGGCCTGAAGATCGCCGTGATCGAAAACGAATTCAGCGAGGCCGGCATCGACAGCCAGCTGCTGGGCGACGAGCCGGTGCAGGTGATGACCCTGGCCAATGGCTGCGTGTGCTGCAGCATCCACGGCGACCTGACCCGCGCCTTGTACCTGCTGCTCGAACGCCTGGATGCCGGCGAGATCGCCTTCGACCGCCTGGTAATCGAATGCACCGGCCTGGCCGACCCGGCGCCGGTGGCCCAAACCTTCTTCATCGACGAGGAACTGCGTGAGCGCTACATCCTCGATGGCATCATGACCCTGGTCGATGCCGCCCACGCCGAGCTGCACCTGACCCAGACCATCGCCCAGGCCCAGGTCGGCTTTGCCGATCGCCTGCTGCTGAGCAAGACCGACCTGGTCGAGCCCGCTGCGGTCGAGGCCCTGCGCGAGCGCCTGGCCCGCATCAATGGCCGGGCGGCGATCCGCGTGGTCGAGCATGGTCGCATCGACCTGGCCGAGCTGCTGGATGTGCGTGGTTTCAACCTCAACCCCGATCTGGGCGCGAACCTGAAGCCAGCGCTACGCCCGCTGCTCAAGCCCGCTACCCCGGACCGGATCTCCACCTTGGTGCTGCGCACGGAAAGCGCGCTGGACATCGACCGCCTCAGCGACTTCATGAACGAACTGCTGGAAACCCACGGCAAGCAGCTGCTGCGCTACAAGGGCGTGCTGAACATTGCCGGTGAAGCGCGCAAGCTGGTGTTCCAGGGTGTGCTCAAGCTCTATGGCTTCGACTGGGACGCCGAGTGGGCCGAGGGTGAAACTCGCGAGAGCGTGATGGTGTTCATCGCTGACGAATTGCCCGAAGCTACGATTCGGGCTGGGTTCGAGGCGCTGGCTGCGGGCTGAGCTGACGCGGCGTCTGGGCCTGGAACCACTGCGGCCATGAGCTGCGGTGGCGTGTCTCGAGCTCGATGCACGGGATCAGGCGCTCGGTCAGCAGCGCCGTCTGCCGCACTGCCTTGGCGGTGCGGTACTTGACGCTGTGGATGCATTCGCGGTCGCCGAACTCGCAGCGGTTCAGCGCGGTGCCGCCGCAGGGGCCGTTGGCCAGGCCCTTGGGGCAGGTTTCCGGGCAGATGTACAGGGTGTCTTCCAGGCGGCAGCGGCCACAGGTGTCGCAGCCTACCAGCGGGTGTTTCACCGCGTGTTCCACCTTGTGCAGCACCTGTGCGCCAAGGCGGGTAGCCCACATCGGTTGGCGTACGGCCCAGCCAAATGCCTTGCTCAGGCTATTGCGGCGGCTGAACAACAGCGAATGCGTGCCGTGCATCAGGTGATAGCGCGCTTTCTCCTTGAACGAGGCATCGACTCGTGACTCGCCCTGGCGCCAGCTTGCCTGCGGCGGATGGAAGCTGACTGCCGGCAGACCGGGCATCTGCCAGCTGGCCTGCCAGGCCGGCGCCCATTGTTCCAGTGTGTGGATTTGCGCCTGCCAGTGCTCGATGCGTGCCTCCAGGGCCAGCAGTTGCTTGAGTTCATGAACCCCCGACAGATGCACGCCGGCGTAGCCCATCAGCTTCACGCCGATGATCTGCAAGGCCAGGCGGTCGACGCTGCGGGCCTGGGCAAAGGCCTTGGACTGCGCCGCTTCCGCTTCCAGCATGTCGCGCATGGACGGCGTGACGGTCACGCCGGCCACGTGCTCGAGCATCGTCGCACGCCCGTGGGTGAGGCTCATCAGGCAGGCCAGCATCGGCCTAGGCGTGGCCTGGCGGCTCATCCAGTGCATGGCTTCCTGGTGTTTGCCGGCATCGAAACCCAGTTGCAGGGTGAGAAAGTCGGCGCCCGCCGCCAGTTTTTTCTCGGCCTTGAAGTATTGGGCGCCGCCTTCTTCCTCGCAGTACTTGAACGGGTTGAGCGCCGCGCCAAGCAGCCAGTGCGGGCAGGCCTGGCGGGCGATCTGCAGGGCTGCGACCGATTCCAGGTAGCGCACCGGGCGCTGGCCGGGCTGGTGGCCGGGCAGGCGGTCGCCGGTAAGCAGCAACAGTTGGTCGAGGCCGGCGGCATCCATGCGTTGCAGTTGGGCGAGCAGGTGGTGGCGTTCGCGGTCCTTGCCGGAGAAGTGCGGCAGGGCGGGTACCGGGTTGCTGAACGAGGCGAGGGCGTCCAGTGGCGACATGTCCAGCGGGCTGCCGACGCGGTCGCCGATTGCCACGGTCATCGGCCAGCCGCACAGGTGCGCACGGGCCAGGATCGCGTCCATGGCGGCGAAGCGTTCTGTGGAGGGCTTGGGGACGAACTCCATGATGCAGACGAAGGTGTTTTCGCGCAGCGCGGTTTTCAGCAGGCTCATGGGGCCGGGTACCTGGTTTGGTCAGGCTGGCATTGTGCGGCAGAAGGCGGGTGCGGTCATGTCCGGATGCGCAGGCTGGTGCTCTGAATGAGACATCCGGGTTTGCCTGTGCCGGCCCTTTCGCGGCTAAAGCCGCTCCCACAGGGTGGCGCGGTACCTGTAGGAGCGGCTTTAGCCGCGAAAGGGCCAGTACAGGCAGTACAAATTCACGAACATGAATAAGTCTTGAGTTCATCTCAAATTTAATGAGTTTGTCTCAAGATGAAAGTGCCCGGAAAATCCCCTCATTCATTTATGCATGCTGAGGGACAAGACATGGCACTGGCACACAACCTGGGCTTTCCACGTATCGGCCGCGACCGCGAGCTGAAAAAGGCCCAGGAAGCCTTCTGGAAGGGCGAACTCGACGAAGCCGGCCTGCGCGCCGTCGGCCGCGAGCTGCGTGCCCGCCACTGGCAGGTGCAGAAAGACGCCGGCATCGAACTGCTACCGGTTGGCGACTTCGCCTGGTACGACCAGGTGCTCACACACTCGCTGACCTTCGGCGTGATCCCGCAGCGCTTCCGCAGCCACGACGCTGCCAGGCCCACTCTCCAGACCCTGTTCGCCATGGCCCGTGGCGCTGTGGGTGACAGCTGCTGCGGCGGCGCGCACGCCCAGGAAATGACCAAGTGGTTCGACACCAACTACCACTACCTGGTCCCCGAATTCACCGCCGACCAGCAGTTCGCCCTGAGCTGGGAGCAACTGTTCGAAGAAGTGGCAGAAGCCCAGGCCCTGGGCCATGCGGTCAAACCGGTGGTAATCGGCCCGCTGACCTACCTGTGGCTGGGCAAGGCCAAAGGTGGCGATTTCGACAAGCTGGAGCTGCTCGACCGCCTGCTGCCGCTGTATGACCAGATCCTCAACCGCCTGGCTGCCCAAGGCGTGGAATGGGTGCAGATCGATGAGCCGATCCTGGCCCTGGACCTGCCTCAGGACTGGAAGAATGCCTACGAGCGCGTCTACAACATCCTTCAGCGGGCGCCACTGAAGAAGCTGATCGCCACCTACTTCGGCGGCCTGGAAGACAACCTGGGCCTGGCCGCCAACCTTCCAGTCGATGGCCTGCACATCGACCTGGTGCGGGCGCCCGAGCAGTACCCGACCATCCTCGACCGTCTGCCGGCCTACAAGGTGCTGTCGCTGGGCCTGGTCAACGGCCGCAACGTCTGGCGCTGCGACCTGGAAAAGGCGCTGGAGGTACTGCGCCATGCCCATGAGCGCCTGGGTGAGCGGCTGTGGGTGGCGCCGTCCTGCTCGCTGCTGCACAGCCCGGTGGACCTGGACCGTGAAGACCAGCTCGATGCCGAACTGCACAGCTGGCTGGCCTTCGCCGTGCAGAAGTGCCAGGAAGTGGCGCTGCTGGCCAAGGCCATCAATGCCCCGCACGCCGACGACGTGGCCGCTGCACTGGCCCAGAGCCAGGCCGTGCAGGCCAGCCGCGCCGCTTCGCCGCGTATTCACAAGCCGGCCGTGCAGGCCCGCCTGGCGGCCATCAAGCCCGCTGACAGCCAGCGAAAATCAGCCTTTGCCCAACGTATCGTCAAGCAACGTGCGGGGCTCGACCTGCCGGCGTTCCCGACCACCACCATCGGTTCGTTCCCGCAGACCTCGGCGATTCGTCTGGCACGCCAGGCCTACAGGCAGGGCAAGCTGACCGAGGCCGATTACGTCGAGGCCATGCACAGCGAGATCCGCCATGCGGTGAAAATCCAGGAGGACCTGGGCCTGGATGTGCTGGTGCACGGCGAGGCCGAGCGCAACGACATGGTCGAGTACTTCGCCGAGCAGATCGATGGCTATGTATTCACCCGCTTCGGTTGGGTGCAGAGCTATGGTTCGCGATGTGTGAAGCCTGCGGTGATCGTTGGCGACCTGAGCCGGCCGAAGGCCATGACCGTGGAGTGGATCACTTATGCCCAGGGCCTGACCAGCAAGGTGATGAAGGGCATGCTGACCGGCCCGGTGACCATGCTGATGTGGTCGTTCCCGCGTGAAGACGTGAGCCGCGAAGTGCAGGCGCGCCAGCTGGCGCTGGCGATCCGCGACGAAGTGGTCGACCTGGAAGCGGCGGGTATCAGGATCGTGCAGATCGACGAAGCGGCGTTCCGTGAAGGCTTGCCGCTACGCCACGGCGCCTGGGCCCATTATCTGGAGTGGGCCACCGAGGCCTTCCGCCTGTGTGCTTCGGGGGTGCGTGACGAAACCCAGATTCACACCCACATGTGCTACAGCGAGTTCAACGACGTGATTGAGTCGATCGCGGCGATGGATGCCGACGTCATCACCATCGAGACCTCGCGGTCCGACATGGAGCTGCTGGCGGCTTTCGAACGGTTCGCCTACCCCAACGAGATCGGCCCGGGTGTGTATGACATTCACTCGCCACGGGTGCCGACCCGTGAGGAAATGGTCAAGCTGCTGCGCAAGGCTGCCCAGCGTATCCCGGCCGAGCGCCTGTGGGTCAACCCGGATTGCGGGCTGAAGACCCGCGGCTGGCCGGAGACCGAGGCAGCGCTGGTGAACATGGTCGCAGCTGCCCGCGAGCTGCGTGCCACTGCCTGATTTTTCGCTGGCTGTACCGGCCCTTTCGCGGGTAAACCCGCTCCCACAGGGTCCCCACTGGATTCAGCTTCAGTGGGGTTCCTGTGGGAGCGGGTTTACCCGCGAAAGGGCCAGGCCTGTTCAATTCAATCTGTGATCACCGCTCGATTGCCAGGGCCACGCCTTGCCCGCCACCAATGCACAGGGTTGCCAGGCCTTTCCTGGCGTCCCGCTTGATCATCTCGTGCAGCAAGGTCACCAGCACCCGGCACCCGGACGCACCAATCGGGTGGCCAAGGGCAATCGCCCCGCCATTCACGTTGACCCGCGTGGCATCCCATTCCAGCGCCTTGCCCACGGCCAGCGCCTGCGCGGCAAAGGCTTCATTGGCTTCGATCAGGTCCAGCTCGGCCAGTTGCCAGCCGGCCTTGTCCAGGCAGCGCTGGGTGGCCGACACCGGGCCGATGCCCATGATCGCCGGATCTACACCGGCACTGGCGTAAGCCGCGATCCTGGCCAGCACCGGCAGGCCCAGGGCCTTGGCCTTGGCGGCGCTCATCAGCAGCACGGCGGCGGCGCCGTCATTCAGGCTCGAGGCGTTGCCGGCAGTGACGCTGCCATCCTTCTTGAACGCCGGGCGCAGTTTGCCCAGGGATTCAGCGGTGGTATCCGGGCGTGGCTGTTCGTCCCGCGCGAACACCTTGGGTTCTCCCTTCTTCTGCGGCAGCACGATCGGGGTGATTTCATCATCGAAGCGGCCGGCTTCCATCGCCGCCACCGCCTTGCGCTGCGACTCGGCGGCGAAGGCATCCTGCTGCTCACGGCTGAGGCCGTACTGGTCCACCAGGTTTTCGGCGGTGATACCCATGTGGTAGTCGTTGAAGGCATCCCACAGGCCGTCGCTGATCATGCTGTCGATCAGCTGGCCATGGCCCATGCGCTGGCCGGTGCGGGCTGAAGGCATCACATAAGGGGCAAGGCTCATGTTCTCCTGGCCGCCGGCGATGACCACCTCGGCATCACCGCAGCGAATGGCCTGAGCGGCCAGGTGCAGTGCCTTCAGGCCCGAGCCGCAGACCTTGTTCAGGGTCATTGCCGGCACGCTGAAGGGCAGGCCGGCCTTGATCGCGGCCTGGCGTGCCGGGTTCTGCCCGGCGCCGGCGGTAAGCACCTGGCCGAGGATGACTTCATCGACCTGCTCCGGGGCCAGCCCGGTCTGTTCCAGCAGGCGCTTGATCACGGCGGCACCGAGGTCTACTGCAGGCACAGTGGCCAAGGCGCCCTGGAAGCTGCCGATGGCGGTACGGGTTGCGGCGACGATGACCACGTCGTTCATGTTGTTGTTCTCCGTGCGATGGGCGTAATGCCTCAAGCATCGGTGGCTTTGGCTCATTTGTTAAGTTTGTTTTTCTTTGCGATTGATGTGTAAAGCAAATGAATGAGCGCGAAGCGACCTGCGGAACTATGCTCAGGGATGCGCTATTACACTCATCTGGATGGGAGCACATGCCCATGCGTACATTGATCGCCATGACCCTCCTGATCGGCAGCAGCGCTGCATTCGCCGCCACCGAATGCACCACCGCTGACAAAAGCACCTGGCAGGATCAGGAAAAATTCCAGGCGCAGCTCAAGGAGCAGGGCTACAAGATCAACAAGTTCAAGGTCACCAAGGGTAACTGCTACGAGATCTACGGTTTCGACAAGGATGGCAAGAAGGTCGAGATCTACCATGACCCAGTGACGGGCAAGGCAGTCAAGACCGAGTACCACGATTGAACAGCGACGGCACGGTACAGCTGTGGGACCCCCTACTGCGGCTGTGCCACTGGTCGATCGCCGTGGTGTTCTTCGCCAACTACTTCTTCAACGAAGAGGGTGAAGACTGGCACCAGTGGCTGGGCTACTACGCACTGGCCGTTGTGGTGGTGCGTGTGGTCTGGGGCTTTGTCGGGCCACGCAGCGCGCGCTGGGCCGATTTCTGGCCATCCCCGGCAAGCCTGGTCGGACATGCCCGTGCGCTGCTGCATGGGGGGCTTGACCATCATATGGGGCATTCGCCGATTGGCGCCCTGGTGATGGTGCTGATGCTGACTTGCATCGCCGGCCTGGGCCTTACCGGGTGGGCGTCGCAGGAGGTGGACGCACTGTTTGGTGTCGACTGGCCGATGGACCTGCACAGCTGGCTGGCCAACGCGCTGCTGGTGCTGGTTTGCGTCCATGTGCTGGCGGCCATCTACGAGAGCGTGCGCATGCGGGAAAACCTGCCGTGGTCGATGATCACGGGGCGCCGTCGGCACCGCGATTGACTGTGGCGGCCTCTTCGCGGGCAAGCCCGCTTCCACAAGGATTGTGCAAAACTCAAGGTTTGCGCAGTACCTGTGGGAGCGGGTTTACCCGCGAAGAGGCCAGCACAGGCAACTCTGCTACACAGCCGGGCACTGATGGGTTACACAGTGAATCCCCCCGCCCCCCGCAGCAATGGCATCGATATCCAACTGCACGATATCCCGCCCCGGATACAACGCCGCCAGCAGCCCCCGCGCTTTCTCGTCCGCCGCCCCATCGCCAAACTGTGGCGCAATGATCGCGCCATTGATCACGAAGTAGTTGATGTACCCAGCGGCAAAGTCGTCATTACCTTTGCTGAACCTGTTGCGCCGCCCGTGCAGCGGCGGCGACACGACATGCACCTGCAACCTGCGGCCCTCGGCATCGGTGGCCCGCTTGAGGATATCCAGGTGCTTGCGCGTCACGGCGTAGTCATACGAGTCCGGGTCGTTATCCAGGTTGGCAATCACCACCCCCGGCCTGACGAAGCGGGCATAGAAGTCCACATGCCCGTCGGTGATGTCCTGGCCGGCGATGCCCGGTAGCCAGATGATCTTGCTCAGCCCCAGCCTTTCCTTGAGCTCCGCCTCGATCTCGGCCTTGCTCCAGCCTTTGTTACGGTTGGCGTTGACCCAACTGCTCTCGGTCATGATGCCCGTGCCGTGGCCGTCCACCTCTATGGCGCCGCCTTCACCCACCAGGTCGCTGCGCTGGTAGCGGGCACCGGCCAGCGTGGTCACGTGTCTGGCCAGTTGGGCATCGTTGCGGTGACGTTGCTTGTTGCCCCAGCCATTGAAGTTGAAGTCCACCGCCGCCAGAGCTCCGTCATCATCGACGACGAAGTTGGCGCCGATGTCGCGCATCCAGATGTCGTCCAGCTCGCACTCGACGAAACTTGTGCGCTGGCTGGCACAGTGCTGCTCGGCCAGCTCGCGCTCGCTGGCCCGGCAGAACACCGTCACTGGCTGATAGCGCGCGATGGCCTGGGCGATGCGACCGAGGGCGGCCTGCACATCGGCGGTGAAGTCCTCCCAGATCGCATCCTGGGCGCCAAAGGCGATGAATGCGCGTTGCTGCGGCTCGCCTTCGTCCGGCATGAACCAGCGCCCCGGTTCTTCGGCGCGGGCCAGGCCCAGCGGCAGGCCGAGGCTGGCACCGAGGCCGGCGGCCAGCGAAAGTTGCAGGAAGGTTCTACGGCTTGGCATGGCTCAGTCCTGTGCAGTCTTGAAGCGGGTCCACACGCGCATGCGTGCACGCATGTCGGCCTTTGGGATATCGCGGCCCGGGATCAGCCGGGCATAGGTGGCTTGGTCGAGGTAGATATCGGGGTTTTCGCGCATGCGCGGATCCACTGCCTGGCGTGCCTTGGCGCTGGCGGTAGGGTAACCGGTGAAGTTGCTGATGGCCGCCATGTTCGCCGGGCGCATGACGAAGTTGATGAAACGATAGGCGTATTCCGGGTGCTTGGCATCGGCCGGGATGGCCATGGTATCCATCCACACCGTGGTGCCTTGGCGCGGCACGCGGTACTGGAAGTCGAGATGCTTGCCCGCGGCTTCGGCGGTACGCTGCGCCTGGATCACGTCGCCACTGTAGCCCAGTGACAGGCACAGGTTCTCGTTGACCAGTTCGGTCACTGGTTGCGACTGGAACTTGCGCACGTACGGGCGAATCGCCTTGAGCAGTTCGCTGGCTGCGGCCAGGTCCTCGCGCTTGGCACTGCGTGGCTCGCGGCCCAGGTAGTTGAGGACCACTGCCAGCACTTCGTCGGGTGAATCGATGACTGAAATACCGCAGTCGGCGAATTTAGCTGCCAGCTCCGGCTTGAACAGCAGGTCGAGGTTGTCCAGCGGTGCATCGGGCATGCGCTGGCGGACTTTGTCGGCATTCACCATCAGGCCGATGGTGCCCCAGGTGTAGGGCACGGTCGCCTGGCTGGCCTTGGGGTACCGGGCGTGCAGCTGACGCAGCCCGGGCTCGATGTCGTCCAGGGCCTGCAGGCGGCTGTGGTCCAGTGGCTGTAGGCTGCCGGCGTGCATCAGGCGCTCGGCGACGGTATCACCGGGGAAGACCAGGTCGTAGCCACTGCGCCCGGACATCAGCTTGGCCTCGAGCACTTCGCTGCCATCCATCACGTCGTAGATCACCTGGATGCCGGTTTCGGCCGTGAACTGCTTGAGGGTGTCCTCGGCAAAATAGTCGGCCCAGTTGTACAGGCGCAGCACGGGCTGCTCGGCCTGAGCCTGGCAGGCGCAGACAGCCAGCGCCAAGGCGGCCAGAACGTGGCGTTTCATGCTCATGCCCTCAGGGTGTGTGGGTGAGTGCCGTCCAGGGTCAGCAGCGGTGTGTACATCTCCGGGCGGCGATCGCGGTAGATGCCCCAGCTCAGGCGGTCTTCCCGCATGCCGGCCAGATCCAGGTCGTGCAGCCAGATGCCACTGCTGTCGCGGTCGGCTTCGGCGAGCATGGCGCCCTTGTGGTCGCAGATGAACGACGAGCCATAGAAGCGCATGGCCAACGATGCGTCGCTGGCTGCGACTTCCTCGCCCACCCGATTGGCCGCCACCACCGGCAACAGGTTGGCGGCGGCGTGGCCGCGCATGGCTACCTGCCAGTGGTCGCGCGAGTCCAGTTCGGCACAGCCGGGCTCGGAGCCGATGGCGGTGGGGAACAGCAGCACTTCGGCGCCCATCAGTGCCAGGCAGCGGGCGGTCTCGGGGAACCACTGGTCCCAGCAGATGCCGATGCCCAGGCGGCCGAAGGCGGTGTCCCAAACCTTGAAGCCGGTATCGCCGGGGCTGAAGTATTCCTTCTCCTGGTAGCCGATGGCGTTGGGGATGTGGGTCTTGCGGTAGACGCCAAGCAGGCGGCCATCGGCATCGGCCACGGTTAACGAGTTGAAGAAGGCATTGCCGGCGCGCTCGTACCAGCTCAGCGGCAGCACCACGCCCAGCTCGCCGGCCAGTGCGGCGAAGCGCTGCAGGATCGGGCTGGCGGGGTAGGGCTGGGCGAGGGCCTGGTGCTGGTGGTCCTGTTCGATGCAGAAATAAGGGGTGGCGAACAGCTCCTGCAGCAGGATCACCTGGGCGCCCTTGGCGGCGGCCTGGCGTACCAGTTGTTCGGCGCGGTCGAGGTTGCCAGGCAGGTCCCAGCTGCATGGCATCTGGGTGGTGGCGATGCGCAGCAGGCTCATGGCTGCACCTCGGGTTGTTGCTGGGTGATGCAATGAATGCCGCCACCGCCATGGGCGATGTGGTCGATGCGCACCGGTACGATCTCCCGGCCCGGGAACGCGTGAGCCAGTTGCGAGGCGGCTTCCTGGTCGGCGGCGATGCCATAGGCCGGCATGATGATCGCGCCGTTGGCGATGTAGAAGTTGGTGTACGAGGCGCAGAATACCTCGGCGTCCTGGTCGACGGCGGCGCTGGCTTCATACAGGTCGAGCAGCTCGAAGTGCCGGCCTTGCGCGTCGGTGGCCAGTTCCAGGGCGCGGCGGTTTTCCCGCACGACTTCGGCGTACACCGAATGCTGGTCATGGGTGGCATCGACCAGCAGCACGCCGGGGCGGGCGAAGGCGCATACACCGTCGACGTGGCCGTCGGTCATGTCGCCGGTGATGTATTGTGGGTCGCCCGGTAGCCAGATGGTCTTGCGGATGCCCAGGTAGCGGGCGAAGCAGGCCTCGAACTCAGCCTTGCTCACGCCAGGGTTGCGGTTGGGGTTGAGCAGCACCGACTCGGTGGTGATCAAGGTGCCTTCGCCGTCCACATGAATCGCCCCGCCTTCGTTGCACAGCGCCGTGCTGAAACCGTCCAGGCCCAGGTGGTCGAGGATGCGCCGGCCGAGGCTGCGGTCCTGGCCGTGCTGCGACTTGCCACCCCAGGCGTTGAAGCGCCAGCTCAGGCCGGCCAGGCCATGCTGTGGGTGGCAGACGAAGCTTGGGCCGCTGTCCCGGCACCAGCTGTCGTCCACGGCCATTTCGACCAGTTCGATATTGGCGCCGCAGAGGGCACGTGCGCTTTGCCAGGCCGAAGGGTCGACCACCATCTTCACCGGCTCGAAACGGGCGATGGCTGCCGCGACCCGGGCGTAGTCCTGCTGTACGTCGGCCAGGCGCACGTGCCAGCCGCTTTCCCACAGGGCCTGGTTGTGTGGCCAGACCATCCAGGTGGCAGCGTGGCGGGCCCATTCGGCGGGCATGCGCCAGCCGCTGTCGAGGGACAGGTGCATAGAGAACTCCGATCAATTAAGGATTTTTATCAACGAAGCCCGCCGTCGCGGGTGTTGATGTCCATGCTATGGCTAGGCTTGGCCTGCGACAAACGATAGATTTAGCGCACATCTGATCAGCAGGGCTTATCAATCATGCTCAAACACTGGCCACCCCTGAATGCCCTGCGCGGCTTCGAAGCCGCTGCGCGGCTGGGCAGCTTCCACAAGGCCGCCGAAGCGCTGAACCTGACCCAGTCGGCCATCAGCCAGCAGATTCGCAGCCTGGAAACCTACCTGGAGCAGCCGCTGTTCCACCGCAGTGGCCGCAGCGTGAGCCTGACCGACGCCGGGCACGACCTGCTCAGCACCACGCAGTCGCTGCTGCAGCACCTGGCGGTGGGCATTCGCCGGCTCGACCAGTACCGCAAGCCCAATCAACTGGTGGTCAACACCAGCCCGGCCTTTGCCAGGCACTGGCTGCTGCCGCGGCTGGCCGACTTTCACCAGCGCTGCCCGGATGTCGACTTGTGGCTGTTCACCAGTTTCGAAGTGCCGGACATGGCGACCGAGACCATTGACCTGGCCATCCGCGATGACCTCAGTGCCCAGGCCGAGTGCAGCTTCAACGTGCTGCACCAGGACCAGCTGTACCCGGCCTGCCACCCGGCGTTGCTGCAAACGCCGATGTCGCGGCGCACCACCTTGCATGGCGAGCGCGAAATGGACTGGAGCCACTGGCAGCTGGAGGGTGGCGAGGATGTGGGGCAGCAGGGCAAGGGGCTGAACTTTTCCGACCCCGGGCTGCTGCTGGATGCGGCGAGCGAGGGGTTGGGGGTGGCCCTGGTCAGCCAGTTGCTGGCGCGGCGGGCGGTGGAGGAGGGGCGTTTGCAGGCTTTGTCGGCGCAGCGCGTGCGTGGGCCGGCGTGGGCTTGCCTGGTGCATCGGGACAGCCAGGATGATCTGCTGGCCCGGCAGTTCCTGGAATGGCTGAAAGAGGCTCTCTTGTCAGATTGATGTTGCCTGCACAGGCCCTATCGCCGGCAAGCCAGCTCCCACAGGTCCCTCACAGGGCTCAAGTTTTGCGCCGTCTTTGTGGGAGCTGGCTTGCCGGCGATAGGGCCGGTACAGGTAATCCACCGTTTTGCATCCCCAAGATCACCCCGTAATATGTGTCGGATAACCTGCGGGGGTAGTCTCACCCTCTGATCAACCGGAATCGCCCATGGCGGCGCTTCCCCCGGCATAAACCTGACGAGGTACAGACATTGGCCATCATTCATCCTAAGGTCCGCGGTTTCATCTGCACCACGACTCACCCGAAGGGCTGCGAGCTCAACGTCCGTGACCAGATCGAAGCCACCCGCAAGCTGGGCGTGCGCGAGGATGGCCCGAAGAAGGTCCTGGTCATCGGTGCTTCCAGCGGCTACGGCCTGGCAGCCCGCATCACCGCGGCGTTCGGCTTCAAGGCCGACACCCTGGGCGTGTTCTTCGAAAAACCAGGCACCGAGACCAAGGCCGGTACCGCTGGTTGGTACAACGCTGCAGCCTTCGACAAGTTCGCCAAGGCCGAGGGCCTGTACAGCAAGTCGATCAATGGTGACGCCTTCTCCGACGAAGCCCGTGCCAAGGTCATCGAGCTGATCAAGAACGAAATGGGCGGCAAGGTCGACCTGGTCATCTACTCGCTGGCCTCGCCAGTGCGCAAGCTGCCGCAGACCGGTGAACTGGTGCGTTCGGCCCTGAAGCCGATCGGCCAGCCGTACAAGTCGACCGCCATCGACACCAACAAGGACACCATCATCGAGGCCAGCATCGAGCCGGCTACCGAGCAGGAAATCGCCGACACCGTCACCGTCATGGGTGGCCAGGACTGGCAGTTGTGGATCGACGCCCTGGCTGGTGCCAACGTGCTGGCCGAAGGCGCCCGCACCGTGGCCTTCAGCTACATCGGCAGCGACATCACCTGGCCGATCTACTGGCACGGTGCGCTGGGCCAGGCCAAGCAGGACCTGGACGAAACCGCCCTGCGCCTGGACAAGAAGCTGGCCGATGAAGTGAAGGGCGGCGCCAACGTGGCGGTGCTGAAGTCGGTGGTTACCCAGGCCAGCTCGGCCATCCCGGTGATGCCGCTGTACCTGTCGATGGTGTTCAAGATCATGCAGGAGAAGGGTGTTCACGAAGGCACCCAGGACCAGCTGGACCGCATGTACCGCGACCGCATGTACCGTGCCGACGGCGCGCCGGCCGAGGTCGACGAGAAGGGCCGCCTGCGCCTGGACGACTGGGAACTGCGTGATGACGTGCAGGACGCTTGCAAGGCGCTGTGGCCACAGGTGACCACCGAGAACCTGTTCGAGCTGACCGACTATGCCGGTTACAAGAAGCAGTTCCTCAACCTGTTCGGCTTCGAGCGCGCTGACGTCAACTATGACGAAGACGTGGCTACCGATGTGAAGTTCGACTGCATCGAGCTGTAATCGCTGTCGGCCTGTACCGGCCCTTTCGCGGGTAAACCCGCTCCCACAGGGATCACTTCTAACTTGAGGGGAATGGAGTACCTGTAGGAGCGGGTTTACCCGCGAAGAGGCCGGTACAGGCTATAAAATCTTTGCTAGCTTTGGCGCACAATGACAGGGAATGTGCCATGAGCAGCCTCACCCAACCCGCCACTGCCTTTCGCCATACCGCAGCCGACGGCTACAGCCTCGGCGGTTTTCGCTGGCGCCACGCCCGACCTGACCGCCAGCGCCCGCTGGTGATCATCAATGCTGCCACCTCGGTACGCTGCCGTTACTACTCGCGTTTCGCCGACCACCTGTTTGCCCAGGGGTGCGATGTGCTGACCTACGATTACCGTGGCATTGGCGAATCCCGCCCGGCCTCGCTGCGTGGCTTTCAGGCATCCTGGAGCGACTGGGGCCGGCTGGATTTCGAAGCCATGCTGGTGCATGCAGCAGAACATTTCCCCGGTCAGCCGGTGGACGTGGTGGGGCACAGTTTTGGCGGGTGCGCAGTGGGGCTGGCACCGTCGGCGAGCAAGGTTCGCCGGGTGGTGATGGTTGGCGCGCAATTCGCCTACTGGCGTGATTATGCGGCTGACCAGCGTTGGCAGCTGTTCTGCAAGTGGCATGTGGTAATGCCGCTGCTCACCCGCGTGTTCGGTTACTTTCCCGGCAAGCGTCTGGGTTGGCTGGAGGACACGCCATCCGGCGTGGTGCACGATTGGACCACCCGTACCCCGCGCTATGAGCACCGACCCAGCGGGCGTGCACTGGAGGCACTACCGTTCGCTCAGGTGCGGGCGGCGACGCTGGCCATCAGCCTGACCGATGATCCCTTTGGTACCGTGGCGGCGACCGAGCGTTTGCTGGGTTATCTGCAGGGCGCCGAGCGCCAGCACCTGCGTATTGCGCCTGTGGATATCTCGGTCGATGAAATTGGCCATTTCGCGTTCTTCCATGACCGCTTTCGCGAAAGTTTGTGGCCGGTGGCCTTGCAGTGGTTGCAGCAGGGTGGGTTGGCGGGTGAGGTCCCAGGAAGGATCATGGGTTGATGCTGTCTGCGCCGGCGAAAGGGCCGCGGAGCGGCCCCAAAATCTCAAGCCTTGCGCGCAAGCGGCAGCTCGGCGAACTTGACGCCCGCCAGCCCATGCTTGATCAGCGCACGGATATTGCCATGGTCGCTGCCCTCGGGCGTGGCCACCACGTCACGGTAGTGCTCGCCAAAGGCCAGCAGCGCTTCCTGGTCGCTCAGCCCTTCCAGCAGCGCCAGGCCCAGGGTCTTGCACGAACCTTCGTTCTGCCCGGCCGCATTTGCCACGCCGCCATTGTCGAAGGCCTGTGGCTGGTAGCTGTAGTTGTCGGCAATGAACGCCAGGGTGTCGGCAAACACGTGTTGGCCGCTGGCCAGGCTGGCGCGCAGGGTGTTCAGGTCAGTCACGGGGTTTTCCTTTTTCGAACGCCGCTTGTTGGTCGGCGCTGGCTTCTTTCTGGTATTGGGCTTTCCACTCGGCGTAAGGCATGCCGTACACCGCTTCGCGGGCATCATCCAGGCTCAGGTCGAGCTGGCGCTCGTCAGCCGCGGCCTTGTACCACTTGGACAGGCAGTTGCGGCAGAAGCCGGACAGGTTCATCAGGTCGATGTTCTGCACGTCGGTGCGCTTCTGCAGGTGTTCGACCAGGCGCCGGAACGCGGCGGCCTCGAGTTCGAGCTGTTGCTGTGGGGTCATGGGCTTCTCTCAGGTCATGCGGTTCTTCAGGTGGCGGCCACCGTTGATGACCACCTGGCTGCCGGTGCTGTACTGGCTGGCGAGCAGGTACCTGACCGTCTCGATCAGCGGGCCGGCGCCGGGTTCGAACTCCAGCAGGGCCTTTTTCAAGGTCTGCTGGCGGTAGGTTTCGTCACCCCCTTCCTTGAGGATCAGCAGCCCGGGCAGGATACCGTTCACACGCACCTTGGGCGCATATTTTTCGGCGAAAGACAGCACCATGTTCTGCAACGCGGCCTTGGTCGCGGCGTAGCCGATGTGGCTTTTGCTGCCGCGCGAAGAGGTTTCGTCGCAAATGTGGATGATGTCGGCCTTTTCCACCTTGGCCAGCAGGTCGCCCAAGGCCAGGTTGAGGTGGTAGGGCGCTTCGACGTGAAGGCGGAACATGGTCTCGAGGTTGTCGAGGCCATCGTCGAGCCACAACGAGGCGTTGTGGATGATCGCGCGCAGGCCGTCGTAATGGTTGTGCAAGTAGTCGATCAGGGCCTGTCGATCGGCCAGCTGGCACAGGTCGGCCTGGAACTGCACGATGTTCGGGTGGGCCGCCTGTGGCTGGACGCTGCGGCTGGCACTGACCACCGTATGGCCGGCCTGTGCCAGTTCAAGGGCCAGGGCCAGCCCGACGCGCTGGCTGGCTCCGGTAACGAGAATGGGGCTGTTCATGTTCGGGGCGGTCAACTTGTCTGTCCTTTGGTTGCCGCCCAGCATACCCGAACTGTCTACCGCGTGTACGGCCTGGCCTCAGCGGCTGCGCAGGGCGCCGGCAGGGGCGGGGGACGCATGCAGCCAGCCGGCCAGCAAACGGGTGGACAGGGGGATGAACAGGTAGACCATCACCGGCGTCAGGCCAAGGGTGCTGAGCAGTACCCGTGGTACCAGGTCCAGCGCAGCGAGCCAGTGGCCGAACACCAGGTTGAACACCAGCGAGACCGGGAAGAAGGCCAGCCAGATGGCCACAGCCTGCTTCCAGCGTGGTGGTTTTTGCACCATGTTGGTGCCAAACCAGTCGTCGATGCCACTCACGCGCGCTTCCTTGGGGCGTTCGAAGAGCCCGTTGCCGCGTTGCAACCAGGCCCGACGCGAGGCGGAATGTTCCCAGGCATGCAGAGTCGGCTCGTCGCTGAAACGGAAGATGATCTGGAATTCGTCGCTGTCGCGGGGGGGCGCGAGGATGCCCGAGCCAAGGTAGCCGGGGAAGTCGGTGGCCAGCTGCTCGCCTTCATGCAGCCAGGCCAGCAAGTCCTGGTAGCGGCCATGGGCGGCGCGGCGCGACACCATCAAGGTGACGGGTGGGGTAGACATCGTGTATCTCCTGGCAACGGGGCTGGCGGGTAGCCGGCCCCTTTGGCTGAGTGGCCCGGGGTGGTGGGCGACACAGGCATGCATGCAAGAATCGGGCGCGGATTATCGCCCATCTGCGATCTTCGGCAACTGTAAGCCGGCAAACGGTTGCGCCCCAGCGTCTGGTATTGCCGTAGTAGACTAGGTGTTCAACTTGGACACACAGGGAACCCCGTGCAGATGAACGAACAGGGACTGAATCCGGTAATCGATGCGGGCCTCGCGCAGGACCTGTTTCCGATCCGTGAGGTTTCCCGCCTGACCGGCGTCAATGCCGTGACCTTGCGCGCCTGGGAGCGCCGCCACGGTCTGATCCAGCCAACCCGCACCGAAAGCGGCCACCGCCTTTATTCCCAGGCCGACATCGATGACATCCGCCGCATCCTTGGCTGGCTGGAGCGCGGCGTGGCGGTAAGCAAGGTTGCCAGCATCCTCGCGCGCGACCATGCCCGTGCCGGGCAGGCAGGTGGCGCGACGGGCGCCTGGGGGCGCTGGCAGCAGCAGATTCGTCAGGCGTTACAACGTTTTGACCTTGTCGGCCTGGACCGCCTGTTCGACGAGGTATTTGCCGCCTGCACCCTGGACCAGGTATTCAGTGAAGTGTTCATGCCGGTGTGGCATGACCTGGCGGCCGGTCAGGGCGGCTACGGGCAGGCCAGCGAGTGGCTGTTCCTCGATCAGTTCCTGCGTGGACGGGTGTATACCCGCTTGCAACTCGCCCGTGCGCCGCGCAGCCGCATGGTGCTGCTGGCGCCATTGCCGGGGCAGTGCCACGAGTTGGATTTGCTGGTGACCAGCCTGACCTTGGGCAGCGATGAAGTTGGCGTGACGCCACTGGCGAGCGGGCAGCCGCTGGCAGAACTGGCACTGGTCTGCGAACGCCTGAAACCGGATGCCCTGGTGCTGTTTTCCCATCAGCCGCCCACGGCGGAGCTCACACGGCGGCTGACGCGCCTGGTGGCAGGGCTGGAGTGCCCGTTGTTACTGGCGGGTGAAGCGGCGGAACTGGCACAGGACAGCCTGGCTGGCAGCCCGATCGCTTGCCTGGGTGCGCAGGGTAGCGTGATGCGCCAGCGTTTGCGGCAGTTTCTGGCCGGTCAGTTCGATACCTGAGTGTGTAGCTCGGGGTGGGCCCGGCGATGGGCCTGGAGGATGTAGTCGCGCAGGCGTTCGATCTCTTCGGCCGGGCTTTGGCTGAGGTCGTAGGCTGCCAGGTCCGGGCCGATGCGCCGGCCCAGCACGCCATGCAGTTCGATGGGGGGGATGCCATCAGGGGCGAAACGCAATTCGAAGTGGGCTGGTGCCGCTGGCAGGCCACGGACTTCCAGCAATGTACCCTTGAACGAGATCTCGCGAACCCACAGGCCAGTTTCCTGCCCATGGGCATCGAGCAGTGCGCTCGGCTTCTCCATCGACAGGCGCCAGGGGCGCAGCATGGGGCCGTCCTCGTAGATTTCCGGTGAGCCCAGTTGCAGGTGCAGGGCGTGGAACTCGTCTTCCACCAGTTGCAGCGGGAAGCTGATTTGCTGGTTGTTGAACTGGGCCTGCAGGGTTACCTGCTCGTTGGCCACCAAGCGGGTGAGCAAGCTCTGGATGCGATGGTCGCCATTGACCAGCAGGCTCGACATGGGGTCGGCCAGGTTCAACTGCGGCGAATGCTGCATGTTCTGTATGAAGTCCAGCTCGTCCTGGGTCAGGAGCGCTTCTGCTTGCATGATCGAACTCGATGGCGATTTCTTCAACGGGATTGACCGTGCGTGGCGAACTTGGTTCAGGTGCGTTCGTCGGGTTTCTGACGAACGCGCAGTTGCGCCAGTTCCCGCTCCAGTTCGACCTGGCGAGTAACGTCTTTCTGAATGCCGATGAAGTAAGTGCGCTGTTCGGCATCGTGCCTTACCGGGGTGATCGACAGTTCGTTCCAGAAAGGGCTGCCATCCTTGCGGTAGTTGCGCAGCACTTCGCGGCACGGGCGGCCTTCGGCCAGGGCCTTGCGGATGCGGGCGCGGCCAAGCTGGTCGCGGTCGTCGGCCTGCAGGAAGCGGCAATCCTGATAGAGGATTTCGTCACGGCCGTAGCCGGTCAGGCGTTCGAAGGCCGCGTTCACGTAGATGAGGATGGTGTCGTCGCCTTCCTGTTCGGCGACCACGATGCCGTCGTTGGACGCATCGACCATGGATTGCAGTAGTTGCGCATTGATCATGTTCGGGCCATTGAGTGAACAAAGGTGCGAAGCAGGGTTGAGGATGGTGACTTTGGTAGAGGCGGCCTTTTGCCAGCGCCGGATGCTAGTATCCTACGTTTTCACTCAGTTTCGGAATCCTCTACCCGATGAAAGTCGCCATTATTTCCGGATCGGTCTATGGCACCGCCGAAGAAGTCGCCCGTCACGCTGAATCGCTGCTCAAGGCTGCTGGCCTGGAGGCCTGGCATGCGGCGCGCGCCACCTTGCAGGACCTTGAAGGTTTCGCCCCCGACGCCTTGCTGGCCGTGACCTCGACCACTGGCATGGGCGAACTGCCGGACAACCTCATGCCGTTGTATTGCAGCATTCGCGATACCCTGCCTGCGGCCT
This sequence comes from Pseudomonas sp. ABFPK, assembly GCF_001586765.1. Classification (NCBI taxonomy): domain Bacteria; kingdom Pseudomonadati; phylum Pseudomonadota; class Gammaproteobacteria; order Pseudomonadales; family Pseudomonadaceae; genus Pseudomonas; species Pseudomonas sp. ABFPK. The sequence goes on along the minus strand of NZ_LQXW01000067.1, from coordinate 162,593 downwards.
GGCGTGGCCTGCCGGGTGCGGTGATTGCCTTGGGCGACAGCAGTTATGGCGATACCTATTGCGGTGGAGGCGAGCAGATGCGCGAACTGTTTGCCGAACTGGGCGTGCGCGAAGTGCAGCCGATGTTGCGCCTGGATGCCAGCGAGACGGTGACTCCGGAGGCGGATGCAGAGCCTTGGTTGGCTGAGTTGGTGAGTACACTTAAAGCCTGACGGGTATTTTTCGCCTGTACCGGCCTCTTCGCGGGTGAACCCGCTCCCACAGGTACTGCACAGATTTCAGAGGCTGTGGTGTTCCTGTGGGAGCGGGTTTACCCGCGAAGAGGCCGGCAAGGGCAACTCATCCCTTGCTGCCGAGCACCGGCCACTCGCTCACCAGCGCCAACCACGCCTGCGCCGCCCGTGACAGATACGCCCCGCGCCGCCAGATGAACGCGATATCCCAACGCAAATCCGCCGGCGAGCGAAGGGGCAGGCGCACCACACCGGGGCGCTCCAGCGCTTTCGCCACCACACGGGGCAGCAGCACCACGCCCTGGCCCGCTGCCGCCAGCGCCGCGAGGAAGTCCGCCTGGCCACTGCGCCCGCCTTCCTTGGGGGTAAAGCCCTGCTGCTGGCACGCCTTCAGCAACCGGTCATTGAGCACGAAACTGCGCTGGTAAAGCAGGAACGGGGTATCGGCCAGCTGCCGCAGATCTACCACTTCCTGGCCTGCCAGCTCGTGCCCGGCAGGCAACAGTGCATCCATTGGCTCGTTGCAGAACGGCTGGTAGTCGAACGCCTCGTCACTGGGCGTCAGGCTGCCCCCCAGTTCCAGTTCGCCACTCCTGACCGCCTGTTCGATGCTGCGACTGCCACCTTCGAGCAAGTGGATCGTAATGTTCGGGTGACGCCGCCGATATTCGGCGAACAACCCGGCGAACAGCGCGTCGCTGCCCAGCATCGGCAGGCCCAGCCGCAGTTCGCCGCGGCCCATCTGGCTTAGGTCGTCCAGTTCGCCGAGCAATGCCTGACGCTGGCGCAACAAGGCTTCGCCGCGCTCCAGGACGATGCGCCCGGCAGCGGTCAGGTGCAACTGCGAGGCCTGGCGCTCCAGCAGCGGCTGGCCCACATCTTGCTCCAACTGAGCCACCTGCTTGCTCACCGCCGACTGGCTGATGTGCAGGGTCTGCGCGGCCTGGGTAAAACCGCCGCGGTGGACCACTTCGATAAAGCTGCGCAGCTGTTTGAATTCCATGATCACAATTCCATTCTGGAATGGTGTTCAGTCTAACAATTCGCTTCTGGCCTAGGCAGCCAAAACTTAAAATGAGGGCCTGTAGAGGAACCCCCCATGAAACCCGCGTTGTTGAAAAAAGCCCTGCGCCTGCTCGTCGAGCTGGCGATCCTCTGTGCTCTGTTCCTGCTCGGTGGCCAGCTTGCCACTTGGCTGGGCTGGCCGATTCCTGGCGGCGTGATGGGCTTGGCATTGCTGCTGTTGCTGTTTGCCTCAGGTGTGCTCAAGCCAGCCATGCTGCAACTGGGCGCCGGCTGGCTGATGGCTGAGATGCTGCTGTTCTTCATTCCGGCGCTGATGAGCCTGCTCGATTATGGCGCTCTGATCCGTGACGAGGGCTGGCGCATCCTGCTGGTGATTGCCGTGAGCACCCTGACGGTAATGGTGGTGACCGCGTTGACCGTGGAACTGGTGTGCCGCTGGAGGTTGCGCCATGAGCCTTGAACCCATGCCGCTGTTCTGGCTGGCCCTGACCTTGCTGGCGTATCTGGGCAGCCGCTGGTTGTACCGGCGCAGCGGGCGCTACCTGCTGTCGCCGCTGATCCTGGTGCCGGTACTGTTGCTGGCGGTGGCCGTGCCGCTGCACACCGCTTATGCCGAGTATGCCCGCAACACCCACTGGCTGATGAGTGTGCTTGGCCCGGTGACCGTGGCATTCGCGGTGCCGATCTGGCAGCAACGGGCCATGCTGGCGCGCCACTGGCCGGCACTGATGGTGGGCATGGTCGCCGGCAGCAGCGCTTCGATCGCCAGTTCCTGGGGGTTGGCTCATATGTTGGCGCTGGACAGCGCGACCAGCCTGTCGCTGGTGCCGCGTTCGATCACCACGCCCTTTGCCATGCCACTGGCCCATGACCTGGGTGGCGTACCGGAGCTCACGGCGGTGTTCGTGATGTTCACCGGCGTACTGGGCGCCATGCTCGGCGGCGTGCTACTGCGCTGGTTGCCGTTGCGCACGCCGCTGGCGCGGGGCGCGCTGTTCGGTGTGGGCGCCCATGGTGCCGGTGTCAGCCGGGCACAGGAGGTAGGCCGGGAGGAGGGTTCGGTGGCCGGCCTGGTCATGGTCCTGACCGGGCTGCTGAACCTGTTCGCGGCACCGCTGCTGGCTGTGCTCCTCTGACCGTTCGTGCCACTGACTCGCCAAGTCATCAAGCTGGCTGGCAACGCAAGTTCCAGCCGATGGGCTGCTGGCTAGACTCAGCCTCGACATAGAGAGCACATGTAAGTGCCGAGGTGACATGCAATGACCGCAGCCTTGCTCTATTCCGCCAACACCACTTCACCGGGACCGTTCTGATGCCCATGGCCGAAATTCCATTGTGCGTCTGGCGTACCCGGGGACAGAGTTTCAGCTTCCGGGGCCAGAGCATCCGCTACTGGACCGCAGGGCAAGGAGAGCCCCTGCTTCTTTTGCACGGCTTCCCCACTGCCAGCTGGGATTGGCACTACCTGTGGGGGCCTTTGGCCCAGCGCTTCCGGGTGATCGCCTGCGACATGCTCGGCTTTGGCGATTCGGCCAAACCGGTCGATCACGTGTATAGCCTGATGGAGCAGGCCGACCTGCAGCAGGCTTTGCTCGCCGAGCTGAAGGTCGACCAGCCGGTGCATCTGCTGGCCCATGACTACGGCGGCAGTGTGGCCCAGGAAATGCTGGCGCGGCATCATGAACAGCGCGCCAGCATTGCCAGCTGCGTGTTCCTGAACAGCGGGCTGTTCCCCGAAAGCTGCCGCATGCTGCTGGTACAGAAGCTGTTGCTCAGCCGCCTGGGCTGGCTGGTAGGGCGCTCGTTCGGTCGCGACGACCTGGTGCGCAACGTGACCCAGGTCTACGGCCCTTGCACCCACCCGAGTGAAAGTGCGCTGGATGACTTCTGGAGCCTGATAGCCGCCAACCGTGGCACGCGCATCCTGCACAAGCTGGTGGGTTACATGCCAGAGCGCAGGTTGCACCGGGACCGCTGGGTTGGCGCGATGCAGCACGAAGGCGTGCCGCTGCGTTTCATCAATGGCGTGGTCGACCCGCTTTCCGGCGCACATATGGTGGAGCGCTACCGGCAACTGGTGCCGGAGCCGGACACCGTGCAGTTGCAGGGCATCGGCCATTACCCGCATACCGAAGCGCCGGTGCAGGTGCTGCGCCATTACCTGGCCTTTCGAGAACAACCGCTGAGCTGTTTCCAGCAGAAAGTGGCGTGGTCCTGACAGGTCCTCATCGCCGGCAAGCCTGCTCCCACAGATACAGCGCAGGCCTGGAGGCCGGCGCGGTTGGTGTGGGAACTGGCTTGCCGGCGATGGGCCGTACAGCGGCCCCATAACCATCGTGCTGCGTTATTGCCAGGCATTCAGCCTGCGTGAGCTTGATTGTCCGCCCGCTGCTGGCGGCGGACACTCGGCCTACCTGAACCTGCCTGGAGCCATGAGCATGAGCGAGCCTGTCTGTCTGCAAGATCGCGTGGTGATAGTCACCGGAGCCGGGGGCGGCCTGGGCCGTGCCCATGCGTTGCTGTTCGCTGCCCGTGGTGCGCGGGTGGTGGTCAACGACCTCGGCGGGTCCACCCACGGTGAAGGTGCCAGCGCCTCCGCCGCCGACCGAGTTGTAGCGGAGATCCGCGCCGCTGGTGGCAGTGCCATTGCCAACCATGATTCGGTCAGCCAAGGCGCGCGTATTGTCGAGCAGGCCCTGGACAGCTTCGGTCGGGTCGATGTGCTGGTGAACAATGCCGGCATCCTGCGTGACAAAACCTTCCACAAGATGGAAGACAGCGACTGGGAGCAGGTGTATCAGGTGCATGTCGAGGGGGCTTACAAGGTCACCCGCGCCGCCTGGCCGCACCTGCGCGAGCAGAACTGGGGGCGGGTGATCTTCACCGCTTCCACGTCCGGCATCTACGGCAACTTCGGCCAGGCCAATTACGGCATGGCCAAGCTGGGCCTGTATGGGCTGACACGTACCCTGGCGATCGAAGGGCGCAAGCATGGCATCCTGGTCAACGCCATCGCCCCCACGGGTGGCACCCGCATGACCGAAGGGTTGATCCCGCCCCAGGTGTTCGAGCGGCTCAAGCCTGAGCTGGTCAGCCCGCTGGTTGTGTACCTGGGCAGCGAGCAGTGCCAGGGCAGTGGTGAGTTGTTCGAAGTGGGTGGCGGTTGGGTGGGCAAGGTGCGTTGGGAGCGCAGCCTGGGGGTAGGCTTCGATCCGCGTGAAGGCTTTACTCCGGAGCAGGTGGCGGAGAACTGGGCACGGATTGGCGACTTCGACGGGGCAGTGCACCCACAGGACAGCTTGCAGGCGTTGCAGCAGATGATGGCGAACTTGCAGAAGTATCCGCTGGGCTGAAACTTGTATGCCTGTGCTGACCTCTTCGCGGGTAAACCCGCTCCCACAGGTACACCACAAGCCCCTGGGGTAGTGATATCTCTGTGGGAGCGGGTTTACCCGCGAAGAGGCCAGCACAGGCGACGGAAATTTTCAGGGCAGATAAAAAAGGCCGCTGCAAGCCGCAGCGGCCAATCGAGACGTCAGATCAAGGAGCTTCAAAATCTACGTCGGTGAACCTCGCAGGCCTGAAAGGCGGGGGGGAGAGCCCTTCATGCCGGCCAGTGAGGTAAGAATAAGCGCCTGATCCTGCAGGAAAAATAGCCGCTTATGACATTCACCTTTACGTATCGGGCAATAGTGCCGAAGGCGCTCAGTCGGCGGGCGAATAGCCCATGCGCCAGCTGGTTTCCCGTGCTGCTGCCAGCAACCGTTGCGCCGCCGGACCATGCTCGTCGGCATGGAAGATCGAGGTCGGCCCGACCACCGTCATCACCGCGGCGATCTGCCCCATGGCATTGAACACCGGGGCCGACAGCGCATCCACGCCCGGCATCAACAGCCCGTGCACATGGTGCAGGCCACGTTCACGAATGCCCGCCAGTACTGCCTGGTAGTCGGCGGCGCTGTGCTGCAGGGCGGCCAGTTCCCGGTCACGCAACTCCACGGTCTCGCGCTCGGGAAGATAGGCGGCGAACACCAGCCCGGTGGACGAAGTGAGCAGCGGCAGTACCGAGCCGATCTGCGTTACCACCGTGACCGCGCGTACTGCCGGCTCGATGCTGACCACTGTCGCGCCCTGGTTGCCCCATACGGCAACGAAGCAGCTCTCGTTCAGCTCATCGCGCAGTTGAGACAACGGCAGCGCGGCAATCTTCAGCACATCGATACTGCCCAGCGCCGCCAGCCCCACCCGCAGTGCCTCGCGCCCCAAGCCGTAATGGTTGGTGGCCGCATCCTGCTCGGCAAAACCGCTGGCGATCAACGCCTGCAGGTAACGGTGCACCTTGCTCGCCGGCATCTGCACATGTTCCGCGAGACGTGACAGGGAGGTGGACGGGGAGAGCTCGGCAAGGGCCTTGAGGATGTCGGTGCCGACCTCCGCCGAGCGGACTTTCTGCTTGCCGTTGTCGGCGGGGGAGCTGGCTTTTGCCATGGACATCTTCTTCCGGATTCGTCGAGTCGCGCCTTTATAGCTTGACGCATTGCCCGTAGCAAATTACGTTATTCGTAATCTGATTACGATAAAAACAATGCAGACGCGCTGCCACCCCGCCCTGGGCCAGCAGCCAGCTGCCCGCAACGGCTCGGCCAGAGCCCGGAGGCATCGATGAATCGCGATACGTCACCCGACCTTCACTACCTCAGCGGCTTCGGCAACGAGTTTGCCAGCGAAGCGCTGCCAGGGGCCTTGCCGGTCGGGCAGAACTCGCCGCAGAAGGCGCCCTATGGGCTGTATGCCGAGCTGCTCTCGGGCACGGCGTTCACCATGACCCGCAGCGAGCTGCGCCGCACCTGGCTGTATCGTATTCGTCCGTCTGCCTTGCACCCGCGTTTCGAACGCCTGGCGCGTCAGCCGCTGACCGGCCCGCTGGGGCCCATCACTCCCAACCGCCTGCGCTGGAACCCCCAGCCGATCCCCGTCGAACCGACCGATTTCATCGAGGGCTGGCTGCCCATGGTGGCCAACGCCGCTGCGGAAAAACCGGCCGGCGTGAGCATCTACATCTACCGCGCCAACCGGTCGATGGAGCGGGTGTTCTTCAACGCCGACGGTGAACTGCTGCTGGTGCCGCAACAGGGCCGCCTGCGCATTGCCACCGAACTGGGGGTGATGGAAGTCGAGCCGCTGGAAATCGCGGTCATCCCGCGTGGCATGAAGTTCCGCGTCGAACTGCTCGACGGCGAGGCCCGCGGCTACATCGCCGAAAACCACGGCGCGCCGCTGCGCATCCCGGACCTGGGCCCGATTGGCAGCAACGGCCTGGCCAACCCGCGCGACTTCCTCACCCCGGTGGCGCACTACGAAGAGGCCGATGGCCCGGTGCAGCTGGTGCAGAAGTTCCTGGGCGAACATTGGGCCTGCGAACTGCAGCACTCGCCACTGGACGTGGTCGCCTGGCACGGCAGCAACGTGCCGTACAAGTACGACCTGCGTCGCTTCAACACCATCGGCACGGTCAGCTTCGACCACCCGGACCCGTCGATCTTCACTGTGCTGACCTCGCCGACCAGCGTGCATGGCATGGCCAACATGGACTTCGTGATCTTCCCGCCACGCTGGATGGTGGCCGAGAACACCTTCCGTCCACCATGGTTCCACCGCAACCTGATGAACGAGTTCATGGGCCTGATCAATGGTGCCTACGACGCCAAGGCCGAGGGCTTCCTGCCGGGTGGCGCCTCGCTGCACGGGGTTATGAGCGCCCATGGCCCCGACGCCGAAACCTGCGAAAAGGCTATTGCTGCCGACCTGGCACCGCACAAGATCGACAACACCATGGCCTTCATGTTCGAGACCAGCCAGGTGCTGCGCCCGAGCCTGCAAGCCCTTGAATGCCCGCAGTTGCAGGCCGACTACGATAGTTGCTGGGCCACCTTGCCGAGCACCTTCAACCCGAACCGGAGATAACCCATGAATCAGACCGCCATTGCCCGTAGCTGGGTCGAGCACGCCAACGGGCACAGCGACTTCCCGCTGCAGAACCTGCCGTTGGGCATCTTCAGCCGGCCGGGTGAAGCCAAGCGCTGTGGCGTGGCCATCGGCGACGCGATCCTCGACCTGGAGGCGGTGCTGGCCGCCGGCCTGTTCGATGGTGCCGCCAAGGCCGCTGTCGAGGCCACCCGTGGTGGGGCCTTGAACGCATTCTTCGCCCTCGGCCGCAATGCCCGCGTTGCCCTGCGCGAGCGCCTGCTGGTGCTGCTGGGCGAGCACAGCGAACACCAGGCGGCGCTGCAGGCCGCCCTGTACCCGGCAAGCGCCTGCCAGCTGCATGTACCGGCGCAGATCGGTGACTACACCGACTTCTACGTGGGCATCGAGCACGCCAAGAACGTGGGCAAGCTGTTCCGCCCCGACAACCCGCTGCTGCCCAACTACAAGTACGTGCCGATCGGTTATCACGGCCGCGCCTCGACCATCCGCCCATCCGGCACCGATGTGCGCCGGCCCAAGGGCCAGACTCTGCCGGCCGGGCACACCGAGCCAAGCTTCGGCCCCTGCGCGCGCCTGGACTACGAGCTGGAACTGGGTATCTGGATCGGCCAGGGCAACGACATTGGCCAGGCGATCCCGGTAGGCGATGCCGCCGAGCACGTGGCTGGCCTGTGTCTGCTCAACGACTGGTCGGCGCGCGATATCCAGGCCTGGGAATACCAGCCGCTGGGGCCGTTCCTGTCCAAGAGCTTCATCACCACCATCTCGCCTTGGGTAGTTACCGCCGAAGCGCTTGAGCCGTTCCGCTGTGCCCAGCCGGCACGCCCGGAGGGCGACCCGCAGCCACTGTCGTACCTGCTGGACAAGCGCGACCAGGCCGCAGGTGCATTCGATATCGAGCTTGAGGTATTGCTGCTGACCGAGCAAATGCGCGAGCAGGGCCTCGCCCCGCACCGCCTGACCCTGAGCAACACCCGCAGCATGTACTGGACCGTGGCGCAGCTGGTCGCGCACCACAGCGTCAACGGCTGCCAGCTGCAACCGGGCGACCTGTTCGGTTCGGGCACGCTGTCGGGCGCCACGCCAGGTTCGTTCGGCAGCCTGCTGGAGATAACCGAAGGTGGCAAGCACCCGGTGGAACTGGCCAGTGGCGAGGTGCGCAAGTTCCTCGAAGACGGCGACGAGATCATCCTGCGTGCCCGCTGCGTGCGTGATGGCGTGGCCAGCATCGGTTTCGGCGAATGCCGCGGTAAGGTCGTCGCGGCCAACTGAGGAGGCAGGGGCATGGAGCTGTACACCTATTACCGTTCCACCTCGTCCTACCGGGTACGCATTGCTTTGGCACTGAAGGGGCTGGGTTACCAGTCCCTTCCGGTCAACCTGCTGCAGGGCGAACAGAGCGGCGCGGGTTATGTCGCGGTCAACCCGCAGGGGCGCGTTCCGGCGTTGCGTACCGATGGCGGTGAGCTGCTGGTGCAGTCGCCGGCGATCATCGAGTACCTGGAAGAGGTTTATCCACAACCTGCGCTGTTACCGGCCACGGCTGAGGCGCGTGCCAAGGTGCGGGGTGTGGCGGCGATCATCGGCTGCGACATCCACCCGCTGCACAACGTCAGCGTGCTCAACCGACTGCGCCAGGCCGGCCAGGACGAAAGCCAGGTCAACCAGTGGATTGGTCACTGGATCAGCCAAGGGTTGGCGGCAGTTGAGCAACTGATAGGCGATCATGGCTTCTGCTTCGGCGATGAGCCGGGCCTGGCGGATGTCTATCTGATCCCGCAGTTGTACGCGGCCGAACGTTTCAACGTCGACCTCGACAGCTTCCCGCGCATCCTTCGGGTTGCCGCCCTTGCGGCCGAACACGCGGCGTTCGCCCAGGCCCACCCCGCCCGGCAGCCGGACAGCCCGGCTCAGTGAATGGAACGGTTCGCCGCCGGAAGCTTGCCGATACGTTCGGAAAGCTTCAGGCGCTGGACCGGGTCCTCTGTCAGCAATAACGCATGCTCCAGATCAAAGCGCTCGGCCTGCGGGCAATCCAGATGCTGGTATAGCGAAGCGCGAGTCACATAGTCGCTGACCTGCACCGGGCCCAGTTGCATGACCCGCTCGGCATCAGTCAGTGCCGCCAGGTGGTTGTCGTTGCTTATATGCAACTGGCGCAGGTTGCGTGACAGGCGTTGCAGCATCTGCAGCGGGCTGGCACTGCGCATGTGCTCGGCAGTCAGCGCTACATGCGGGCCGAACTGGCGAGCCAGCAGCTCACGGCAGTCGTTGGGGTAGAGACGCCGGCCGCCACAGGGGTCAAGCAGGTGATCGGCACCCGGCACGCGCAGCAGGAAATGGCCAGGGAAGCCTACGCCCTCAAGGGGTATGGACAGACGCCGGGCCAGTTCCAGGGCGAGGATGGCAAGTGTCAGCGGTTGGCCACGGCGGCGTTGCAGCACCTTGTCCATCATCGCGGCATGCGGGCGCAGCGGGTGATATTCATCCTGCTGGAAGCCCAGGGCATTGAGTTGGCGCAACAATGGCTGTGCCAGTTCGCACAGCGGCAGCATCGGCAGATTGGTGCTTATCTCACGCTGCAGGTCATGCAGCTTGGCAAGGCTGGCCGCGGGCTCGACGCTTCGGTCGTGCTCGGCAGCAATCCATAATGCGGCTTCCAGCAGGGCGACGGGCTCGCGTTCCAGGCAGGCCAGGCAGGCTTGACGTGGCTTCATGGGGCTTCTCCACACACGCTTGAGTATTAGCCGTGGTGCGCGGTTTCGTCCAGTGGTCCGGCGGCGCTACCAGCCCAAGGGCCGTGCCTATACTGGAAAGAGCACCTCGTAGGGGAGCCTGTCGATGTTCGCGCTGATGCAAAGCACCCGTACCCAGTCGTTGCACTTGTTCACCGATCCGCCTACCGGCCTGAAGGCTGTGGTGGTGATCCACAGCGAGCAGTTGGGCCCCGCCATGGGCGGTTGCCGCTACCTGCCTTATGCCGATGATGAAAGCGCCATGACAGACGCCATTCGCCTTGCCCAGGGTATGAGCTACAAGGCGGCGCTGGCTGGCCTGCCATTGGGGGGCGGCAAGGCGGTGATCATGCGCAACCCGCATGTGGAAAACCGTGCCGCGCTGTTCGAGGCCTTTGGCCGCTTCATCGACACCTTGCAAGGGCGCTTCATCATCGCCGTGGACAGCGGCACCTCGACCCTGGACATGGACTGCATTGCCCAGAGCACACCGCATGTGACCAGCACCACGGCCTCGGGTGATCCCTCACCGCATGCGGCGATGGGGGTTTTTGCCGGCATTCGTGCCACCACTTCGTTCCGCCTTGGCAGTGATGACCTGCAAGGGCTTCGGGTTGCGGTGCAAGGGCTGGGCAATGTCGGTTATGCGCTGGCGGAGCAACTGCATGCGGCAGGGGCGGACCTGCTGGTGAGCGATCTGGACCCTGGACGAGTGCGGCTGGCGGTGGAGCAGTTCAATGCCCATCCGGTGACCAACGATGCGTTGATCAGTACCCCTTGCGACATCTTTGCCCCTTGCGGTGTGGGGCCGGTGTTGAACGGGCAGAGCGTGATGCAGTTGCGTTGTGCGGCCGTGGCGGGGGCGGCGAACAACCAGCTGACCACCTTGCAGGTAGCCGACCAGCTGGAGTCGCGCGGGATACTGTATGCGCCCGATTACGTGATCAATGCCGGTGGGTTGATCTACGTGGCACTTACCCATCGTGGCGAAGACCTGGGCACCATCACTGCGCACCTGGCGCGGATACCTTCACGGCTGACCGAAGTGTTTGGCCATGCACAGGCAGAGAAGCGCTCGCCGGCGCGGGTGGCGCAGATGCTGGCGGAGCGGTTGCTCTACGGCTGATGTAATTTGTGTTCTTGCATTGGCCCTCTCGCCGGCAAGCCAGCGCCCACCCCTGGCGCGCCGACTTGTAGGAGCAGCCTTGCGCTGCGAAGAGGCCATTACTGCCGAAGAATATCTGTTGCTCAACTACCCTCTTCGCAGCACAAGGCTGCTCCTACAGGGTAATGAGGTGACCTGAGCAATGGAGCAAGCCATGTACCCCCCGTGGAGCTTGCTGGCGATGAGGCCAGTGCAGGCAATTACTCGGCCGCTGGCGCTTCGAGCAACTCGGCCAGCGCATCCGGCTGGCTCTTGAACGCCCGGGCGAATACATCGCGGTTCTTGGCCATGTAGATACCGGCTTCCTCGACCTGTTTCTCGCTCAGCGAGGGCACTGCCTTGTGCAGTACTTCGGCCAGGCGCTCGGCCAGTTCGAGCATCTTGTCGTGACGGTCTGCTTCGGCCTTATCCATGAACAAGCGCTCCGGGTCGCGGCTGCTGCGGTACACCACTTCGACGGCCATTCATCACCTCTATGCCTTTTGCTGGTTGTGTTTCGATTTACTGTATCTATATACAGTAATGGCAATGCTGATTGCTTCGCAAGCAGAAATTGTAGCGTGGTGCAGAGGGCTTACTGCTTCATGCCCAACTCAGCATCATCCATCAGCGCCTTGGCCATCCGGGCCCTTTCGCGGGTGAACCCGCTCCCACAGGTACGGCATCTACCTCAAGGCCTGTGGAGATCCTGTGAGAGCGGGTTTACCCGCGAAGAGGCCAGCCCAGACAACGCAACACTCAAATCTCAGTGCAAAGTCCGAGGCCCAGCGGGCATCTGCACCTGAACCAGTGCCGACTCAAGCAAAGCCCGCAACGTCTCCAGCTCATGCAACTTGCCACGCCTCAAGGTGCCTTGCGGCAATCGGTCGCCTTCCAAGGCAGGGGCCTGGCCCTTTAACTGCATGGCACAAGCGTCACACCGGTGACGCATCATCCTTCAAGACGTATCGGGGAATGGAACATCGTGAACATCAAATGGGCAGAAAAGCTGCGAAAGGGTCTGCACGGCTCGGCCGACTCGCTGGGAAACCTGTGCGTCGAGGCATTCCATTACCTGGCGCTGTTCGGCATTGGCGCGATCACGGCCTATGCGGCGGTGATGACGTTCCTCGACATGCTCGGCAAGGGCGGGGTCAGTGTCGATGACATCCTGCTGCTGTTCATCTACCTGGAGCTGGGGGCGATGGTCGGCATCTACTTCAAGACCAACCACATGCCGATCCGCTTCCTGCTGTACGTGGCCATCACCGCGCTGACCCGCCTGCTGATCGGCGACGTCTCGCACCACAAGGCGCCGGACGTAGGGCTGTTGTACCTGTGCGGCGGCATCCTGTTGCTGGCGTTCGCGATCCTGGTGGTGCGCTACGCCTCGTACCGCTACCCCTCGACCAAGGTACTGGATGCCAGCGGCAAGGAAGTGGAGGAGGGCAAGTAGCCCTCAGTTGGCGATGAAATGGCGCGGCTCGTGGCGGGCGTCACGGGTCAGCGCGGCCAGCACCTGAAGGGGGTTCTGGTTGTGCTCGATGGCCAGGCCCAGGCGGATGCTGTCGATCACCCGCTGCAGGCGCACCGGGTCATTGCGCTGGGCCTGGGTGATGAGGCGCTTGGCGACCACGCCAGCGTCGTCGGACAGGGTCAGCATGATGCTGCCGTCGAGGTTTGCAATGCTCAGGTTGACCCGGTATTCGGGGGCGAATGCAGCACTGATTCGTTCGAATGGGTTGTTCATGGTCATGCTTCTGCGCTGAATGAATGCAGAAGTTGACCGGGGAAATTACCTGTTGGTTCAGCGCCATCGATCGATACAAACGAAAACGCCCGGCATCAGGCCGGGCGTCTTGCGTTACCGATCAGGCGTCTGGGTCACTCAGTTCCAGGGCGCCGCGCTTGCTGCGCAGTTTGCCGTAGAAGTGTTCCAGCGCGTGGTTGAGCTTGGTGGCGGCACCATCGACCGCCTGGTCCAGCGAAGTGGCGGTGTGGGTCACGGAAATCGGTTGATGGCCTTTGGGGCGAGCCTCCATCTGGCAGCGTTTGTCATGCGGTCCGGGCTTGGCGCCGTTCTCGTCGCGCAGGTGGACCTCGATGCGGGTGAGGTCGTCTTCGTAACGTTCCAGCGAGTTCTGCAGTGTGCTGCGGACCCACTGGTCGAGCCGGGCGTTGCCTTCGAAATGGTTGCTGCTGTTGACCTGGATTTGCATGATTCAATCCTTATTCAGCTTGCTCGCATGGAGACGCGCCTAGGCCTCTGAGACCCTTGGTATTTCTGCGTCTCTTGACTCTAAGGTCAGGCAACGGCGAAACGAATTCAAGCCCTTTTTGAAAATAAATTTCTTGTTGCATTCAAGGCAGCAGGCGGCTCATCGCATGGCCTTTGCTTATGAGAATTGAAATCATTATTATTGCAGCCCCGAAAACGCCCGGACCATCGCCATGACGCGCAAAACCGCCGGTCTCTCGCTCAGCTATCGCCTGGCCGTGACGTCACGCAGCCTTGCCGCGCTGCTGGGTGGCTACCTGCTGGCGTCCGTGGCCAGCGTCTGCATTTCCCTGGTAGCGCCGCTGCCACGGGTCGATGCCACGCTCACCGGCCTGCTGCTGTCATTCGTTTTCTACCTGCTGGCGTTCATCTGGTGCTTTGCCTGCCGCAGCGCTTTGCGCGCCTGGCTGGGCGTACTGGCGCCAAGCGTGCTGCTGGGGGTGATCAGCGGGTTGGCATACTGGATGAAAAACCCATGAAAGAAGGCTTCCGCCAGGCCATGGCCTGGCTGCACACCTGGACCGGCCTGATCTTCGGCTGGCTGTTGTTCGCCATCTTCCTCACCGGCACGCTGTCGTATTTCAAGGAAGAAATCACCCACTGGACGCAACCAGAAGTACGAAGCCATGCGCTGGACCCGAGCCATAGCCTGGAGGTGGCCCAGCGTTATCTGCAGGACAATGCAGGGCATTCGGGCACCTGGCTGATTCGTATGCCCAACGCACGCGAGGCCGCCTTGAACGTGGGTTATCGCGACCCGAATGGCGGGCCACGCGGTTTCGTCACCAAGACCCTTGATACCCAGACCGGGCAGCCGGTGGCGGCACGCGACAGTCGCGGAGGCGAGTTCTTCTACCGTTTCCACTTCCAGTTGCAGATGCCACACCCTTTCGGCCGATGGCTATCGACGTTGTGCGCCTTCATCATGCTGTTGGGGCTGGTCACCGGCATCATCACCCACAAGAAGATCTTCAAGGAGTTTTTCACCTTCCGCCCCGGCAAGGGCCAGCGCTCCTGGCTGGACGGGCACAACGCCATTGGCGTGCTGGTGCTGCCCTTCCACCTGATGATCAGCTACAGCAGCCTGGTGTTGTTCATGTACATGGTGATGCCGGCGGGCATCATGGCCAGCTACGGCAATGACACCGGCAAGTACTTCAACGAACTGTTCGGCCGTAACAATGCGCCCAAGGCGGCCCATGTGGCCGCGCCGCTGGTACCGTTGCCGAGCCTGTACGCCAAGGTGCAGGCCCTGCAACCGGGCGCGCGTATCGGCCGTATCCAGGTGGAAAATGCCGGCGACAGCAATGCCCGCGTTACCTTCACCCAATCTGCGGCCGACCATGTAGCCTATCGGCGCAGCGCCAACTGGACCTTCGATGGCGTCAGCGGTGCCCTGCTGGGCCAGGGCAAACCGGAGAGTGGGGCAATGATGACCGCCTTCAGCTTTGCCGGCCTGCACATGGGCAATTTCGCCGGGCCCTGGCTGCGCTGGCTGTACTTCTTCTTTGGCGTGGCCGGTACTGCGGTGATTGGCACCGGCCTGGTGATGTGGCTGGGCAAGCGCCAGCTCAAGCATGCCAGGAGCGAACGCCTGCCGGGCGAACTGCGCCTGGTCGAGGTGCTCAATATCGCCAGCATGAGCGGCCTGTTGCTGGCCGTGGCGGGCTTCTTCTGGGCCAACCGCCTGATCCCGATGGGTGTCGCAGACCGGGCCGACTGGGAGGTCAACGCCTTCTTCACCGCCTGGGGCCTGTCACTGGTGCACGCTGTGCTGCGTAGCGGGCGGCGGGCATGGGGCGAGCAACTGGCACTGGGCGCGCTGGCCTTCGCCTTGCTGCCGCTGCTCAACGGCCTGACCACCGGCCAGGGCCTGAACCATTCGCTACCTGCGGGTGACTGGGCCATGGCTGGTTTCGACCTGACAGCGCTGGGCACCGGCCTGTTCCTGGCCTGGTTGGCCGGCAAGATGTTACACAGCCCGAAGGCTGTGGCCATGCGGGCCCCTCGTGCGGCAAGGGAGCCAAGCACTGAGACGGCGGAGGCGAGCTGATGCTGGGTAATGCACTGATCGCTTACGCCGGCTTCGTTGCCCTGTGCCTGGCCATGGAGAAGCACTTCGTCGACCTGCTCGGGCGCAAGCCGCGCCCCGGGCAGTTGCGCCTGTTGCGCAGTGCCGGTTGGCTGTTGCTGGTGCTGTCGCTGGTGCTCAGCGTGCACCTGCGGGGCTGGGCCCATGGCTTGGTGGAATGGACCGCAGTGATGATGGCCGGGGTGACCCTGTGGGTGTTCGGCCTGCCATACCAGCCCCGCCTGTTGCTGGGCCTGGCCGCCGCCAGCGTGGTGCTGGGGCCGTTGCTGGCCGTGTTCGCCGAGTGACCAGGTGAGCGAGCCGGGCGACATGATCGAGGCGGATGCCGAAAGCGGCGGCGGGCGTGCGCGTTTCGTCCAGGTGTTCCAGGCCCAGCGGGCACGCATGGAGGCCCTGGTGAGCCGCCGGGTCGGCTGCCGGGCGACGGCATCGGACCTGGTCCAGGAGTTGTTCCTGCGCTTCTGGCGTCGCCCTGAGGTCAAGGTCGAGGCACTGGATACCTACCTGCTGCGTTGCGCCGGGAACCTCGCCATCGACCACCTGCGCAGCGAAGGCAGCCGCGAGCGCGCAGCCGAAGCTGTGCTGCCGCAGGTTGAAGCGGCCATGGCCCAGGCCCCGGAACAGGCCGTGGAGGTCGATCACGACTTGCAGCGCATCGACGCTGCCTTGCGCGCCTTGCCCGAGCGCACCCGGCAGATCTTCCTGCTCAACCGTATCCACGGCTGCAAGTACGGCGAAATCGCCAAGGCCATGCAACTGTCCCAGAGTGCTGTGGAAAAGCATATGATGCGCGCCCTCGAAGCGTGCAAGGCGAGTGTTGCCGAGCCCGCGTCCACCCCACGCCGGCCAGGGAGTGCCCGTCGATGAGCCGTTTACCGCCGATCACCGAGGCGCAGTCCCGGGCTGCACTTCAATGGCTCAGCCGCATCAACGAGCAGCCTGCGCAAGCCGAGGGCGCGGCGTTCAAGCGCTGGCTGCTGGCCGAACCTGGGCACCGTGAGGCTTACGCCCAGGCCCAGGCGCTGTGGCAGAACAGCGCCGCCCCGGCGGCGCGCCTGGCCGCTGAAGAACAGGCAAGCCTGCAACGTTACCTGGATGCGATGGCCAGGCCACCGGTCAGGCACCCCTGGCGGCAGCGGGCCGCGGCGCTGGCGGTGGCTGCGTGCCTGGTACTGGCCGTGGGCGTTGCCGGTGGTTGGCACCCGGCCCTGTGGCTGCAGGACCTGCAGGCCGACTACAGCAGTGCTGGTCAAGTTCGCCAGGTGACCTTGGCCGACCAGTCGCAGGTGACGCTGGATGCGGGGAGCGCGATTGCAGTCGATTTTGTGCAGGGCGAGCGCCGCGTGCGGTTGTTGCATGGCGCGGCGTTTTTCCAGGTCACGCATACCGGCACGCCGTTCGTAGTGGAAGCTGCCGGTGGCGAGGTGCGCGTGCTTGGCACCCAGTTCGAAGTGCGCGAGCAGGACGAGGGAGCCCAGGTCACTGTGAGCAGCGGGCGGGTGGCGGTGAGCCCGGCGCCGGGCGCAGCAGCGCGTGAACTGACGGCCAACCAGCAGGCGGCCTACGCTGCCGGCCAAGTCGGCGACACCCTGGCGGTGGACAGCGACAACCGCCTGGCCTGGCGCCAGGGCTGGCTGAATTACTACCAGGTGCCGCTGGCGCAGGTGGTCGAAGACCTGGGGCGCTATTACCCGGGGCGCATCCTGTTGCTCGATTATGAGTTGGGGCAGCGCAAGGTCAGTGGCAGTTTCCCCGTGGCCGAGCCGTTGCTGGCGCTGGATTCGCTGGGCAAGGTGATGGGCTTTTCGCGGCAGACAGTGCTGGGGCGGTTGACCCTGATCCGGTAGTCGCCTGTGCGGACCTCTTCGCGGGTGAACCCGCTCCCACAGGAAGGGCGCAAGTTTCAAATCCTGTGCAGTACCTGTGGGAGCGGGTTCACCCGCGAAGAGGCCCGCACAGGCAAAAAAATTTTCAGATAGCGGGTGAGGTAACAGGACGTGGCATCCGTGTAATGAGTGGAAGTGCGATTCATTCGCAGTCATATCCCTCTCACAGGTCAGCGTCCATGAAGTTCACCCCGCGTTGCGTCCCTCTCTGGCTCGGCCTTTCCGCGCTCCCGGCATTCGCTGTCGCCCCCCTGGCCTGTGCCGCCGAGCAGCAGCAGGCGTATACCTTCGCGCAGCCGGCGCAACCCCTTGCCCAGGCACTCAGCGCCTTCAGCCGCACCACCGGCCAGAGCGTGGTCTACACCCTGGAACTGCCAGGTGTGCAGGCGTCGGCATTGAACGGCAGGTTCAGCGCCGAACAGGCCCTGCAACAGTTGCTGGGCACTACCGGGCTGGCCTGGCGCCGCGTCGATTCGCGCACGCTCACCCTCGAAGCGGTGGACACTTCCGGCGCCCTCAACCTGCAGGCCATCACCGTGACCTCGCAACTGGACGACTACAGCTATCAGCCCCCCGCTACCGCCTCGATCATGCGCGGGCAGGGCCCGAGCCAGGACATCCCCCAGGCCATCAATGTGGTACCGGCCCAGGTCATCCGTGACCAGGCCCCACGCAACCTTGATGACGCTCTGGCCAATGTCAGCGGCATCACCCAGGGCAACAATTTCGGTGGCACCTCCGATACCGTGATGAAGCGCGGCTTCGGCGACAACCGCGACGGCTCGATCATGCGCGATGGCATGCCCATCGTGCAGGGCCGCAGCCTCAACGCCAGCACCGAGCGGGTCGAAGTGCTCAAGGGCCCGGCCTCGCTGCTGTACGGCATCCAGGACCCGGGCGGGGTCATCAACGTGGTCAGCAAGCGCCCGCAACTCGAGCAGTACAACGCCCTGACCGTGCGCGGTTCTACCTACGGCAGCGGCAAGAACGGCAGCGGTGGCGGGTTCGACAGTACCGGCGCACTGGGCGACAGCAACTTCGCCTATCGGCTGATCGTCGACCACGAAGATGAGGACTACTGGCGCAACTACGGCGTGCACCGTGAGTCGCTGGTAGCGCCATCGCTGGCCTGGCTGGGCGAGGATACCCAGGTGGTGCTGGCCTACGAGCATCGCGAGTTTCTCTACCCCTTCGACCGTGGCACGGCGTTCGGCAACAACGGCCACCCGCTGGACATCCCAGCCACGCGGCGCCTGGACGAGCCCTTCAACGACATGGAAGGGCGCTCCGACCTGTACCGTCTGGAAGTCGACCACCAGCTGGCCGATGACTGGAAGCTGCACTTCGGCTACAGCTTCAACCGCGAAACCTATGATGCCAGCCAGGTGCGGGTGACCGGCGTGAATGAAAATAGCGGCACGCTGTCGCGCAGCATCGACGGCACCCACAACGCCATGAGCCGTGACCAGTTCGCCACCCTGAGCCTGGCCGGCAATGTGCAACTGGCCGGGATGCAGAACGACCTGCTGTTCGGTGTCGATCATGAAGACCGCAAGGTCTTTCGTGGGGACCTGATCCGGCAGAGCGCCCAATCTACCTTCAGCTACATGAACCCGATCTACGGGCAGGAAGTGGAGGGCACCACCGTCAAAGCCAGTGACAGCGACCAGACCGACAAGCTACGCACCGACGCGTTGTTCGTGCAGGACGCGCTGCACCTGGATGATCACTGGATCCTGGTGGCCGGTGCACGCTTCCAGCAGTTCGACCAATACGCCGGCCGCGGCCGCCCGTTCAAGGCCAACACAGACATCAATGGCCAGGCGTGGGTGCCGCATGCAGGTATCGTCTACAAGGTGGACGAGCAGCTGTCGTTTTATGGCAGCTATAGCGAGTCGTTCAAGCCCAACTCCACCATCGCGCCGCTGGTCGGCAATGTGGTGCTTGACTCGTCGGTGGCGCCGGAGGAGGGCAAATCGTGGGAGCTGGGCGCCAAGCTCGACATGCCAGGCCGCCTTACCGGAACCCTGGCGTTGTTCGACATCACCAAGCGCAACGTGCTGGTTTCCAATTTTGATGCCAGTACGCGCGAAACGGTGTACAGCAATGCTGGAGAGGTCAGCTCACGGGGTGTCGAGCTGGACCTGACCGGTCAGTTGAGCGAGCGCTGGAGCCTGATCGGCAGCTACGCCTTCACCGATGCGCAAGTGACCAAGGACCCGGACCTCAAGGGCAACCGCCTGCAGAACGTGGCCCGCCACAGTGGTTCGCTGTCGGCGGTGTATGACTATGGCAGCCTGTTCGGCGGCGATCGCCTGCGCATTGGCGCGGGGGCCCGATACGTGGGCGAGCGCGCTGGCAACCCGACCAACACCTTCGACCTGCCGTCCTATACCTTGGCCGATGCCTTTGCCAGCTACGAGACCAGGCTCGACGAGCACAAGGTGCTGTTGCAACTGAACGTGAAGAACCTGTTCGACAAGGTTTACTACAGCTCGGCGGTGAACCAGTACTTTGTGGCCATTGGCGATGCGCGGCAGGTGAGCTTGTCCAGTACCTTCGAGTTCTAGGCCAGCCTGTACCGGCCTCTTCGCGGCTAAAGCCGCTCCCACAGGTACTGCACTGCCCTTGAGGGTGGCGCGGTCCCTGTGGGAGCGGCTTTAGCCGCGAATGGCCGAACGGTATTCGCCTGGCGTTGCACCGACCGCCTGGCGGAACCGGTTGCTGAAATGGCTGGCACTGGCAAACCCGCACAACAGGGCAATCTCCCCCAAAGGCATCAACCCCAGCCGCAACAGCTGGCAGGCCCGGTGCAGCCGCCGGGCCAGCAGGTACTGGTGCGGCGGCAGCCCGAAACTGGCGCGGAACATGCGCGCAAAGTGGTATTCGGACAGGTTGCAGCGCAAGGCCAGTTCACCCAGGGTGATGGGCTGGTCGAGGTGCGCTTCGATGTAGTCGACCATTTGCCGGCGCAGGCTCGGTGCCAGCCCGCCTTTCAGCCGCAGGCCCTGGCGCAGCCCGACCTGGTTGAGCAGCGCATGGTCGACGATCTCGTGCGCCAGGCTGCTGGCCAGCAAGCGTTCGCCAGGTTCATCCCAGTCCAGGGTTATCAGTTGGCGAAAGCGCTTGGCCTGCTGCGGGTCATCGAGAAAGGTCGCTTCCTGCAGTTGCAGCTCACGCGGTTCACGGTCGAGCAGGCGCACGCAGCCCAGGGCGAATTGCGCCTCGCTGACATACAGGTGCGCCAGGCGGATCGAGCCATTGACCACCCAGTTCGATTCCTGCCCGGCTGGCATCACGCACAGCTTGTCGGGCGCCCCTTTGTCGCCGGGGCGCTGGCGGCGAAAGGTGCCGGTGCCGTCGGCGATGTAGCACGACAGGGTGTGATGGCTCGGTGCCTGGTATCGCGGGCATCGTCGCGGTTGCTCCACAACGCCGCCGCCAGCCCGTCGCCCAGGTGCGCGCTCAGCTCCAGCCGGGCGTGGGGCGAAGCGTGCATGGCGTTGAACACTTGCAGCTGGGTGAGTGGCGTCATGGGCGGTTCCTCTTGCCAGCCATCCTACTGCGCCTTGGCCAGGCTTACAGCTACCCGCGGGACAAATGCGCAAGTTTGTGCAAGCGCGTGGGTGTTCGACAGGAGAACACTGAAATGCCTCGGCGAGGGCTGCGCCCTCGATTCGCGGGTGAACCCGCTCCCACAGGGACCGCGCCAGCCTCGAGAGCAGCGCGGTCCTTGTGGGAGCGGCTTTAGCCGCGAAGCGCCGGGCACCGATCCTGAAAGGCCCAAGGAACCGCCGCCATGAACCTGTCACTCTACCTGCTAACCGTCCTGATCTGGGGCACCACCTGGATCGCCCTTAAACTCCAGCTGGGCGTGGTCGCCATTCCGGTCTCGATCGTCTACCGCTTCGCCCTGGCCGGGCTGATCCTGTTCGCCTTCCTGCTGCTCACCCGCCGCCTGCAGCCAATGAACCGGCGTGGCCACCAGATCTGTCTGGCCCAGGGCCTGTGCCTGTTCTGCGTAAACTTCATCTGCTTCCTCAGCGCCAGCCAGTGGATTGCCAGCGGCCTGATCGCCGTGGTGTTCTCCACCGCCACCCTGTGGAATGCACTCAACGCGCGGATCTTCTTCGGCCAGAAGATCGCCAGCAACGTCCTCGGCGGCGGCGCCTTGGGGCTCCTTGGCCTGGGGCTGCTGTTCTGGCCCGAGCTGTCCCACCACGCGGCCAGCCGCGAAACCCTGTACGGCCTTGGCCTGGCCCTGCTCGGCACGCTGTGCTTCTCGGCCGGCAACATGCTGTCGAGCATGCAGCAGAAGGCCGGGCTCAAACCCATGACCACCAATGCCTGGGGCATGGTCTACGGGGCGGTGATGCTGGCGGTGTTCTGCATGGTCAGCGGTGTGCCATTCAGCATGGAGTGGAACGTGCGGTACATCGGCTCGTTGCTGTACCTGGTGGTGCCGGGCTCGGTGATCGCCTTTACCGCCTACCTGACCCTGGTCGGGCGCATGGGGCCGGAGCGGGCAGCGTACTGCACGGTGCTGTTCCCGTTGGTGGCGTTGAACGTGTCGGCGGTGGCCGAGGGGTATCAGTGGACGGCACCGGCCTTGTTTGGATTTGTGGCGGTGATGGCGGGGAATGTGCTGGTGTTTCGCAAGCCCAAGAGCCGAGTCATTAAGGCCGCTGGGCTAGCGAAGTGAAGCGTACATAGCTTGCACCGGGCACCTCTTGAGCTTGCCAAGAGGTGCCTAGTGCAGGAAGTTCTCAAAAGAGATTGTTCTTGACTCCG
The DNA here is from genome assembly GCF_001586765.1 of Pseudomonas sp. ABFPK. Classification (NCBI taxonomy): domain Bacteria; kingdom Pseudomonadati; phylum Pseudomonadota; class Gammaproteobacteria; order Pseudomonadales; family Pseudomonadaceae; genus Pseudomonas; species Pseudomonas sp. ABFPK. Next base: position 140,420 of record NZ_LQXW01000067.1, on the reverse strand, counting down.
GGGCCTCGAGCCATAAGCAGCTCTGCCGCGGGAATATCTAGTCAGCGTCAAGGATGATTACTGCAAACCCCGGAATTTTATCGTGGCGTTTGTCGAATGCAAGAATGGCTGTAGGTGTAGGCTGGTCGCCGGAACTATAGTAATCGCCGTTCTGCTTCATTCGGCCATTACCGGCCAGTGTATACCAAGCTGTATGTTCTTCTGGGACTTTCGTCCATCCGCTATCGAAGATGTTTACGAGAAATTCCAGCCGTTTCTGGTCGTTGTCGGTCTTTAGCTCAAGCTTGTAACTGACCGGTCGAGGGAGGTTGGATATTAGTATGGTCGCATTGTAATATTTTCCATCTTCGAAAGCCGTCACAATGTCCTTTTTGAAAAACGAAATGATATCGGAGCTATCTCCCTTTGCAATACTATCTGGGGCGGTGTAAGTGGCAGCTCCTCCGTCCTTTCCCAGCAGTGTCCCTAGCTTCTCTCCTTCTAGAACCCATTCTGGGTTCTTCAAGGATGAAAAGAGGCTGATTTCGTATTGCGGGCTTACAAAGCTAATGTCTGGTCTGATAGTGCCAAGATTAGATTCCATCATACACCTCCAATTTTTGAGGTGTTATTGTTGCTGCGGTTCGCTAGAAGATGAACTGGCAGTTTTATCAGTTGCGGAACAGCTTCAGATACGTTCCTGTCGCGTATGGCTTTGAATCTTATTCGTGGCGCGCTCCGTACACACACACAGAGCGCGCCGTAAAAGTTAGGTGGCCCGTTTCAACAGATGTGGGGAAGCGATCAACTCCTCCACACCTGCGGGTTCACGAGGTCCCGCGGCCGTTCACCCAGCAGCGCCGCACGCAGGTTGTCGATTGCCCGGTTGGCCATGGCCTCGCGGGTTTCGGCAGTAGCCGAGCCAACGTGTGGCAAGGTCAGGGCATTGGGCAGTTTGAACAGCGGCGAGTCGCTCAGCGGTTCTTTTTCGTACACATCCAGACCCGCACCGCGAATGGTGCCGTTCTGCAGTGCCTCGATCAGCGCCGCCTCGTCCACCACCGGCCCGCGGGCGATGTTGATCAGGAATGCGCTTGGCTTCATCAGTTGCAACTCACGCGCACCGATCAACTTGCGGGTGGCATCGGACAACGGCACCACGATGCAGACGAAATCGGCTTCGGCCAGCAGTTGCTCCAGGCTGCGGAACTGCGCCCCCAGCTCTTGCTCCAGCGCGGTCTTGCGGCTGTTGCCGGAATAGATGACCGGCATGTTGAAACCGAACCGGCCGCGACGGGCAATGGCGGCACCGATGTTGCCCATGCCGACGATACCCAGGGTCTTGCCGTGCACATCGCTGCCGAAGTGGGCCGGGCCTACGGTAGCTTGCCAGTTGCCGGCCTTGGTCCAGGCATCCAGCTCGGCGGTGCGGCGGGCGCAGCCCATGATCAGCGAGAAGCCCAGGTCGGCGGTGCTTTCGGTCAGCACGTCTGGGGTGTTGGTCAGGGCGATGCCGCGTTCGTTGAAGTAGTCCAGGTCGTAGTTGTCGTAACCGACCGACACGCTGGATACCACCTCCAGCCTGGCCGCCCCTTCGAGTTGCGCCCGGCCGAGCTTGCGGCCAACGCCGATCAGGCCATGGGCCTCGGGCAGGGCTTCATTGAACTGGGCATTGATGTCGCCGAGCTTGGGGGTCGGCACGATCACGTTGAAGTCTTGCTGCAGGCGTTCGGCCATGGCCGGGGTGATACGGCTGAAGGCCAGGACGGTCTTTTTCATCGGCAACTTCTTCTCTGCAAGGCTAGGGAAATGCCGGGCAGTTGACCGCGATGCGGTCATTCGCAGCACAAGGCTGCTCCTACAAGGACAGGCGCTGGGCCTTCTGTAGGAGCAGCCTTGTGCTGCGAATGGAGGGCGGAGCCCTCCCAGGGGCCTGGCGCTGGAAACAATGGTTAGCAACCTACCATTGTCCGCCCCCGCAATGCAGCAGCTTTTTAGTTGGCAATCATCACCTGATGGGTTTTCAGGTCTGCCTCATGGGCTGCCAGAATCTCCGGCAGCGAGTTGCGCAGGTACTCCACCCAGGTCTTGATCTTGGCATCCAGGTACTGCCGCGACGGGTAGATGGCGTACAGGTTCAGCTCCTGCAGCCGGTACTCGGGCAGCACCCGTACCAGGCTGCCATCGCGCAGGCCGTCGATGGCCGAATAGATTGGCAGCACGCCCACGCCCATGCCGCTGCGGATGGCGGTCTTCATGGCATCGGCAGTATTGACCATGAACGGCGAGCTGGTGATGTTGACCATCTCCTGGCCTTCCGGCCCGTCGAACAGCCATTTCTCCAACGGGATCACCGGGCTGACCATGCGCAGGCAGGCGTGCTTGAGTAGGTCGGCAGGCTTGTGCGCAACGCCGTGGCGGGCAATGTAGGCGGGCGAGGCGCAGACGATGCTGTAGGTAATGCCCAGGCGCTGGGACACGAACCCCGAGTCGGGCAGTTCGGTGGCCAGCACGATGGACACGTCATAGCCCTCGTCGAGCAGGTCGGGCACGCGGTTGGCCATGGTCAGGTCGAAGGTCACGTCCGGGTGCGATTCGCGGTAGCGGGCGATGGCGTCGACCACGAAGTGCTGACCGACCCCGGTCATCGAGTGCACCTTCAACTGCCCGGCCGGGCGGGCATGGGCGTCGCTGGCCTCGGCTTCGGCTTCTTCGACATAGGTAAGAATCTGTTCGCAACGCATCAGGTAGCGCTTGCCGGCTTCGGTCAGCGCAATGCGGCGGGTTGTACGGTTGAGCAGCCTTGTTTGCAGATGGGCTTCCAGGTTGGATACCGCCCGCGACACGTTCGCGGTGGTTGTATCCAGTTGCCCGGCGGCAGCGGTAAAGCTGCCGAGTTGGGCTACGCAACTGAAAGCACGCATGTTTTGCAGGGTGTCCATGGGTCACTCTCGATGTAGAGGACAAAATTGTGTCACGAAGTAACGTAAAAGAGATGAAAAGTTGCCTTCGACCAAAGGCGGATTATCGCTGTTTTGGTAACAAAGATTCGCAGGAATCCACGCTTATCGCCAGTGCTGGAGCCCCCTAGAATTGCCCGGCCCCTTCACCTCTTCCTCGGGAAATCGCAGCTGTGCCGCGTCGCATCATCAGAACGCTCAATGCGTTCAGTGCCTGTGCCCTTGCCCTCACCTTGAGCGGCTGTATCGGAACCTGGGGCATTGCCCCGCAAAGCAAGACGCTGCAAGCCAATACCCTGACCACCGACGCGGCCATACGCGAAGCCGCGACCGACGCCCACTGGCCCGACCAGCAGTGGTGGCACGCCTATGGCGACCCACAGCTGGACCGCTGGGTTGCCCTGGCCGTGGCCGGCAGCCCGAGCTTGGCCATGGCTGCTGCGCGGGTACGCGAAGCCAAGGCCATGGCCGGCGTGGTCGAATCGGCGGAAAAGCTCCAGGCCAACGGCCAGGCCACGCTCAAGCGCCACAACTGGCCTGAAGACCAGTTCTATGGCCCGGGCGCGCTATCCGGCGCCAATACCTGGGACAACAACGCCGCCATTGGCTTCAGCTATGCACTCGACCTGTGGGGCCGCGAACGCAACGCCAGCGAGCAGGCCGTGGACCAGGCGCACATGAGCGTGGCCGAAGCCCGCCAGGCGCAGCTGGAGCTGCAGAACAACGTGGTGCGCGCCTACATCCAGCTGAGCCTGCACTTCGCCCAGCGCGATATCGTCAAGGCTGAGCTGGAACAGCAGGAGCAGATCCTGGCCCTGGCCAAGCGCCGCCTGGATGCCGGCATCGGCACTCACTTCGAAGTCAGCCAGGCCGAAGCACCGTTGCCGGAAACCCACCGCCAGCTCGACAGCCTGGACGAAGAAATTGCCCTGGCCCGCAACCAGCTGGCCGCCCTGGCCGGCAAGGGCCCGGGGGAGGGTGCGCAGTTGCAGCGCCCGAGCCTGGCCCTGGCCGCGCCGCTGAAGCTGCCGTCGAACCTGCCGGCCGAACTGGTCGGCCAGCGCCCCGACGTGGTCGCCAGCCGTTGGCAGGTGGCCGCCCAGGCGCGGGGCATCGATGTCGCCCACGCCGGCTTCTTCCCCAACGTCGACCTGGTCGGCAGCCTTGGCTTCATGGCAACCGGTGGTGGCCCGCTGGAATTCCTCACCGGGCGCAAGTTCAACTACAACGTCGGCCCGGCCATCAGCCTGCCGATCTTCGACGGTGGCCGCCTGCGCTCGCAGCTGGGCGTGGCCTCGGCGGGCTATGACGTGGCCGTGGCGCGCTACAACCAGACCGTGGTCGGTGCGCTGAAGAACATCTCCGACCAGCTGATTCGCCGTGAGTCGATGAAAGAGCAGTCGCACTTCGCCGCCGAGTCGGTAGCGGCCGCGCAGAAAACCTACGACATCGCCATGGTCGCCTTCCAGCGTGGCCTTACGGACTACCTCAACGTGCTCAACGCCCAGACCTTGCTGTTCCGCCAGCAGCAGGTGCAACAGCAGGTGCAGGCTGCCCGCCTGATTGCCCATGCCGAGCTGGTCACCGCCCTGGGCGGTGGCTTGCAGGCTGGTCAGGATGTGCCGAAAGAGGAGCGCCAGGCCGCACCGAAAACCCCGGCCACCCTGGCCATTCTCGACAAGAAGCCGGATAACGCCGAATGAGCACTTCCAGTGTGCCCGTGCGCTGGCTGCAGAGCCTGGAATGGCGCCGGGGCTTCTTTGCCTGGGCGCGCACCGACGGGGTGACCTGGGTGTACATCTTCAAGGTGCTGGCCGCTGCGTTCATCACCCTGTGGCTGGCCATGCGCCTGGAGTTGCCACAACCGCGCACGGCGATGATCACCGTGTTCATCGTCATGCAGCCGCAAAGCGGGCATGTGTTCGCCAAGAGCTTCTACCGGGTGCTCGGCACCCTGGCCGGCTCGGCGATGATGGTGGCGCTGATCGCCATATTCCCGCAGAACACCGAGCTGTTCCTGCCCAGCCTGGCCCTGTGGGTAGGCCTGTGCTCGGCCGGTGCCATGCGCTACCGCACCTTCCGCGCCTATGGCTTCGTGCTGGCTGGCTACACCGCGGCCATGATTGGCCTGCCGGTGCTTGAGCACCCTGACCAGGCGTTCATGGCGGCGGTATGGCGGGTGCTGGAAATTGCCCTGGGCATTCTGGTGTCGACCTTCGTCAGCGCCGCGATCCTGCCGCAGTCGGCCAGTGCCGCCATGCGCAACGCCCTGTACCAGCGCTTTGGCGTTTTCGCAGGGGTGGTGGTCGAGGCCCTGCGCGGTGAGAGCCAGCGGGACCGCTTCGAGAGCAGCAACGTGCGCTTCGTCGCTGAAGCAGTGGGCCTCGAGAGCCTGCGCAACGTCACCGCCTTCGAAGACCCGCACATGCGCCGGCGCTCTGGTCGCCTGGTGCGCATGAACAGCGAGTTCATGGCCATCACCACGCGCTTCAATGCCCTGCACCGTTTGCTGGAACGCCTTCGCGCCCGCGGCCCGCTGCAGATCGTCGGCGCCATCGAGCCAGGCCTGAACACCCTGGTGGAGCTGTTGCAGCCTTACGTGGGCCGGGCGCTGACCGACGCCGATGCGCTGCGCCTGACCCTGGAGCTGGCCGCCTACAAGGAAGGCTTGCAGGCACAGGTGCGCGGCTTGCGCGCCGAGTACCTGGCAACCGAGCCGAGCGAGTCCGACCTGCTCGACTTCCATACTGCCTTCGAGCTGCTCTACCGCTTCGTCGACGAGATGTACAGTTATGCCGAAACCCATGCCTCGCTGGCAGCGCACCGGCACGAACGCGAGCAGTGGGATGAGCCCTACGTGGCGCAGACCAGCTGGCTGGTATCGTTGGCCGCCGGTGTGCGCGCCTCGGCGGTGCTGTTGTTGCTGGGCAGCTACTGGCTGTTCAGCGACTGGCCCAGCGGCGCCATGATGACCCTGATCGCCACCGTCACCGTGGGCCTGTCTGCGGCCTCGCCGAACCCCAAGCGCATGTCGTTCCAGATGGCCTGCGGCACGGCGATTGGTGCCTTCGTCGGCTTCTTCGAAACCTTCTTCGTGTTCCCCTGGATCGACGGTTTCCCACTGCTTTGCATGGTCCTGGCGCCGGTGTTCGTGCTGGGCGCGTTCCTTTCGTCTCGGCCGGCGTATGCCGGCTACGGCATCGGCCTGCTGGTGTTCTTCGCCATCGGCTCGGTGCCGAACAACCTCACCGTGTATGACCCGTACACCTTCATCAACGACTACATCGGCATGGTCATCGGCATGTTCGTCTGTGCCGCTGCCGGGGCGATCATCCTGCCGCCCAACAGCCGCTGGCTGTGGAGCCGCCTGGAGCAGGAACTGCGCGAGCAGGTGCTGTTCGCCATCAGCGGGCGCCTGCGCGGCCTGGGTTCAGCCTTCGAAAGCCGCACCCGTGACCTGCTGCACCAGGCCTATGGCCTGGCAGCCGGCAAGCCGCAGGTACAGAGCCAGTTGATGGGCTGGATGTTCACCGTGCTGGAAATCGGCCATGCCATCATCGAGCTGCGCAAGGAGCAGGCCCGCGCGCCGGTGCACCCGGCCTACGCCGAGTCGCAGCCCTGGCGCCAGGCGATCCGCGTGATGGGCCGTGCCCTGGCCCGGTTGTTCCTGCAGCCCAGCGCCAGCAACCACGAACGCGCGCTGGTGGCAGTGGACCACGCCATCGCCCGCGTGCAGGCCACCGACGAGCCCTTCGCCCGCCACTTCGACACTTCGGTGCTGCGCCGCGCGCAAAGCTACCTGCACTTCATCCGATCTTCCCTGCTCGACCCACAGTCGCCGTTGGCACCGGCGAAAGGACTGCACGATGCTCCGTGAAACCATGCCCCGTGAAATCGCCTTCCATGGCGTGTACATGCCCACCATGACCTTGATGTTCCTGTTCGCCCTGGGCCTGGCCTGGGGCCTGGACCGGTACATCGCCAGCCATGATGGCTACCGCTTCTTCTGGCACCCGGCGCTGCTGCGCCTGAGCCTGTTCGTCTGCCTGTTCGGCGCCCTGGCGCTGTCGCTCTACTGGTGAGAATCCTTCGATGAAAAAGTTCTTCAGCCTGATCGCCACCCTGTTGGTGCTTGCCGCTGCCGTGGTGATCGGTCGCCAGTTGTGGCTGCATTACATGACCACGCCATGGACCCGCGACGGCCGTGTGCGTGCCGACATCATCAACGTCGCTGCCGACGTGCCTGGCTATGTGGTGGACGTGCCGGTCAAGGACAACCAGCGGGTGAAGAAGGGCGACCTGCTGATCCAGATCGACCCTGAGCACTACCAGCTGGCGGTCGACCAGGCCAAGGCGCAGGTTGCATCGCGCAAGGCCACCTGGGAGATGCGCAAGGTCAACGCCAAGCGCCGTGCCGACATGGACAACCTGGTGATCTCCAAGGAAAACCGCGACGACGCCAGCAACATCGCCAACTCCGCCCAGGCGGACTACCAGCAGGCCCTTGCCGAGCTGGCTGCCGCCGAACTGGACCTCAAGCGCACCCATATCGTGGCCACGGTGGACGGCTACGTGACCAACCTGAATATCCACAAGGGTGACTATGCGCGTACCGGTGAAGCGGTGATGGCGGTGGTCGACGAGAATTCGTTCTGGGTATACGGGTTCTTCGAGGAGACCAAGCTGCCGCATGTGAAGGTGGGTGACCAGGCCGAGCTGCAGATGATGAGCGGCGAGCGCATCAAGGGCCACGTGGAGAGCATCGCCCGCGGCATCTACGACCGCGACAACCCACAGAGCCGCGAGTTGATCGCCGATGTGAACCCGACCTTCAACTGGGTGCGGCTGGCGCAGCGGGTGCCGGTGCGCATTCATATCGATGAAGTGCCGGACGGGTTTTTGCTGGCGGCGGGTACGACTTGTACGGTGGTGGTGAAGCCGAGTGAGGGCTGAGCCGGGGTGAGGTGGTGCAGCTACTGGCCTCTTCGCGGGCTTGCCCGCTCCCACAAGTGGTGCGCTGCTCTTGGGGCTGGCGCAAATCCTGTGGGAGCGGCGCAGTTAGCTCGCTGCCCCCACCAACACTGGTACCATCACCCGATCAATCACCTTCGCGCTGATCGACGGGTCCAGCATCCGCCCCAGCCGCGACAGGTGGCGGTGGCCCATGATGATCAGTTCACAATCCAGTTCCTGCGCCTTGGCCACGATCGCCTCGACCGGCTGCCCGGCCACCATGCAGCCCCGGCTGGCGAAGCCGGCTTGCTGCAACTCGCGCACCGCCTCGGCCACGGCCTGGTCGGCCTGGTGCTGCTCTTCGCAGGCGGCGGGGTATTCTTCCAGTTCTTCTGCGGTGTAAGGCGCGGGTTGGTCGTGGACGGCGAAGGTCGAGTCGATGGCCAGCAGCACATGCAGTTCGTGCTCGCCGGGGCTGCAGTAGCGGCGGGCGAGGGTGAGCAGGGCAGTGGATGCAGGGGAGGCGTCGATGGCGATCAGGACGGGGCTGGGCATGCGGAATCCTTGTTTCAGGCTGGCTAAGGGGTTGTCTGTTCTGGCCTCTTCGCGGGTAAACCCGCTCCCACGGGTGCGCCACAGTATTCAAAGCCTGTGCAGTCACTATGGGAGCGGGTTTACCCGCGAAGAGGCCGAACCTGCCATTCCTCATTCTTGGCTCAATCCACCCTTAGGATAAATGCCCCACCACGCACGAGCGCATTGCGTCTGGTGCAATCCAGCAACCTGCTACCATCGCCATTCCCCACAGCTGTAACGGAAAACGGCCATGCAACTCCCGGACATGAACCTGCTCGTCGCCCTCGATGCCCTGCTCGACGAAGGCAGCGTGGTCGGCGCAGCGCAGCGCATGAACCTCAGCCCGGCGGCGATGAGCCGGACCCTGGGGCGTATCCGCGATGCGTTGGGTGACCCGATCCTGGTGCGCGCCGGTCGCGGCCTGGTGCCGACGCCGCGGGCGCTGGCCCTGCGCGAGCAGGTAGCGGCGTTGGTGGAGCAGGCCGGCGAGGTGTTCCGCAGTGGCGACGAGGTCGACCTGCCCAAGCTTGACCGGGCCTTCAACATCCGCACCAACGACCTGTTCATCGCCCTGTACGGCGCCCAGTTGCTGCGGCGCATGCACGAACAGGCACCTCGCACGGTGCTGCGCTTCGTGCCGGAAAGCCCCGGCGGCGATGACGACAGCGTGCTGCGCGACGGGCGTACCGACCTGATCATCAGCTCGACCGTGGACCTGGGGCCGGAGATCAAGGTACAGAGCCTGTTCCAGACCTACTATGTGGGCCTGGCGCGGCGCGACCACCCGATCTTCGAGCAGCCGATCACGGCGCACAGTTTTGCCAGTTATCCACAGATCAGCGTGTCCCGCCGTGGACGGGCCAATGGGCCGATCGATGTGGAGCTGGCCAACTTCAAGGTGCAGCGGCGGGTGGCACTGATTACCCCGAGTTTTCACTCGGCGCTTTTCTCGCTGCCGGATTCCGACCTGATCCTGCCGATGCCGGCCAACATTCTCAACAGCGTGCACAAGCTCGGGCTGCCGCTTCGCTCGTTCGAGATCCCGGTGCCGCTGGAGCGAGTGACCGTGCTGCAGGCATGGCACCCACGGTTTCACAATGACCCCGCGCATCGGTGGTTGCGGCAGACCCTGAAGGCTTGCTGCAGTGTCGACCCTTGAGTGATGTACTGCCTGGGCCGGCCTTTTCGCGGGTGAACCCGCTCCCACAGGTACAACACATCTCTCAAGGGTTGTGATGTTCCTGTGGGAGCGGGTTCACCCGCGAAGCAGGCGACTCGGTTTTGAAGTGGATTGCGCCTGACGCAACATAAACCTACCGATAAGTCAGTTTTCGTCAGCATTCGACCTTCTTAGACTTGCTCCAGTCGCAAATTTGTTGCTGGAGATGTCTGCCCATGAGTTCCCTGTCCGCCCCGTCTGCCGCGATTGCCGCCGCCCCCGCGCCGGCCGCGCCTGCGCAGACTGCGTTCGGCCTGCAGGTAGTGGTCGGGCTGTTCGGTGTGCTGCTGGCCGTGTTGTGCGCGGGCCTCAACGAGTCGGTGACCAAGATCTCCCTGGCCGATATCCGTGGGGCCATGGGCATCGGTGCCGACGAAGGCGCCTGGCTGCTGGCGGTCTACAGCGCCGCCTCGGTTTCGGCCATGGCCTTCGCGCCATGGCTGGCCACCACGTTCTCGCTGCGGCGCTTCACCATGAGCGCCATCGGCCTGTTCGCCGTGCTCGGCCTGCTGCAACCGTTCGCCCCCAACCTGCACAGCCTGATGCTGCTGCGTGTGCTCCAGGGCTTTGCCTCTGGCGCCTTGCCGCCGATGTTGATGAGCGTGGCCCTGCGCTTCCTGCCACCGGGCATCAAGGTCTATGGCCTGGCCTGCTATGCCCTCACCGCCACCTTCGGCCCCAACCTCGGCACGCCGCTGGCAGGGCTGTGGACTGAATACGTCGGTTGGCAGTGGGCGTTCTGGCAGATCATCCTGCCCTCGGCGCTGGCCATGTTCTGCGTCGGTTGGGGCCTGCCGCAGGACCCGCTGCGCCTGGAGCGCTTCAAGCAGTTCGACTGGCGCGGCGTGCTGCTCGGCCTGCCCGCCATCAGCTGCATCGTGCTGGGCCTGTCGCTGGGTGACCGCTGGGGCTGGTTCGATTCGCCGCTGATCTGCTGGCTGCTCGGCGGTGGCCTGCTGTTGCTGGTGCTGTTCATGTACAACGAATGGTCCGAGCCGTTGCCATTCTTCCAGTTGCGCATGCTGTCGCGGCGCAACCTGAGTTTCGCCCTGGTGACCCTGGCCGGTGTGCTGATCGTGCTCTCGGGCGTTGGCAGCATTCCGTCGGCCTATCTGGCGCAGATTCAGGGCTACCGCCCGGCGCAGACCAGCCCGCTGATGATGCTGGTGGCCATGCCGCAGCTGGTCGCCCTGCCGTTGACGGCGGCGCTGTGCAATATCCGCGCAGTGGACTGCCGCTGGGTGCTGGGGATCGGCCTGGCGATGCTGGCGGTGTCCTGTGTCGGCAGCAGCCTGCTGACCAGCGAGTGGATCCGTGGTGACTTCTACCCGTTCTACCTGCTGCAGGTGTTCGGCCAGCCAATGGCAGTGCTGCCGCTGCTGATGCTGTCCACCAACGGCATGACCCCACAGGAAGGCCCGTTCGCCTCCAGCTGGTTCAACACTGTCAAAGGCCTGGCCGCAGTGATCGCCGGTGGCCTGCTGGACGCCTTGGGCACCCTGCGCCGGCACTTTCATTCCAACCACCTGGTGGACAGCCTGGGCAACGCCCCGCTGGTCGACGGTAACGCACCCGGCTTGGCCAGGCGCATCCACGACCAGGCGCTGGTGCTGACCTCCGCCGACCTCTACCTGGTCATGGCCTGCATTGCCGTGGCCCTGATCTGCCTGATTCCTTTCGTGCCTACCCGGGTCTATCCGCCGCGCGCGGTGGCCTGAACCCTGGATGAATTCGAGAACCACTTAAATGACCAACAACCGCAAAACCCTGTTCATCGGCTCGGTGCTTGCCGTGGCCGTCCTGGCTGCCATCGTCGGCCCGTGGATGTTTGGCAGCGACCATCGCCAGAGCACCAATGACGCGTATGTTGTCGCCGACTACACCGTGGTCGCGCCCAAGATCGCCGGCTTCATCAAGGACGTGCTGGTGGAGGACAACCAGCAGGTCAAGGCCGGCCAGTTGCTGGCTACCATCGATGCCCGTGACTACCAGGCCGCGCTGGATGCTGCGCAGGCGCAGTTGCTGGTGGCTCAGGCGCAAAGCGCCGATGCCCGTGCCACGCTCGAGCGCCAGGCGTCACTGATTGCCCAGGCTGAGGCCGCAGTGAAAGCGGCCCAGGCCGAAGCTGCGTTCGCCGACCATGAGGTCAACCGCTACAGCCGCCTGGCCGAGCAAGGTGCCGGCACCGTGCAGAACGCCCAGCAGGCACGCAGCGGGGTCGACCAGGCCCGCGCACGCCTGGCCAATGCCCAGGCGGCACTGGTAGCGGCGCGCAAGCAGGTGGATATCCTTACCGCCCAGGTGGCCAGTGCCGACGGCCAGCTTAAGCGGGCCGAGGCAGGGCTGGAAAAGGCCCAGCTCGATCTGTCCTACACACGCATCACCGCGCCGGTGGACGGCATGGTCGGCGAGCGCGCCTTGCGTGTCGGTGCCTACGTCAACCCGGGCGCCCGCCTGCTGTCGGTGGTGCCGTTGCAGCAGGCCTACGTGGTCGGCAACTTCCAGGAAACCCAGCTGACCCACGTACAGCCTGGCCAGGCCGTGAGCATCAGCGTCGACACCTTTGCCGGTGAGAAGCTGCAAGGCCATGTGGAAAGCATCGCCCCGGCCACCGGCGTGACCTTCGCTGCGGTCAAGCCGGACAACGCTACCGGCAACTTCACCAAGGTGGTGCAGCGCATCCCGGTGAAGATCGTTTTCGATGACGGCCAGCCGCTGCTTGCCCGCCTGCGCGTGGGCATGTCGGTGGAAGCGACCATCGACACCCGTGGTGACAAGCTGGACGGCAAAGAGGTAAGTGCACGATGAAAGCGGCATTACGCTTGAGCCCGTTGCTGCTGGCCGTACTGATGGCCGGCTGCACCATGGGCCCTGACTTCCAGCGCCCTGACAGCCAGGCCCCGCAACAGTGGGCGCCGCTGCAAGGCGAGGCGGCGGCCAGCCAGCCGCAGGCCGAACCGCTGGAACTGCGCTGGTGGGAGAGCTTCCACGACGCCCGCCTGAGTGCCTTGATCCAACGCGTTGCCGAGCGCAATCTCGACCTGCAGATGGCCAGCGCCCGTCTGCTGCAAAGCCGCGCCCTGCGCAGCACCGTAGCTGCCGACGAAGTACCGTCAGTGGACGTGAACGCCGGCTACAGCCGCTCGCGCAACAGTGCCGAAGGCCTGAGTGACCCGTCCGGCAAGGCGGGCAAGGAAGCCTTCAACCTCTGGCAGGGCGACCTGGTGGCCGGTTGGGAGCTGGACCTGTGGGGCCGTGTGCGGCGCCAGGTCGAGGCTGCCGATGCCACGGTAGAAGTGGCCGAGAACGACCGCCGCGGCGTGCTGCTGGCATTGCTTTCGGAAACCGCCGGCAACTACATCCAGCTGCGCGCCGTGCAGCACACCATCGATGTGACCCGCGACAACCTCAAGGTCGCCCAGCACAGCCTGAAATTGTCCGAAAACCGCCAGGCCGAAGGTGTCGCCACGCGCCTGGACGTGGCTCAGGCCAGTGCCCAGGTCGCCTCGATCGAGTCGCGCCTGCCAAGCCTGGAAGCGCGGCGCGATGACCTGATCAACGCTCTCAGCCTGCTCGCCGCCGAACCGCCGCGCAGCCTACAGGCCGAGTTGCTGCAGGGCGGCGAACTGCCTACGCCGCAGCAGAAGTTCGCCATTGGCCTGCCGTCCGAACTGGCCGAACGCCGCCCGGACATTCGCCAGGCCGAGGCCCGCCTGCATGCCGCCACCGCCAGCATTGGCGTGGCCAAGGCCGACTTCTACCCCAGCATCCGGCTGTCGGGCAGTGTCGGGTTCCAGGCCATGCAGCTGTCCGATTTCGGCGCCTGGGATTCACGCCGCTTCGCCTTCGGGCCGCAGCTGTCGCTGCCGATCTTCGAGGGTGGCCGGCTCAAGGGCACCTTGGAGCTGCGCGAGGCACAGCAGCAGGAAGCGGCGCTGAACTACCGCAAGGTGGTGCTGGGTGCCTGGCATGAAATCGACGATGTGCTACGCCTGTACAACGCCAGCCAGCTGCGCCGCGACCACTTGGCCGAGGCGGTGCGGCAGAACCGTATCGCCCTGGAAACTGCCCAGCGCCAGTATGTGGAAGGGGCGGTGGACTTTCTCAATGTGCTGACGGTGCAGGGGGCTTTGCTGGCCAGCGAGGAGCAGTGGATCGACAGTTCTGCGGCGGTGTCGCAGGCGCTGGTGGGGCTGTACAAGGCCCTGGGTGGTGGCTGGCAGGCGTTTGATGAGCAGCCTGTGAAGAAAGTGTGATTTTTTGGGGCCGCTTTGCGGCCCATCGCGACACAAGGCCGCTCCTACAGGAGATCGCGTCCGCATGTAGGAGCGGCCTTGTGTCGCGATGGGCTGCAAAGCAGCCCCGGCAATTGTCCTGATTACCGAGGAGGCACAGATGCACATTTCCCTGAACGGCAAGCGCGCCATCGTCAGCGGCTCCACCGCCGGCATCGGCCTGGCCATCGCCATCGGCCTGGCCGAGGCGGGGGCCGAAGTGGTCCTCAACGGTCGCACCCAGGCCCGGGTCGACGAAGCTCTCAAAGTTGTGCGCGAACGCCTGCCGCAGGCGCGCATCATCGGCATCGCTGCCGACCTGGGCACCCAGGCCGGTGCGCAGAAGTTGTTCAACCAGGTGCCGCACACCGACATCCTGGTCAACAACCTGGGCATCTTCGAGCCCAAGCCGTTCTTCGAGATCGGGGATGAGGACTGGCAGCGTTTCTTCGACGTCAATGTGCTCAGCGCCGTTCGCCTGTCGCGCCACTATGCCCAAGGCATGGCCGAGCGCAAATGGGGGCGGGTGGTGTTCCTGTCCAGTGAGTCGGCGCTGCAGATCCCGACCGAGATGATTCATTACGGCATGACCAAGACTGCGTTGCTGGCGGTGTCGCGTGGGCTGGCCGAGACCCTGGCTGGCACTGGGGTGACGGTGAACTCGGTGTTGCCGGGGCCTACGCGTTCGGAAGGCGTGGGCGATTTCTTTGCCAAGCTGGCCGAGGAGCAGGGGGTGTCGACTGAAGAGCTGGAAGCCAACTTCCTTGCCGAGCACCGGCCGACCTCGCTGATCAAGCGGCTGGCGACGGTGGAGGAGGTGGCGAACATGGTGGTGTACCTGGCATCGATGCAGGCCAGTGCCACTACCGGGGCTGCCTTGCGGGTAGATGGCGGGGTGCTGCGTTCCATTGCCTGATCTGTTTTGCCTGTACCGGCCTATTCGCGGGTAAACCCGCTCCCACAGGTATCGCACAGGACTCAAATTCTGTGGGGTACCTGTGGGAGCGGGTTTACCCGCGAAGAGGCCAGCACAGGTAACCATTCGATCAGAGCGGGCGCAGCAGGCCAAACCGCTTGCGCAACGCCCAATCCAGCACCCGCCGCGGCAGTAACCGGGCCATCAACGGCAACGCCGTACTGCCGTTCCCCAACCGCACCACCGCCGGCACCGGCGACTTCCCGACCGCTGCCAACACGCCCTGGGCAAACACCGCCGCCGAGGTGGGCTTGTCCTGCGAAGCCCGTGCCCGTGCCTGCACATGCTCGCGCAACGGCCACCACGCCGAATCCGTCGCCAGCACCTGCTCGGCCTGGCGCTGGGCATTGCTGGCGAACTGCGAGGCAATCGCCCCTGGCTGCACTTCCATAACCTGCACACCAAACGGCGCCAGCTCCAGGCGCAAGGCATCGCTCAGGGCATGCACGGCGGCTTTCGAGGCGCAGTAGGCGCCGGCGAATGGCGTGACCAGCACGCCTGATACGCTGCCGATGTTCACCACCAGGCCCCGTGAGCGGCGTAGCTGGGGGAACAATGCGCGGGTAACGCCGACCACGGCGAATACATTGGTTTCGAACTGCTGGCGCAGGGCATCCACACCACCATCGAGCAGCGGGCCCATGGCGCCGTAGCCGGCGTTGTTGATCAGGATATCGAGGTTTACCAGTTCCTCGGCCAGGCGGGCCAGCGCCTCGCTGTCGTTCACATCAAGTTGCCGGGCGGTGAAGCCGGCGGCGTTCAGTTGCTCGACATCCTCAGGTTTGCGGGCGGTAGCCCAGACGTGGTGGCCGGCATCGCGGAAGGCGTCGGCCAAGGCGCGGCCGATGCCGCTGGAACAACCGGTGATCAGGACGGTGGGCATGGTTGGGGCCTGTTGTCAGTGAGGATTGGTTTTTCCTGTGCCGGCCTCTTCGCGGGTAAACCCGCTCCCACAGGTACCCCACAGAATTTGAGACCTGTGTAGTCCGTGTGGGAGCGGGTTTACCCGCGAAGAGGCCGGCACAGGCGATACATTAGTTGGCAAACGTACCTTGCAGATGCTCTGCACGAAACTCCAGGGTCTGCGGCCTGTACCCGGAGCGCAGTGGCGGCAGTGGTAGGCAGTCCTTCCACTCGGCCCCTGGCTGCAGCTCACCCGGCCCACGGTAGCGCGGGGCGTTGTAGGTGTTCTCCGCCAGGTTCACGGTATCGCCCGGCGCATACGCCGCCACCCGCCAGCGCAACTCGGTCAGCGGCACGTCATTGCCATTCTTCATGCGTACCTGCAGGGCGCGGTCGGCGGGGCAGTGTTCGGGGGCGTAGGTCAGGCGCAGGTCCAGGCGGGCCAGTTGCGAGGTTTCGCGGGTGTCCTGCCAGACGACGAACAGGGCCACCAGGCCCAGGCCACAAACGGCAGCCAGCGAGATCGGCAGGGCCTTGGCCGGGTAGCGCAACAGCAGCACCAGCCAGGTGAGGATGAGGAAGGCACCGATGATCATGGGACGTGCAGACCTTGATTGCGCGGGGTCTGACCATCGTAGCCCGAAATGGAGAGTGGCTCAAAAAGCGGGGCCGCAAAGCGGCCCCAGGGTTGCATTACTGCGCGATGGTCTTCACCGAAACACCCCGTTCGATCGGAGTGGAGGTACGCCCGTAAACATCCTCGAAGCGCTCGATGTCATCCTCGCCGAGGTAGCTGCCGGACTGCACTTCGATGATCTCCAGCGGGATCTTGCCCGGGTTGCGCAGGCGGTGCACCGATGCGATCGGGATGTAGGTGGACTGGTTCTCGGTCAGCAGGAACACGTTCTCGTCACAGGTCACCTCGGCGGTGCCGGACACCACGATCCAGTGCTCGGCACGGTGGTGGTGCATCTGCAGCGACAGGCTGGCGCCCGGCTTGACGGTGATGTGCTTGACCTGGAAGCGGCCGCCCATGTCCACCGAGTCGTACGAGCCCCACGGGCGATACACTTCCAGGTGGTTCTGGGTTTCGCTGCGGCCCTGCTCGTCGAGGGTCTTGACCATCTGCTTGACGCCCTGGACCTTGTCCTTGTGGGCAATCATCATGGCGTCCTTGGTCTCGACCACCACGATGTTCTCCAGGCCGATCACCGACACCAGCTTGCCGTTGCCGTGGATCATGCAGTTGTGGCTGTCCTGCACCACCACATCGCCCTTGGTGACGTTGCCGTTGTCGTCCTTCTCGTGCACTTCCCACAGCGACGACCAGCAGCCCACGTCGCTCCAGCCAGCCGACATCGGCACCACGCAGGCGCGCTGGGTCTTTTCCATCACCGCGTAGTCGATGGAGTTGTCCGGGCAGCAGGCGAAGGTGGCTTCGTCGATGCTCAGCACATCACCGTCTTCCTGGCTGCGCTCCAGGGCCAGCACGCAGGTGTCGTAGATGTCGCCGTCGTGCTTTTTCAGCTCTTCGAGGAAGCGGCTGGCACGGAACAGGAACATGCCGCTGTTCCAGAAGTAGCCGCCGGCCTGGACGAACTCGGCGGCGCGTTTTTCGTCGGGCTTCTCGACGAACTGCGCCACGCGCGCCACGCCTTCAGGCAGCAGGGCGTCCTGGCTGGAACGGATGTAGCCGTAGCCGGTTTCCGGCTTGGTCGCCGGCACGCCGAACAGCACCATCTCGCCACGCTCGGCGGCCACGGTGGCCAGGGCCAGGGCGCGTTGCAGGGCCTTCTGGTCATCGATCACGTGGTCGGCGGGCAGCACCAGCATCAGCTCGTCGCGGCCTTCGTTGACCAGTTTCATGGCAGCCATGGCCACGGCCGGCGCGGTATTGCGGCCGAACGGTTCCATCAGGATGCCTTGGGTTTCCAGCTTCAGCGCGGCCAGTTGCTCCTGGACGATGAACTTGTGGTCCTTGTTACAGACCACGATCGGCGTGTCCATGCCTTCGAACACCAGGCGTTCCAGGGTTTGCTGGAACAGTGTGTGTTCACCGGTCAGGGCCAGGAACTGCTTGGGGAACTGCTTTCGCGACAGAGGCCACAGACGGGAACCGCTACCACCAGAAAGAATTACCGGGATCATCATGTTTCTCCAATAGTCGTTGAGAGGCAGGGGAATCAGTTGCTAGCCACGGGGCGAGTTACCCACACCGGCGACAAGGCGTTGCCGGAACCCGTTACGTACAGCACTGCGGCTTCGCCGCGCTCCAGGGCGACGGGTTTGACGTCACCCACTTTCTTGTCTCCTTGGAACAGCGCCAGGTTGACCTTGACCGGGTTGATTTCGCGTTCGCCGCGGCCGTTGGCGGCCACCGGCTTGACCACTTCGGTCTTGCCGTCGGCGGTCTTCAGGGTCAGTTGCTGGTCACTCAGGTTCTGCACGCGAACCAGGGCTTTCTGCTTGTTCTTGAACGGCGGCTCTTCGATCAGCTGCGGGTTGCCGCTGGCGCTGTTGACCAGGGTGTAGTACTTGTCCGCAGCCAGCTTGACCGGCACGCTCTTGCCACCGACCTGAGCGGTGTAGTCACCCCCTGGCAGGAAGCTGAAGTCACTGCTGCCCTGTGCACCAACCTGTTTGATCTGGGTGTTGCCGACCGAAGCTGCCGCCGGTGCGCTGGAAGCGTTGTAAAGGCGCACGAAGGTCGAGCCTTTCGGCGCGCTCGGGCCATACAGCGCGGCGTCGGCGCCGGCGAAGGCCTGCATGGAGGCCAGGGACAGGCCGGCAGCGAGGGTGAGGGCTTTGGCAATGGAAGTCTTGGTAGTCATAGGTATGTTCCTCTGATTAGTGGTTAGTCCGGGTGGACGACAAAGCCAGGTTTTCTTCGGATTTACGGGTGTTCTTCAGCTGGGCGATCCACTGTGGATCGAAGCTGCTGAGGTCGTTCTTCATTGGCAGATAACGTTCGGGGAATTCCCACACCACCACTTGGGGTGCGGCGTTCTTGAAGGCATCGCTTTGCAGGTACTTGAGCATCGGCAGCAGCGGGCCATGGCCGTCTTCGGCGTAGTTGGCCACATCGCTGCGCAGGGCCTGCTGCAGCGCGCCGAGGAAGTTCCAGTGCGGGTTGGCGCTGTAGCTGGTGCCCACCAGCGCAACCGGGATCTGCGTGTCGGCGAACAGTGCGTCACCGGCTTCACCTTCGGCCTCGACCGGGCGAGTGGTGCGTTGCTGCAGGTTGTCCGGGGCCGGCAGAAGGTTGCTGAACAGCGGGTCCAGTGGCAGGAAGTTGGTCAGGTCGCCCTTGTATGGCGCGGTGCTGCCGGCTTCGGTGATGAACGCCTGCGGGTCGCCGTTGAGCAGGCTCTGGCGGCTGACCGCTTCGGCCAGTGCCTGCGCAGCCACTTCGGCGCCCATCGGCGTCCAGTGGGTGTCGGTGCGCAGGAAAACCTGGCCGCGCGCCTTGGCCTGCTCCATGGGTGCCATCAGGTCCGGGGCGAACACGTTGGCCTGGCGTGCCTGGGCATGGAACTGGTTGTACAGATCGTCATGCAGACTGGTCGGCAGTTCCTTGCCCAGGTATTCGGCGTACACCCGCGCCTTGGCTGGCACGATCGCCAATACAAGCTGGCTGCCGTGCTGCTGCAGGGTGTCACGCACGCCACGGATCAGCGCCAGGTTTTCCTGCATCAGCTGCTCGGCACCTGCGGTGGGCTTGAACTCTTCGTCACTGAACAGCCACTGGTCGCGGCCCAGCACCACGCCAGGGCGGCCTTCGTTGAACAGCTTGAAGTCCATCGCCGCCCAAAGGTTGGTGCCCAGGCGCTTGATCGGGAACTGCTCGTCGTAGTGGGTCTCGGCGGCCTTGGCCAGCTTGCCGTTGAGCAGGGTCATCTGCTCGGTACGCTGGAAGCTTTGCAGGCCACCGGTGGACCAGACGCCCATGCCCACCAGCAGGCCGAGGAACGACAGCGAATAGGTAATGCGTAATGTCCGGGTCATGTCATCAACCTCAGAACTGGAAGTAGAGGAACGGCGAGTAGCTCTGCGCCGAAAGCTTGAGGATCGAGGCTACGAACAGCAGCAGCACCAGGGCGCGGGTCATCACCCGGGTCCAGTCCAGGCCGATCGAACCGTCGCTGTTGACCTGCACCGGGGTGGCCTTGGGCGTTGGCCGGGCGTTGCGGTAGAAGTCGCGCAGGCCGAAGAACGCCAGGGTGATGTAGGCGACCACCAGGGTGGCTACCTGCAGGCCGGTGAGCTGGGCACGGTTGAGTTCCGACAGCTGCCAGTCGCCGAAGCTGAACATGGCGCCGTACATGCGACCGGCCACTTCCAGGTTCTCGGCACGGAAGATCACCCAGCCGACCACCACCAGCAGGAAGGTGAATGCCCACTTCACCGGGTTGAAACGCTGGGGGTTGGTGTCGATGCCCAGCGCGCGCTCGATGGCCAGCCACATGCCGTGCCAGGCGCCCCAGATGATGTAGGTGAAGTTGGCGCCGTGCCACAGGCCACCCAGCAGCATGGTCAGGAACAGGTTGCGGTAGGTGTTGAAGGTGCCTTTGCGGTTACCGCCCAGGGTGATGTACAGGTAGTCGCGCAGCCAGGTCGACAGGCTGATGTGCCAGCGCCGCCAGAACTCGGTGATCGACTGGCTGATGTACGGCTGCTTGAAGTTCTCCATGAAGCGGAAGCCCATCATCAGGCCCAGGCCGATGGCCATGTCGCTGTAGCCGCTGAAGTCGAAGTACAGCTGCGCGGTGTAGGCCAAAGCGCCGAGCCAGGCATCCCCGGTGGTCGGGTTCTGCAGGGCGAAGCAGTGGTCGGCCACTACCGCCAGGGTGTCGGCGATGAACACTTTCTTGATGAAGCCCTGCATGAAGCGGGTGCAGCCTTCGGAGAACTTGTCCAGGGTGTGGGTGCGGTTGTTGAACTGGTCGACCAGGTCCTTGAAGCGCAGCACGGGGCCGGCGATCAGGTGCGGGAAGATCGCCACGAACGCCGCGAAGTCGATCAGGTTGCGGGTGGCCGGGGTGTCGCCGCGGTAGACGTCGATGATGTAGCTGATCGACTCGAAGATGTAGAACGAGATACCGATCGGCAGCAGCACGTGGGTGAGGATGAACGGCTCCAGGCCGAACGAGGAGATGATCGCGTTGAGGCTGTCGACGCCGAAGTTGGCGTACTTGAAGTAGCCGAGAATCGCCAGGTCCACACCGACGCCGAGCAGCAGCCAGCGCTGCGCGGGCTTGGTGCGCACACCGGCGGCGCCGACTTTCAGGCCGATCCAGTAGTTCCACAGGGTCACGCCGGCGAACAGGGCGAGGAAGTCGACCCGCCACCAGGCGTAGAAGATGTAGCTGGCGATCAGCAGCAGCAGGTTGCGATAGCGTTGCCCGCTCAAGTAGTACAGGCCGAGGAAGATCGGCAAGAACAGGAACAGGAACACGTTGGACGAGAAGACCATCCCGGTTCTCCTTTTTGTTCACAGCATCCGGGGCAAAGCGCCCCCCAAACCCCCCACATGTTCGTGGCGGGCTACCTAGATTCCTGTGGGAGCGGGTTTACCCGCGAAGAGGCCGGCACAGGCACCGCACATGGCAGGTCTGGCCTTTTCGCGGGTAAACCCGCTCCCACAGGGGTTTTACGTTACTTTTTCGATTCCGCGCTCGGGTCATAGACCCGGGTCAGGTCGCCGCCCAGCCGGAAGCTGTTGAACGGCTGCATACCGCGCTTGCGCTGCAGGGTGTCGCCATTGCACGCATACAGGCTGCAATAGGGCTCCATCCACGAGTACTTGCTGTCGATCTTCAGGTCTTTCATGTCCTGTTTCTCGCCATTGCGGGCCTTGAACGCGCTTGGGTCCTTCGAACCGTTCAGTACCCGCTGCGCCAGGCGCTGCAGGGCGTTGTTGTTCTCGCCGCGCACGTCCACGCCATTGACCTGGGCGAAGCTGGCGATCATCGTCAACGGCGGCAGGGCGTAGTTGTGGTAGGCCAGGGCGCGTTGCTTGCGCTTCAGTTCGTTGGGCAGGAAGCCCTGCTCGTCTACCTGGTTGGCGCCAACCCTGTATTCCTTCACGGCCCAGTCGAACAGGTCGCGACGGTCGGTAGCCACGGCGGTGGCCATTACCGCCCAGGCCGCCCAGTAGCTGTGGTTGTTGATCTTCTCCAGTGGCAGATCGCTCCAGTCGCGCACGGTTTGCTCGGCCAGGCGGGCGAACCATTTTTCGATCAGCTCGGCCTCGGCCTGGTGCGCGGCCAGCGGCTGCGAATTGGAGAACTTCAGGCGCAGCCACGAACCACTCATGCTGCCCAGCGCCCATTTGCGCATCGACTTGCCGGTGTGGTTGTAGTCGGTGGACATCAGCGCATCGGCGCGGGCCCAGCTGCCCAGCCAGGCCAGGGTGCAGTCGAGCTGCGCCGGGCGGCCGTCACGCATGTACTGGCCGATCATCTTGCTCACCCCTTTCTCAAGGGTGGTGATGTCTTCGGTGGACTTGCGAAAGGCCTTTTCCGAGTCGGCGTTGAGTGTTGCCCGCGCCTTGTCCGAGCCTTCGTACTTGCTGCGGAACTGCAGGGCACCGGTATACGGTTTGGGGGCAGCTTCGCAGCGGAAGTTGCCGTCGCCGGTCTTGAGCTTTTCGATCCCCTCGTAGTAACCCTGGGGCGGTACCAGCGCGGCGTGCGCGGCACCGCCGCACAACGCCAGGGCGAGCAGGGCGGGGCGGGAAATTCGCTTGAACGGGATCATGGTCGCCTCACTGGCCGGCCTGCGCGGTCTGCGCAGGCACGGCGAAGTTGTTGCGTTTGCAGAGCTTGGCTTCGACCTTCTGGGTACCGCTTTCCGGTCCCTGCACCTCGAACGCCAGCAGGCTCTGGCTGGCCCAGTCCTCGTCTTCGCGCATCTGGAAGACGAAGCGGCCGTCGGTGTCGGAGGTTTCCGGTTTTTCCAGCTTGATGTCCTCGTGGCGGCCGTTGAGGTACCAGAGGGTCGCCTGCAGCACCTTCACCGACGGGTCTTCGAACTTGATGTCCATCTGCATGTTGCGGTTGATCAGGTCTTTGATCACGCCGCCCTTGCCATTGACCATCAGCTCGTTCTTGCCGGGCTTGAGGGTGGCGCTGGCGCTCATCAGGGCCGGGCGGTCATCGCAGCCGTCGTCGAGCAGGCCAAGGATTTGCCGCCAGATGGTTTCCTGGTCCAGGCGATACAGCGGGGAGAATTCCCAGATCAGGATCTTCGGCGGGTTCTTCTGGAATTCTTCGCTGCCCAGGTACTGGATCATCGAACCTTCCAGGCCACCACCAGGGAAGGCCACGTTGAGCACGTCGGCGCCGATGTACTGCTCGAGGAAGCCGGAGAAGTTGTAGTTCTTGCCACTGTGGCTGGTGCCGACCAGGGTGATCTGCGCGTTGCCGCCGTCACCGAACAGGTCGTCGCCGCCGCCGGTGGAACCTTTCGGCTCGGTGGCGAACTGGTCCATGTACTGGACGGCATAGCTGGTGCCGCACAGCTGGCCGGCCACGTTATGCAGGGTGCCGGTCTTGCCCATGCGCCCGGACTTTTTCGTTTCGAATTCCTTGCGCGGGATGCCTTCGAAGGCCGGCATCTTGTGCACGGTATCGGCCACGATCCTGGCTGCGCGCTCGGCGCCATAAGGCGTCCAGTGCTGGTCGCCACGGAAGTAGAAGTCCTTGCCCTGGTCGGCAGCGGCCAGCTGTTCGTTGGTCAGCGGCGACAGGTCGGGCACGTTGTAGCCCATGCTGGCAAAGCGCTTGAGCATGGCCTGGTAGTTGCCCAGGGCCTTCTGGTAGTCGAAGGCCGCCTTTTCCGCCGGGTTGAGCATGTTGCGGTTCACCAGGCCACGGGTCGGCTGGTACACCACCACCAGTTCCACGCCGCGCTTCTTGAACGCGTCGTGCACTTGCTGCAGGCGCTTGTAGCCGGCCGGGGTGGTATTGAACTCGGTGCGCAGGTCTTCGCGGGTACGGAACAGCCAGTCGCCCTGGGCCTGCACCAGCGTGGTGAAGTTCTGCTGGTAACGGGTGGTGTAGCGGCTTGGGTCATGCGCTTCAGGGCACAGTTGGCAGCAAGGCTCGGCGCTGAAGGTGGGGGCCTTGACGTCTTCGGCGCGCACGCCCTGGCTGATCGCCAGAAGGGCGGCGGACAGGCCCAGCAGTTTCATCAGATGTGGAGTCATGGTCTGGGCTTCCTTAATCGATCATTTCGGTCTGGCGTTCGACCGGGTCGATCAGCACAGCCTTTTGCTGGCGTACCAGCAGGTCGAGGATTTCGTCCTGGCGTTCGCCGAGGATGCCGTTGAGGCTGATGCCGTTGGCCTTGCGCGGGGCGAGCATGGATACCTTGTAAAGCTCGACCGACAGCGGCGAGTCGATCGACAGCGGGCCCGAGCCGTTGGCCGCCAGTTCGCCACCGACCAGGATCAGCGACACCTTGGTGTCGAACGGGTCGAGGGCGATGTCGCGGTCGGTGTTGGACAGGTCCTTGATGTGGCCGTACACGCCGACCAGGCCGTTGGCCATTGCGACGTTTTCGTACAGGCGGATGTTCACGCTGTTACGCACACGGATGCCGTGGCGGCGGTTGTTGATCAGCTTGTTGCCCCAGATCAGGTTGTCGCCACTTTCGTACAGGGTGATGCCGTCGGTGTGGTTGCGGTAGATCTCGTTGTAGGCAATCAGGTTGTTGACGCTGTTACGGTCGATCACCACGCCCGAGAGCTTGTTGTCGAAGCTCTTGTTGTTGATGATCCAGCTGTCGTTGACCTCACGCGAGACGATGATGCCGTGCTTTTTCTTGGTGCCGTACACCGTGTTGCCGGCGATGATCAGCCGGTGCGAGCGGTCGTGCGGGTCGATGCCGTAGACGATGTTGTCGCGGTAGGTGCTGTCCTTGACCACGAAGTCCTGGGTTTCGTAGCAGTAGAAGCCGTACCACATGTCGCTGAACTCGGAGCCGATGATCCAGCCGGTGGGTTCCGGGCGGCCCATGCGCTTGGCCATGTTCGGCGTGTACTGCGAGATGCTCACGCCGTACGACTTGGACTTGGCGTAGCCGAAGCTGGCCATCTTGGTATTGACGATGTAGGTCTCGGTGCCGCCCCACGACAGCAGGAACGGGCGGAATTCCTTGGGCGAACGGAAGGTCGCCGGGCCGTTTTCCTTTTCCCGCCAGCCGGTCACCTGGGTGTCGGTGACGAACAGCTTGCCGTCGTTGACCAGGAACGAACCGCCTTCCTCGGACAGGCGCAGTTGCTTGACCTTGCCGTCGATCTCGAGGATGCCCTTCTGCCCGACCACGATCGGCAGGCGCGCCAGGAATACGCCCGGCTCGACTTCGCTGAGGTACTGCTTGGGTACCTTCTTGCTCAGCTCGACCAGGTCGACATGGCCGTCATCGACGAAGATCGCCTGCGGAATGCCATGCTGGCGCTGGACCCACTCGGCCGCCTTGTTGTCGCCGCCGACGAATTCCTTGAGGGTGTCCTCTTGGAACATGCGGCGCAGGCTGACCTTGCCCTTGTGGCGACGGTCGATTTTCTTCTGCACCGCCTCGGCGGTGTAGCCGGTCAGGTCAGGCAGCTTCGGCGGGTCCATGTGCAGCGGCTCGACCGGTGCACTGGAGACCGTGTAGGTCTTGGCCTGCTGCAGTTCCTTGGCAATCACCTTGGGCTCTGCGGCAGCGACCAGGCCACTGGCCAGCAGCAGGGCGCTGGCCAGGAGGCTGTGACGTAAGTGCGGGTGAAGGTTCATCAGGGTCTCCCGGCCTCAGAAGCGCCAGATCACGTCGACGAAGGCGCGGTGCATGTACGAGTCCGCTTCCTTGCCGTAGGCGTCACCCGGCTTGAACACACCGGCGCGCAGGCGCACCAGGGCAGATGGCTCGTCGATGGCCTGGCTCATCGAAGCCGGCAGCAGGCCTTGCTTGAAGTACTTTGTCACGACCACGTCCATTTCCTGGCCAAGGTCTTTTTCACCATCGACCAGCGGGCGGTTCACGCCGTTGTCGTTGACCACCGCGTTGATGCCGCTGGAACCGATGTTCTGGTTGCCATCGACACGCCAGAACTTGTGGTAGATGAAGCTGGCGTCGTAGTCGTCGCGCAGCTGCCAGGAGGCGAACAGGGTGGCCGCCTGCAGGTTGCCAAGCTCGCCACGGAAGGCTTCACCGAAGCGGTGCACGCGCGAACGGGTGCCGGTGTAGTTGGAGCGGTTGCTCTCGAGGCCGGTCTGCTCGTAGTTGCTCGAACCGTCGTCGCCACCGCCGCCGCTGCCACGGGCATAGGCCGCACCGACTTGCCATTGCGGGTCGAGGCGCAGGCGGATGCCGAGGTCGGTGGCCCAGGCGTTGACGTCACCGCTCTGCTTGCCGGTGGCCACGGTTTCGTCACCGACGACCTGGCTGCTGAGGGTGTCGCGGTCACCGGTCAGCCAGGTGACGCTGCCCCAGTAGTTGACGGTGTGGTCGTTGCGCCAGTTGTAGGCGTCGCTGTTCGCTTCCAGGCCCAGCCAGGTGAGGTCGCCGGTGCGGGTCTTGTCCAGCGCATCGACGGTTTCGCCCGGGTTCTTCAGGCTGCCGCCGTCGTGGGTGTGGTGGGCGCGTACGCCGACCCAGTGGCCAGGGGTCCACTGCGTGGCGACGTTGCCGTAGAGGTGTGTGCGGTCCTTGTCTTCCGGGGCCAGCTCGGTGAGGTCGGTGCGGTATTCGCTGAAGCGCTGGGCCACGCCCAGGTCGGCCTTGAGCAGGGTGGTGTCGAAGGTCCAGTTCAGCGCCTCGATATTGGTGTCACGCCACATGCCATCGTCGCTGCGCAGGCGCTGGCGGCCGAAACGCAGCTGCTCGCCGGGGTAGGCGGTCAGGCCGCTGTAGCCGACCCAGAATTCGCGCATGGCCAGGTAGCTCTTGTCTTGTTCGCGGCCGTCGGCGGCGGTGTCGGTGGTGGTGCCGTCGTCGTTCTGGCGCAGGGTGTCGGTTTCGATGGTGTCGGTGGCGGTGACTGCCTGGCCCATGGCATAGGCGCTCCAGTTGCCACGCTCGCCATATACCCAGGGGCGCAGATCAAGACCGAGGCCGTTGACGTCGCCGCCGGAGCGGGTGCCCAGGTCACGGTCGTCTTCCGACTGGCCGGTGATCTTCACATCCAGGCCGAAGTTCTTTTCAGCGGTCATTTCCGCCAGGGTCGGGCAGGACCACAGCAGGGCGAAGCTCAGGCCGATGCCAGCTTTCACGAAGGGATTGAGCGTCATAGCGAGTCCTCACCGGTTACTTCTTTTTCGTCGTCTTGCAGGGCTTCGATGGCCAGGGTGCTGTTGGCACCTTGCGCCATGCTGCCGCGCGCCTGCTTCTCTTGTGCCAGCAGTTGCTGGGCCTGGCTGCGCTGGTCAGGCGTAAGTTGCTGGTCGAGCTGCTGCAGCAGTTCAGCGGATTGCGGCGACGGGTTGGCCTGGGCGAGCTGGGCGAATACCCAGGCGTTGCCCGGCTGCGGGCGAATGCCGTGGCCTTCGCTGAACAGCTGGGCCAAGGCGTAGTCGGCGCTGTTCTGTCCGCCACGGGCGGCGGCCAGCAGGTGGTCGACGGCCTTCTGCGGCTCGACATTGCCCAGGTAGCCGCGGCGGTACAGCTGGCCCAGGTAGTAATGGGCGCTGACTTCGCCGGCGTCGGCGGCAGCCTGCAGGTGTTCTTCGGCTTTGGCCGCGTCCGCAGGCACGGTCTTGCCTTCGTAGTACAGGCGGCCCAGCAACAGTTCGGCGCGTGGCTGTTCGGCTTCGCGGCCCTTGTCGATGTAGGCCATCAGCTGGTCGGTATCGCCCAGCTCGGGGAAGTCGTACACCAGTTGCGCCAGGCTGACCCAGGACGCCGGGTTGGCCGGGGCCACCTGCTCGAGCAGGTCCTTGGCGGTTTTTTCGTCGGTCTGGCCGAGGCTGCGGTCAGCCAGTACCCGGGCAACGCTGTCGACCCGGGTGGCCGGCACTGCGCCACGGGCGTAGGCAGCCTTGAGCTGGCCGAGCAGGGCAGCCTGCTGGTCGGCCTGGCCACGCTTCTGGTACACGGTGGCCAGCTCGACGTAGCAGATGTCGGTGGTGTTCAGGGCGGCCTTGCAGATTTTCTCCACTTCGCCCAGGTGCTGGTCGTAGGTGCCCTGGGTGCGGTACAGCAGCACCTGGGCCAGGCCCGCTTCCGGGTTACCGGCGGCGCGCCACTGGTCGATCTGCTGCTGCGCGTTGACCTTGGGGAAGCTCTGCGGGTAGGTCAGGTAGAGCATCGCCAGCGGGATCAGGGTGTTGCTTTCGCCCTGCTTGGCGGCTTGCTTGAGCAGGGTTTCGGCTTCTTCGCGCTCGGCCTGGGTGCTGTCGGGCTTGGCCACCAGCAGGCGGCCAAGGCGCGCCTGGGCACGCGGCGAGATGGCGGCCGCGGCGCGGTAGGTGGCCTCGGCTTCCTTGATTTTCGCCGGGTCGCGGGTGGCGACCTTGATGTCGGCCAGGCCCACTTGCGCTTCGCTGTAGCCCAGGTCGGCCAGCGCCTTGTAGTTGCGCTCGGCCAGTGCCGTGTCACCGCGCTTCATGGCTTCGTTGGCCAGGCGCTGGTCGGGCAGGCCTGCACAGCCGGCCAGGGTGATGGCTGCAGCCAGGGCACACAGGCCCAGGCTGGCGCTTTTCTTGTGGGGAATCATGTTGTGGTCCTCTTACAGCCCACGGGCCATGGCTTTGTCGATCAGCCAGTTCAGCGATGGGCCACGGTCGCTGTTGACCGAAGCCGGGCGACCGGCGAGTTCGGCGGGCAGGGCGCTGTCGGGCTTGATCTGCACGCGGATGTCGGCGGCCAGGTCTTCGCTGTTGAGGCTGGCGCTGCTGACGATCTGGCCGGTTCGCACTTCGTCTTCGCCGGCTACCTGGAAGTTGACGCGGGTGCCTGGCTTGACCTCGTCGAACTGGCGGTAGGTGAAGCGCGCCTCGACCATCGGGTTGGTGGTGCGCGGGATCAGCTGGAAGATCGGCTGGCCCTTGGCGGCGTACTGGCCGTTGTCCACCAGCTGGCGGGCAACCACGCAATCACACGGGCTGGTGAGGGTGCCGGACAACTGCTTGCCGAACAGTTCCTCGATCTTCGCCGGCTCCAGCTGTGCGTCTTCCAGGTTGCCCTTGAGCATGTCCAGCATGCTGGTGGTGAAACTGGCCAGTGGCGCGCCCTTGGCGATCTGCCCACCGCTTTCGACCAGGCTGTTCACGGTGCCGTCGCGCGGCATGGTGACGTTGGTGGTGGGTACCGCGACCACGCCGGCTTCGGCATGGCTGACGAAGTACATGCCGTACAGCGACTTGGCGATGAAGCCGAAGGCGGCGACACCGACCACGAACACGCCGAGGGTGACGGTGACCGCCTTGAGGCGGCCGAAGGCGCTCAGGCCGGCACCGCCGTCCTTCTGCTTGCGCGCCTTGGTGAAGTTGTCGCGCTGCAGGGTACTGAGCACATCGCCGGCAGTGATCAGCTCACCCGACAGGTGCGAGGTGATGATGTGGCGCAGCGTGGCGATGTCGCGGAGCTCGAGGTTCTGGAACTGCGCGCCGGTACGGCCGCTGCCCGGGTTGTAGGAGCGCACCTGGAACTCGATGTCCATCGACAGGCCGAGGTTGTCGACCGTGAACTGCAGCCGCCCGCGGAGCACGTCGCCAACCGACAGTTGTTGCTTGGTGTGGAAGCTCAGGCCACCGGCGGAGAGGTCGTCGACCTTCACATCGTGGGCCTGGCGCTGAGGGTCGAGGAACCGCAGCTTGGCGGGGATGCGTACCCGGGCATGCTGGCGCTGGGCTTCGGACTCATGCACGACGTTGACGTTCACGGCGGTATTCATGTGGTTTGTTCCTGTTAGTTCCGATCCGGGTTGGGCTCACACGACCATGAACAGCACAGCAACGAAGATGCTGGCAGCCGAGAAGGTCATGGTCCGCGAGGACCAGGTGTTGAACCATTGTTGAAAACTGGCGAGGTCACGCTTGAGGGCAGTGGGCTGACGCGTCCAGGACTGCTTGTCGAGGCGGAAGAACACGTAGATCTTCATCAGCGCGCCGATGATCTGGTTGTAATAGAGAATCAGCGGGTAGGCCGGGCCTACGTTGTGGCCGGAGCACAGCAGCATGATGGTGAGGATCAGGCGGGTGATGCCGATCCACAGCAGATACACCAGCAGGAAGCCCAGGCCGAACTTGAGGCTGGCGATCACCGCCACGGTCAGGCCCAGCAGGCTGGTCCACATCGACACGCGCTGGTCGAACAGCACGATGCTGGTGAACAGCCCCAGGCGGCGCAGGCCCAGGCCAAGCGCGCGGGAGTTCTGCCGCAGGTTGTTGCCGTACCAGCGGTACATCAGCTTGCGGCTGGCCTTGAGGAAGCTCTTCTCCGGCGGGTGCTCGACCGTGTTGATGGCGGCGTCCGGCACGTAGAAGGTGTCGTAGCCCAGGCGCATCAGGCTGAACCAGCTGGACTTGTCGTCACCGGTGAGGAACTTGAAGCGGCCCAGGCGCCAGTGCATCAGCGAGTCGCTTTCGACGTCGGCGATGAACTCGGGGTTGGTCACCACGCTGGCGCGGAACATCGACATGCGTCCGGTCATGGTCAGCACGCGCTTGGACAGGGCCATCGAGCACATGTTGATGTGGCGCTGGGCGAAGCGCAGCTTGTGCCACTCGCTCATGATGTAGCCGCCACGCACTTCGCAGAACTCGTTGGTGGTCAGGCCGCCGACGTTGGGGAACAGCTTGAACCACGGCACGGTCTTGCGTACCACGCCATCGCCCAGCACGGTGTCACCGTCGATTACCGCCACCACGGCGTTCTCGTCCGGCAGCATGCGCGAGATCGCACGGAAACCGTAGGCCAGGCCGTCACGCTTGCCGGTACCGGCGATGCGCACGATGTCCAGCTTCACGTGGGCTGGCGGGTTGTATTTGGCCCACAGGCTTTTCACCAGCAGTTCGTCCGACATCTCCACCAGCGAGCAGACCACGGTGGTGGGGAAGCCACAGTTGATCGCCTCGCGGATCACCGAGCTGTACACCTGGGCGGTGGTGAGTGCTTCGATGCGGAAGCTGGTCACCATCAGGTACACGTGGGACGGGTCGGCGTCCTTGCCCATTTTCTGAACCTTGCGGCGCAGGTACGGGTATACGCCGTAGAGGAAGATCATGCCGCGGATGAAATGGGTGGCGCCCATGGAGTAGCGCCAGATGCCGACTGCGCCGACCAGGAAGATGAAGTGCTTCGACTGCGAGTCGAAGATATCGGCTGGCAGGGCCAGGGCGATCAGCATGAGCAGACTCACGTAGAGCAGCCAACCGGCGCACTGCAACAGCACTGTCTGGATCCTTTGCATGTTCAGCATCCGTCGAGAATTCGGGAAAAGGTGGGCAGCGGGGGTGGGGAGGCCCCCGCTGCCCGGCCAGCACTTACCAGCAGATGCCTTCGGTGCGGCTGGTAGCGCAGGTCGGTTTGCTCATGAAACCGACCAGGTCGATCACGTGCTTGCCGGCCGGCGCTTGCTGGGCCAGTGCACGGAACTGCTCGTCACGGTTGCCCAGGACGATGACGTCGGCGTTGTCGATCACCTTCTGGAAGTCGGCGTTGAGCAGCGACGACACGTGCGGGATCTTCGACTCGATGTAGTCCTTGTTGGCGCCGTGTACGCGGGCGTACTGGACGTTCTCGTCGTAGATATCCAGCTGGTAGCCCTTGCCGATCAGGCGTTCGGCCAGTTCCACCAGCGGGCTTTCACGAAGGTCGTCGGTGCCGGCCTTGAAGCTCAGACCGAGCAGGGCGACCTTGCGCTTGTCGTGGGCTTCGATCAGCTCGAAGGCGTTCTGCACCTGCGATTCGTTGCTGCGCATCAGCGAGTCGAGCAGCGGTGCGCGTACATCGAGGCTGGCGGCGCGATAGGTGAGGGCGCGCACATCCTTGGGCAGGCACGAGCCGCCGAAGGCGAAGCCAGGGCGCATGTAGTACTGGGACAGGTTCAGCACTTTGTCCTGGCAGACCACGTCCATCACGTCACGGCCATCCACGCCTACGGCCTTGGCGATGTTGCCGATCTCGTTGGCGAAGGTGACCTTGGTGGCGTGCCACACGTTGCAGGTGTACTTGATCATCTCGGCCACTTCGATCGGCTTGCGGATGATCGGTGCGTCGAGCTCTTCGTACAGGGCCTGCAGGATGTCGCCGCTGGCGCTGTCCAGTTCGCCGATGACGGTCATCGGTGGCTGGTCGTAGTCCTTGATCGCGGTGCTTTCACGCAGGAATTCCGGGTTGACCGCAACGCCGAAGTCGACGCCGGCTTTCTTGCCCGAGCAGTCTTCGAGGATCGGGATCACCACGTTCTTCACGGTGCCCGGCAGCACGGTGCTGCGTACCACGATGGTGTGGCGGCGCTCGCTGTCACGCAGCACGTAGCCGATTTCGCGGCACACCGATTCGATGTACTCAAGGCCCAGGTCGCCGTTCTTCTTGCTTGGGGTACCCACGCAGATCATCGATACGTCGCTGGCACGGATGGCTTCGGCGAAATCGGTAGTACCGCGCAGGCGGCCGTTGGCGATGCCCTGTTGCAGCAGTGCTTCCAGGCCAGGTTCGACGATGGGCGACTTGCCCTGATTGATCAGGTCGATCTTGGTGCTGGACACGTCCACACCGATCACTTCATGGCCTCGCGCCGTCAGGCAGCCTGCACAGACCGCACCTACATAACCCAAACCAAAGATGCTGATACGCATCGCTATCACCTCATGTGTTTATCACGTCGGCACCTCCGGAGAGAGCCGGACTGGGTTGATTAACAACAGTTTTCGGGCGCACGGATCCATGGCGAAATGCACACTTCGCCGAGCGCAGGCAAAATAAATCCGGAGCGCAAAAAGTTATGCACTCAAATGTGGCAGTAAAAAGCCATTAATTAAAAAACGTGCCCTGGAATGCAGCCGTCTTTATTGCAAGGCGCTACGTGGCGCTTTGCTGTGCTTGTTTTTTCAAGTGGAAAAATCCTTTGAAATCAACCACTAGGACGAATTGAAAGGGACGCGTCTCTCCTGCATGGACAGGGTTTTCGGGGGTTCCCGTCATACCTGTCGAAGTTGTTGGGGCGGGTAGTAGATACCTGCCGTTGTCATCTGTAAGTCATCTCTCACAGCCCAGGGGCAGGAAAAGCGTTACGGCACTATGAGCTATTCGTCGTAGCAGAAGTTCCGGGGTGGGTTCGGCGTGGATGAAAGATTTCTAAATATTTTTTCAGTGGCGGACAATTTCAATCTGATAGCACTCGGGCGTTTTGCCCCGATATATAAAGGGCGAAACTGTTGCGAGATATTTTTATGCCAGCATCGAAAAATATTTTGAAAAATTCGTCAAAAAAGCTACGAACGGTCTTATGGCGTTTGGCTATAAGTGATGGTGTGTCGATTTTTTGGCGCTGGTTTTATGGCGCGATGACGCTTTGCGTCGTGCCCTGTTGCGGGGCGGAGGGGGTAAGGAGGGGGGCGCTTTTTGTAGGAGCGGCCTTGTGTCGCGAAAGGGCCGCGCAGCGGCCCCAGGATTTCAACATCAAAGCAGAAATTGCCGGGGCCGCTATGCGGCCCTTTCGCGACACAAGGCCGCTCCTACAGGGGATTGTGTATTGCCTGACTATTCGGAAGGATGATCCCGCAGGAACACCAGGTGGTCCGGCTTCGACTGTTCGGCACTGTAGTAGTACCCCTGCACATCGAACTGCTTGAGCTGCTCCGGGTCGCTGATGCGCTGCTGGATCACGAAGCGGCTCATCATGCCGCGGGCTTTCTTGGCGTAGAAGCTGATGATCTTGTACTGGCCGTTCTTCAGGTCCTTGAAGTCGACGTTGATCACCCGGGCCTTGAGCGCACTGCGCTTCACCGCGCTGAAATACTCGTTGCTGGCCAAGTTCAGCAGCACGTCATCGCCCTGTTCGGCCAAGGCCTGGTTCAGCCACTCGCTGATGCGTGTGCCCCAGAAAGCGTACAGGTCCTTACCCCGGGCGTTTGCCAGCTTGGTGCCCATTTCCAGGCGGTAAGGTTGCATCAGGTCGAGCGGGCGCAGCAGGCCATACAGGCCCGAAAGCATGCGCAAGTGCTGCTGGGCGTAGCTGAAATCGTCCTCGCCCAGGCTTTCGGCGTCGAGGCCGGTATACACGTCACCCTTGAACGCCAGCAGCGCTTGCTTGGCATTGGCCGGGGTGAAGTCCGGGGTCCAGCTGCCGAAGCGCGCGGCATTCAGGCCGGCGAGCTTGTCGGACAGGTGCATCAGTTCGCTGATCTGCGCTGGCGACAGGTCGCGCAGCTGCTGGATCAGCTCCTGGGAGTCGTCCAGGTACTGGGGCAGGGTGAAACGCTCGGTCACCGGCGGGGTGTCGTAGTCGAGGGTCTTGGCGGGTGAAATCACCGTCAGCATCGGGTCGGCTCCTGGCATCGTTGGCCGGGAATTCTACGGGCTGGGCGGTGCAAGTCCAAACTATGGCGACGATAGTCACAGACCATGGCCGGTGCAGAGGCTATAGTGCGCGTTTCGCCGTTGCGGAGCCTTCAACCGTGCGTATTGCCTTTGCCTTGCTGGCCGCTCTGCTGAGCCTGGCCGTGCAAGCCGCCCCTTCAACCCAGGTAAGCCTGGACCGCAGCCTGTGGCCCGAAAAACTGGACAGCCCGGCGTTGTTCGATGTGGCCTCGCGAGCCGAGATCCTCTCGTTCGCCCAGGTGCTGCACGAAAGCGAACTGCTGGACGACGCGGCGCTGGCGGCACGCTTGGGGCTACGGCAGGTCAACCTGCAGAAGGTGCGCCTGGTGCGGGCGCGCATGTGGCAGCGGTTGTGGGAAGGTTATCAACAGGCGCAGCGCAGTTGCGAGCAGGATGCGTCGTTCTGCTATCCGGTTACGTCGATGGCGGAGTTGCGCACGCAGGCAGCGACGTTCGCTACCGATGTCGGCACGTTCTACACCGGCTGGATCGAGCCGAGCCACCAGTTCCATGTGCGGTACCTGGACGAACAACTGCGCAAGGCTGCGTTGTTGCCACAGACCAGCAGCGAGGTGGAGCGGTTGTCCTCGCGCGAGCGCAATGGGGATGAACTGAACGACCGTATGTTCCTGCTGACCTTCGTCGGCGGGCCCGGGCCGGATGGCGGCAGTACCGATCTGCTGGCTGATTATCTGCGCCGGCAAAAGCTTGAAGGCACGTTCTTCGTGCTCGGCAACCGCCTGCAGCAACGCCGCGACGCCGGTGCGGCAGATGCCTTGCGCCAGCTCTATCGTGGGCATTGCGTGGGGATTTTGGGTTGGGAGTACCGCTCCCATGCGCAGTGGACAGACTGGCAGGATTCATTGCGGCGCAGCCAGGCTCGGGTGCAGGCCGACCTGCCGGAGCAGTATGTACCGTTGTTTCGGCCGCCCTACGGGCAGCGCCGGGCCGATGGCGAGGCGTTCATGGCCAGCCAGCAGTTGCAAGTGTCGTTGTGGGACATTGATGCCCAGGATGATGGCGCACTGAGCGCCGAGGCCTCTGCCCAGCGGGTGCTGACCTTGATGCTGCTGTGGCGCAAGGGCGTGATCCAGTTCCATGACAGCCTGCCCAGGGCGCAGCCGGCGGTGGAGTGGTTGTTGCGCAATACGGCGCAGAGCGGGATTGGTTGGGAAGATTGCCAGGGATATGCCAACCGGGGGTGAGAGGGGGCTGCTGCGCAGCCCATCGCCGGCAAGCCAGCTCCAACAGGTACCGTGCATGGCTTGCTGGCGATAGCCCCTGCAATGGCAGCCTGATTTTTGACTGTAGTCCTCACGCGCCCCCTCGCCAACCCCTGTTCGTCATTTGGAAAAATAAACTTCACCTACGCGTAAAAAGACTTTTTTTAGTCATCATTTTTGCGGTATGAAGAAACCAGACAGCCGATTCCTGCAGCACAGGTGGCGTCATCCAGGCCCACCTAGCCAGGTTCGCTTCCCGCCCGTAACAACGCGGATACGGGGACAGCGGCAGTCACTCTGCGGCGTAACAGACCACGCCGTGTGGCTTCGACATAAGGTGACCGAGTATGGATGACCAAGGACGCAACCCTTCCTCCAGCAAGCCTATCCTGTATGTGCTCGATACCAACGTCCTGATTCACGACCCCAACGCGTTACTGAACTTCGAGGAGCACCATGTCGCCATCCCGATGACGGTGCTGGAGGAACTCGACAAGCTCAAGACCGGCAAACAGACCATCGCCGCCGAATGCCGCCAGGCCATTCGCCTGATCGACCAGACCCTTGGTGACGCCTCGCCCAGCGATGTCGAGCAGGGCGTGCCGATCCAGCGTGGCAAGAGCGGACCCAAGGGCTTCCTGTCCATCCTGATGACTCCGCGCAACGAGCCGAACAAGCTGCTGCCGGAAAACCTCAACGACAACATCATCATCAACCAGTTGCTCGAAGTACGGGCCCGGCGCACCGACCTGGACGTTGTGCTGGTCACCAAAGACATCAACATGCGCCTGAAGGCACGTGCCTGTGGCATCGCGGCCGAGGACTACAGCACCGACCAACTGGTCGATGACGTGTCATTGCTGTCCAAGGGCTACCATTCGGTCACCGGCTCGTTCTGGGACCGGGTGAGCAAGGTCGATACCCGCCAGGAGCGCGGCCGCACCTGGCACCGCGTGCAGTTGATCGACAACCTGCCGGCGGTTCACGTCAACGAGTTCATCATCGATGAACAGGGCTTCGTAGGCTGGATCAAGGGTATCCGCAACGACGAACTGCTGTTGCTGGACCTGCATCAGGAACCGCTGCTGCACCAGGAAGCCTGGGGCTTGAAACCGCGGGACATCCACCAGAGCCTGGCGTTGTTCGCCCTGCTTGACCCGGATATCCACCTGGTCAACCTGACCGGCGCCGCCGGTTCCGGCAAGACCATCCTGGCCCTGGCCGCAGCCATCGAACAGACCATGGTTAGCAAGCGCTACCGGCGCATCATCGCCACCCGCAGTGTGCAGGGGCTGGACCAGGAGATCGGCTTCCTGCCGGGCACCGAGGCCGAGAAGATGGAACCTTGGCTGGGCGCCATCACCGACAACCTCGAGGCCTTGCACATGGATGACGAAAGCACCCATGGCAGCGTCGAGTACATCCTCGAGCGCGTGCCGTTGCAGTTCAAGTCGCTGAACTACATCCGTGGGCGTAGCTTCCAGCAGAGCCTGATCCTGATCGACGAGTGCCAGAACCTGACGCCGCACCAGATGAAAACCATCATCACCCGTGCCGGCTCCGGGTCCAAGGTGGTCTGCCTGGGCAACCTGGCGCAGATCGATACCCCCTACCTGTCCGCGACCAGCTCGGGCCTGACCTACCTGACCGAGCGCTTCAAGGACTTCCCCCATGGCGTGCACATCACCTTGCAGGGCGTGCCACGCTCGGTGCTGGCCGAGTATGCCGAGTCGCATCTGTAACCCTCTCCGCCGGGCGGTTCGCCGCCCGGCTCTTTCGCGGGCACGGTTGACGCACCCCTCTGCTCAAACCTGACTCACAGGTTTACACTGCGAGTTCCCTTCACAGGAGCAGAGCAGTGCTGACACATCTTGATTCCCAGGGGCGGGCCAACATGGTCGACGTCACTGAAAAGGCCGTGACCGAGCGTGAGGCCACCGCCGAGGCGCGGGTGCGCATGTTGCCGCAGACCTTGCAGATGATCGTCGACGGTGAACACCCCAAGGGCGACGTGTTCGCCGTGGCGCGCATTGCCGGGATCCAGGCGGCGAAGAAGACCAGCGAACTGATCCCGCTGTGCCACCCGCTGATGCTGACCAGCGTCAAGGTCGAACTGAGTGCCGAGGGGCAGGACGCCGTGCGTATCGTCGCCCGCTGCAAGCTGGCCGGGCAGACCGGTGTGGAGATGGAGGCGCTGACTGCCGCCAGCGTGGCTGCGCTGACGATCTATGACATGTGCAAGGCTGTGGATAAAGGTATGGTCATCGAGCAGGTGCGCCTGCTGGAAAAACTTGGCGGCAAAAGTGGCCACTACAAGGTGGAGGCGTGATGAAGGTCAAGGTGATGTACTTCGCCCGTTACCGCGAATTGTTGGGCGTGGATGCCGAGCGGGTGGAGGGTGCGTTCAAGGTGCTCGACGATGTGCGCCAGGCCTTGGTGGCCAAGGGTGGGCACTATGAAGTGCTGGCCGAGCAGAACCTGATGTGTGCGCGCAACGAAGAACTGTGCAAGCTCGATGAGCCGCTGGAAGAGGGCGATGAAGTGGCGTTCTTCCCGCCGGTGACCGGAGGCTGAACATGGCTGTGCGAGTCCAGGAAGGTGCGTTCGACCCGGGAGCCGAGACCAATGCCATGCACGCGGCCAATGTCGGTGTGGGCGCGGTGGTCGGTTTTGTCGGCTACGTGCGGGATTTCAACGATGGCCGCGAGGTGGCGGGGATGTTCCTCGAGCACTATCCGGGCATGACCGAAAAGGCCTTGGCCAAGATCGTGGTGGAGGCAGAGCAGCGCTGGCCGTTGCTCAAGGTGGAGGTGCTGCACCGCATCGGTGCGCTCGAGCCGGGTGAGCCGATCGTGTTCGTCGGCGTGGCCAGTGCCCATCGGCAGGCGGCGTTCGATGCCTGCAACTTCATCATGGACTATCTGAAGACGCGGGCGCCGTTCTGGAAGAAGGAAAATACCCAGGAAGGGGCACGGTGGGTGGAAGGGAAGCAGAGTGATCAGGATGCGGCGGAGCGCTGGTAGATCCTTGTTTGATGGCCGGGGCGAAGCCCCGGTTCGCGGGTGAACCCGCTCCCACAGGTGCATCACAGGTTTTGAAAGCTGTGCAGTACCTGTGGGAGCGGGTTTACCCGCGAAGAGGCCGGCACAGGTCAATGATGCTTGCGCGGCACCGGCTTCAGCAGCTCATCCGGCGGCATTTCACACTTGATCTTGCGCCCCAGCAGCTCTTCGATCGCTGGCAGCTGGTACGAGTCATCCTCACCGGCAAAGCTGATCGACACACCACTGGTGCCAGCACGGCCTGTCCGGCCAATGCGGTGCACGTAGTCGTCCGGGTCTTCCGGCAGGGTGAAGTTGATCACGTGGCTGATGCCATCGATGTGAATGCCACGCCCCGCCACGTCGGTGGCCACCAGCACGGTGATGCGCCCTTCGCGGAAGTTCTCCAGGGTACGGATACGCTTGTGCTGCGGCACGTCACCCGACAACTGCGCGGCATTGATGCCGTCGCGCACCAGTTTTTCCTCGATGCGCCGCACTTCGTCCTTGCGGTTGGCGAACACCATCACCCGTTCCCACTTGTTCTGGGTCACCAGGTTGTACAGCAGCTTGTACTTGTCGCTGCCGGCCACCGCATAGACGTGCTGCTCCACCGTTTCGCTGGCAACGTTCTCCGGCTCGATCTCGACGATGGCCGGGTTGGTGGTCCACTGCTTGGCCAGGTTCATCACGTCGTCGGTGAAGGTGGCGGAGAACAGCAGGGTCTGGCGCTCGCTTTTCGGCGGCGTCTGGCGAATGATCTGGCGCACCTGGGGGATGAAGCCCATGTCGAGCATGCGGTCGGCTTCGTCCAGCACCATCACTTCGACCATGTCCAGGTGCACCTCACCGCGTTGGTTGAAGTCCAGCAGGCGCCCCGGAGTGGCCACCAGGATGTCGCAATGGCGCGCTTCCAGGGCCTTGAGCTGCTTGTCGAAGTCCATTCCGCCGACGAAGCTCATCACGTTCAGGCCGGTGTACTTGGTCAGGGCGATGGCGTCCTTGGCGATCTGTACCACCAGCTCTCGGGTGGGCGCGATGATCAGCGCACGTGGCTCGCCCATGTAGCGTTCCTTCGGCGGCGGCGTCTGCTGCAGCTGGGAAATGATCGAGATCAGGAACGCCGCAGTCTTGCCGGTACCGGTCTGGGCCCGGCCGATGGCGTCCTGACCGCGCAGGGTGTAACCCAGCACCTGTGCCTGGATCGGCGTGCAGTACGGGAAGCCCAGGTCGTGGATGGCATGCATCAGTTCGTTGGACAGCTTGAAGTCGTGGAAGCGGGTCTTGCCTTCCTGTGGCTCGACCACGAAGTCTTCCGGTTTCCACAGGCTGGCCTGCGGCTTGGGCTTGCGCTCGCGACGCGGTTTGTCCTTGGCCGGCTTGTCGGCGGCTGGCGTAACGGCGGCAGGCTGTTCGGCCCGGGGAGTGGGGGTGGCGCGTGGTGCGGCCGGTTTTTCCGCAGGCCGGGCCTCGCTGGCGGGTGCGGGCGCAGGCGGCGTCACGCTGGCAGCAGGAGCGACGGCCTGTGGCGCGGCGTCTCCCTTGCCGAAAATTTTCTTGAGTGCCTTGAGCACGATCGTCTCATCAACTGGTTAAGGAATGTACGCCGGGCAGTGTAATGCAAGATTCAGGCGCGGCGTAGTGGAATAGCCTTACAACTACAGACAGCCCTGGCTTATTGCAATTGCTTGCTCAGCCAGTCGTGGATGTCGCTCAACTCTTCCACCACCACTTCGTGTTCCATCGGGTATTCGTGCCAGCGGGCGGCAACGCCCCAGGTATTGAGGTACTCGAAGGCGGTGCGGCCCATGGAAGGGATCACCACCGGGTCGTGCACACCATGCAGGCACAGGGCCGGGGTGCGTTGCTGGCAGGCGCTCAACTGGTGCTGGTCGTTGAAGGTGGGGGCGTAGGTGGACAAGGCGATCACGCCACCCAGCGCTTCTTGCCACTTTATATAGGCAGTGTGCAGTACCACCGCGCCACCCTGGGAGAAGCCAGCCAGGAAAATCCGCGACAGGCTGATGCCTTTGGCCTGCTCGGCCTTGATCAGGCTAATGACCTGTTCGGCCGATTCCTCCAGCTGCGCCTCGTCGATGGCGCGAGCCGGGGTCATGGCCTTGATGTCGTACCAGCTGGGCATGGCGTAGCCGCCGTTGATGGTTACCGGGCGGGTGGGAGCCTGGGGCATGACGAAACGGGTGCTGAGCAGGCGTTCCTGCATGAATTCGGCCACTGGTAGGAAGTCGTAACGGTCGGCACCCAGGCCGTGCAACCAGATCACACAAGCGTCTGCGGTTTTCTGCGGTTCGAGAATCAGCGGGTTGGTCATGACTGCTCCGAAAGTGTGCGGGTCTTGTTATGGCGTGCGTGAAAAGAAGGCGCTGGAAATGATTGTCGGAAAAAGAATGTCGCAACGATACAACTTTCCCTACTTGACGAGCGCTTAAACGCTACAGCCGCAAATTTTGGTACGCGCTTTGCAATTCACCCAATGATGCAAAGGGCAGGCCGTGACGGTAACACCCTTTGCACGCGAAGGCTGTCACAGAACAGTCCATTGCGCCATTGACCCAATAACAAGCCAATACGGGTCGGATACGCCTCAAAAGGGTGCGGTGCAATTCCGGCTCGATACAACAAGAGCGATTTGGAGGTTGTGAATGAAGATGTTGAAAACCACCCTGGCAGTCCTGACCGCTGCCGCCGCGCTGGGCGCCGTGAGCAACGCCCAGGCCGGCGCCACCCTGGATGCGGTAAAGAAGAAGGGCTTCGTCCAGTGTGGCGTGAGCGACGGTCTTCCAGGCTTCTCGGTACCTGATGCGCAGGGCAAGATCGTTGGTATCGACGCCGACGTGTGCCGCGCCGTAGCCGCCGCTGTATTCGGCGACGCGACCAAGGTCAAGTTCAGCCAGCTCAACGCCAAGGAACGCTTCACCGCACTGCAGTCGGGCGAAGTCGACGTACTGTCGCGCAACACCACCTGGACCAGCTCGCGTGATGCCGGAATGGGCCTGGTGTTCGCCGGTGTTACCTACTATGACGGCGTCGGCTTCCTGGTCAACAAGAAACTCGGTGTTTCCAGCGCCAAGGAGCTTGATGGCGCGACCATCTGCATCCAGGCCGGTACCACCACCGAGCTGAATGTCTCGGACTTCTTCCGCGCCAATGGTCTGAAGTACACGCCGATCACTTTCGATACCTCCGACGAAAGCGCCAAGTCGCTTGAGTCCGGCCGTTGCGACGTGCTGACCTCGGACAAGTCGCAGCTGTTCGCCCAACGCTCCAAGCTGGCCGCGCCGACCGAATACGTGGTACTGCCGGAAACCATCTCCAAGGAGCCGCTGGGCCCGGTAGTGCGCAAAGGCGATGAGGAGTGGTTCAGCATCGTCAAGTGGACCCTGTTCGCCATGCTCAACGCCGAAGAGGCAGGCATCACCTCGAAGAACGTCGAGGCCGAGGCCAAAGGCACCAAGAACCCGGACGTTGCTCGCCTGCTGGGTGCGGACGGCGAGTATGGCAAGGACCTCAAGCTGCCCAAGGACTGGGTAGTGCAGATCGTCAAGCAAGTCGGCAACTATGGCGAAGTGTTCGAGAAGAACCTGGGCCAGGGCACCGACCTGAAGATCGACCGTGGCATGAACGCCCTGTGGAACAACGGCGGCATCCAGTACGCGCCACCTGTGCGCTGATGGCTGCACCCTGCGGCGGCATCCCGCCGCCGCAGGCTGTTCGGAACCCTACTTTCCGGGGCACTTCATGCAAAATCGAATCGGCGCACAAAAGGGTTTATCCCTGAGCGATCCACGTGTGCGCGCGTGGCTGTTCCAGATTCTCACGATAGTCTTCGTGGTCGGTCTGGGCTGGTATCTGTTCCACAACACGCAAACCAACCTGCAACACCGGGGTATCACCTCGGGCTTCGACTTTCTCGACCGCAGTGCCGGCTTCGGCATCGCCCAGCACCTGATCCCCTACGTGGAATCAGACAGCTATGCGCGGGTGTTCGTCATCGGCCTGCTCAACACCTTGCTGGTGACGTTCATCGGCGTGGTGCTGGCGACCATCCTTGGCTTCATCATCGGTGTGGCGCGGTTGTCGCCGAACTGGATGATCAACAAGCTGGCGACCGTGTATGTGGAAACCTTCCGCAACATCCCGCCGTTGTTGCAGATCCTGTTCTGGTACTTCGCCGTGTTCCTGACCCTGCCGGGACCGCGGGGCAGCATCAATATCGACGACACCTTCTTCATCAGCAACCGTGGCCTGAACATGCCCGGCGCGTCCATGGCCGAAGGCTTCTGGCCGTTCGTCGTGGCCCTGGTCCTGGCGCTGCTGGCCATCGTGGTGATGGTGCGTTATGCCAACAAGCGCTTCGACGAGACGGGCGAGCCATTCCACAAGTTCTGGGTGGGGCTGGCGCTGTTCATCGCCATCCCAGGCGTTTGCGCACTGCTGTTCGGCAGCCCGGTGCACTGGGAAGTGCCGCAATTGAAAGGATTCAACTTCGTCGGTGGCTGGGTACTGATCCCCGAGCTGCTGGCGCTGACCCTGGCGTTGACCATCTACACCGCTGCGTTCATCGCCGAGATCGTGCGCTCCGGTATCCGTTCGGTCAGCCATGGCCAGACCGAGGCCGCGCGCTCACTGGGCCTGCGCGAGGGGCCGACCCTGCGCAAGGTGATCATCCCCCAGGCACTGCGGGTGATCATTCCGCCGCTGACCAGCCAGTACCTGAACCTGGCGAAGAACTCGTCGCTGGCGGCCGGTATCGGCTACCCGGAGATGGTCTCGCTGTTCGCCGGTACCGTGCTCAACCAGACCGGCCAGGCCATCGAGGTGATCGCCATCACCATGAGTGTCTATCTCGCCATCAGCATCAGCATTTCGCTGCTGATGAACTGGTACAACAAGCGCATTGCGCTGATCGAGCGGTGAGGATACGCCAGTGAATGCCCATGTTTTCAAACCCGACATGCCGCCACCGGTGAAAACCGTCGGCGTGCTCGCATGGATGCGTGCCAATCTGTTCTCCAGCTGGCTCAATACGCTGCTGACCCTGTTTGCCATCTACCTGGTCTGGCTGATCGTGCCGCCGCTGCTGCAGTGGGCGTTGCTTGATGCCAACTGGGTCGGCACCACCCGCGCCGACTGCACCAAGGAGGGCGCCTGCTGGGTGTTCGTGCAGCAGCGTTTCGGCCAGTTCATGTACGGCTACTACCCGGCCGAGTTGCGCTGGCGCGTGGACCTGACCGTGTGGCTTGCCGTGCTTGGCGCCGCCCCGCTGTTCATCAAACGCTTCCCACGCAAGGCCTTCTACGGCCTTGGCTTCCTGGTGGTGTACCCGCTGCTGGCCTACACCCTGCTGCACGGGGGCATGCTGGGCCTGGAAAGCGTACCTACCAGCCAGTGGGGCGGGCTGATGCTGACCCTGGTGATTGCCACCGTGGGCATTGTCGGCGCATTGCCGCTGGGAATCCTGCTGGCCCTGGGGCGGCGCTCGAAAATGCCTGCGGTGAAGGTGGTGTGCGTGACCTTCATCGAGTTCTGGCGCGGCGTGCCGCTGATCACCGTGCTGTTCATGTCATCGGTGATGCTGCCGTTGTTCCTGCCTGAGGGCATGAGCTTCGACAAGCTGCTGCGGGCGATGATCGGCGTGATCCTGTTCCAGTCGGCG
This sequence comes from Pseudomonas sp. ABFPK, assembly GCF_001586765.1. Lineage (NCBI taxonomy): Bacteria > Pseudomonadati > Pseudomonadota > Gammaproteobacteria > Pseudomonadales > Pseudomonadaceae > Pseudomonas > Pseudomonas sp. ABFPK. The sequence continues at coordinate 96,108 of NZ_LQXW01000067.1, read as the reverse complement.
TATATCGCCGAGGTGGTGCGTGGCGGCCTCCAGGCCATCCCCAAGGGCCAGTACGAAGCTGCCGCGGCCATGGGCCTTGGCTACTGGCGGGCGATGGGCCTGGTGATTCTGCCGCAGGCGCTCAAGCTGGTAATTCCCGGCATCGTCAACACCTTCATTGCCCTGTTCAAGGACACCAGCCTGGTGATCATCATCGGCCTGTTCGACCTGCTGAACAGCGTCAAGCAAGCTGCTGCCGACCCGGCCTGGCTGGGTATGGCTACCGAGGGCTACGTGTTCGCCGCCCTGGTGTTCTGGATTTTCTGTTTCGGTATGTCCCGCTACTCCATGCATCTGGAGCGCAAGCTGGACACTGGCCACAAGCGTTAGGAGTTTCGAAATGAGTGAAGCGATCAAGCAGCCTGCCGGCCCCGAAGGCATCATCCAGATGCAGGGCGTGAACAAGTGGTACGGCCAGTTCCATGTGCTCAAGGACATCAACCTGAACGTGCGCCAGGGCGAGCGCATCGTGCTGTGCGGGCCGTCCGGCTCTGGCAAGTCCACCACCATCCGTTGCCTCAACCGCCTTGAAGAGCACCAGCAGGGGCGCATCGTGGTCGATGGTGTGGAGCTGACCAACGACCTCAAGCAGATCGAGGCCATCCGCCGCGAAGTGGGCATGGTGTTCCAGCACTTCAACCTGTTCCCGCACCTGAGCATCCTGGAAAACTGCACCCTGGCGCCGATGTGGGTGCGCAAGATGCCGCGGCGCAAGGCCGAGGAAATCGCCATGCACTACCTGGAGCGGGTGCGTATTCCGGAGCAGGCGCACAAGTACCCGGGGCAGTTGTCCGGTGGTCAGCAGCAGCGTGTGGCGATTGCCCGCGCGTTGTGCATGAAACCGAAGATCATGCTGTTCGACGAACCGACCTCGGCGCTGGACCCGGAAATGGTCAAGGAAGTGCTCGATACCATGGTGGGCCTGGCCGAGGACGGCATGACCATGCTCTGCGTGACCCACGAGATGGGCTTTGCCCGGACCGTGGCGAACCGGGTGATCTTCATGGACAAGGGCGAGATCGTCGAGCAGGCGGCGCCGGATGACTTCTTCGACCGGCCACGCAGTGACCGGACCAAGTTGTTCCTGAGCCAGATCCTGCATTGATGTAGCCGGGGGCCGCTTTGCGGCCCATTCGCAGCACAAGGCTGCTCCTACAAGGGAAATGCGATCTCCTGTAGGAGCAGCCTTGTGCTGCGAATGGGCTGCGAAGCAGCCCCCCAGAGACCAGATCGCAGCCTTACTTCTCTTCCTTTGCGACTGCCGGCGCCGGTGGTGGCCGCAGGCCCACCTCGGCGATCAGCTTCAACTGCTGCCCATTGCGCATCACCTCGATGGTGATCTTCTCGTTGGGCTTGATCCGCGCCACCTGGTTCATCGACTTGCGCCCGTCACCGGCCGGCTCGCCGTTGATGCTCAGGATCACGTCACCCAGCTGCAGCCCGGCCTTTGCCGCCGGCCCTTCGCGGAAGATGCCCGCCACCACGATGCCCGGGCGGTCCTTCATGCCGAACGATTCGGCCAGTTCCTGGCTCAGTGGCTGTACTTCGATGCCCAGCCAGCCACGGATCACCTGGCCGTGCTCGATGATCGACTTCATCACCTCCAGTGCCAGTTTCACCGGGATGGCGAAGCCGATACCTTGCGAACCGCCGGACTTGGAGAAGATCGCCGTGTTGATGCCGATCAGGTTGCCGTTGGCATCCACAAGCGCACCGCCGGAGTTACCCGGGTTGATCGCCGCGTCGGTCTGGATGAAATCTTCGTAGTTGTTCAGGCCCAGCTGGTTGCGGCCAGTGGCGCTGATGATGCCCATGGTCACGGTCTGGCCGACCCCGAACGGGTTGCCGATGGCCAGCGACACGTCGCCGATGTGAATGTTGTCGGAGCGGCCGATGGTGATTGCCGGCAGGCTCTTCAGGTCTATCTTCAGCACCGCCAGGTCGGTTTCCGGGTCGCTGCCGATGACCCGGGCCAATGTCTCGCGGCCATCCTTCAGGGCCACGACGATCTGGTCGGCGCCGCTGGTGACATGGTTGTTGGTCAGCAGGTAGCCTTCGGGGCTCATGATCACCGCCGAGCCCAGGCTCGACTCCCAGCGGCGCTGCTTGGGCAGGTTGTCGCCGAAGAAACGGCGGAACTGCGGGTCTTCGAACAGCGGGTGGGCGCTCTTGTTCACCACCTTGGTGGTGTACAGGTTGACCACCGCCGGGGCGGCCAGGGTCACGGCGTCGGCGTAGGATACCGGGCCCTGCATGATCCGCGTGGTCTGCGGTGCCTGCTGCAGGTTGACGTCCTGGCTGGGCAGGCCGACCCACTCCGGGAAGCGCTGGATGATCAGCATGGCGATCAGTACGCCGGTAAGCAGGGGCCAGCCAAAATAACGCAAAGCCTTGAACATGAATGAATCCTGGAAATAGCCGGGGACGATGACCGTGCGGTGGGCATGAGCGCGCGCGATCATACACCGGTTCCCCCAGTGCCGGCGACGGCCCATAATGGCCGGCATTATACGGGCGTTGCATGGGCGTTGTGCCCGAGAAAAACGCAGATTTCGAGGAGATTTTCATGGCCGTCGCTCTGAACACCCTGGTCGAGGAAGCCGAGCGTTACCTGGGCAGCGCGAAGATCCAGGATTATTGCCCCAACGGCCTGCAGGTCGAAGGCCGGCCGCAGGTCAGCCGCATCGTCAGCGGCGTTACCGCCAGCCAGGCGTTGCTGGATGCGGCAGTCGAAGCCGAGGCCGACCTGGTGCTGGTGCACCATGGCTACTTCTGGAAGGGAGAGAACCCTTGCGTCACCGGCATCCGGCAGCGCCGGCTGAAAACCCTGTTGAACAACGACATCAGTCTGCTGGCGTTCCACCTGCCGCTGGACGTGCACCCGGACGTGGGCAACAACGTGCAACTGGCGCGGCAACTGGACATCACCGTCGAAGGGCCGCTGGACCCGGAGAACCCCAAGGTGGTCGGCCTGGTCGGCTCGCTGGCCGAGCCGATGACTGCGCTCGACTTCGCCCGGCGAGTGCGGGAGGTTCTGGGGCGTGAGCCTTTGCTGGTAGAGGGTGAGCAGATGATCCGGCGGGTCGGCTGGTGCACCGGAGGCGGGCAGGGCTACATCGACACGGCGATCGCGGCCGGGGTGGACCTGTACCTGACCGGCGAGGCGTCGGAGCAGACCTACCATAGTGCCCGCGAGAATGGCGTCAGCTTCATTGCCGCCGGGCACCATGCCACCGAGCGGTATGGGGTGCAGGCGCTGGGTGATTACCTGGCGCGGCGCTTTGCCGTGGAGCACCTGTTCATCGATTGCCCGAACCCGATCTGACATCGGCGTCGCCTTCTTCGCGGATACAGTGTTGATGGCGCGGTCCCTGTAGGAGCAGCCTTGTGCTGCGAAGAGGCCAGTGAGGCAAAAGAGCTTTTTGGGCAGTAACGGCCTCTTCGCAGCACAAGGCTGCTCCTACAGATCCTGTGCATGTCCAGAGACCAATACCGGGCCTGCCAGCCCAAACCCCCAGTCATATCGTTAGACTTTTTCGATCTAGCCAGCCTCCTAAATAGAAGCAGCCGCTGTGATAAAGTGGCTCGCTCGAACACGGCCCGCAGGCCGTCCATAAGATCGTTTTTCGTGAGTAGCCATGGTCGACAAACTGACGCACTTGAAACAGCTGGAGGCGGAGAGCATCCACATCATCCGCGAGGTGGCCGCCGAGTTCGACAACCCGGTGATGCTGTACTCGATCGGCAAGGACTCCGCCGTGATGCTGCACCTGGCGCGCAAGGCCTTTTTCCCAGGCAAGTTGCCGTTCCCGGTGATGCACGTCGACACCCAGTGGAAATTCCAGGAGATGTACAGCTTCCGCGACAAGATGGTCGAGGAAATGGGCCTGGAGCTGATCACCCACGTCAACCCCGAGGGTGTGGCGCAGGGCATCAACCCGTTCACCCATGGCAGCTCCAAGCACACCGACATCATGAAGACCCAGGGCCTGAAGCAGGCGCTGGACAAGCATGGTTTCGATGCCGCCTTCGGTGGTGCGCGCCGCGACGAAGAGAAGTCGCGGGCCAAGGAGCGCGTGTACTCGTTCCGTGACAGCAAGCACCGCTGGGACCCGAAGAACCAGCGCCCGGAACTGTGGAACGTGTACAACGGCAAGGTCAACAAGGGCGAGTCGATCCGCGTCTTCCCGCTGTCGAACTGGACCGAGCTGGACATCTGGCAGTACATCTACCTCGAAGGCATCCCGATCGTGCCGCTGTACTTCGCCGCCGAGCGTGAAGTCATCGAGAAGAACGGCACCCTGATCATGATCGACGACGAGCGCATCCTCGAACATCTTACCGATGAAGAGAAAGCGCGCATCGTCAAGAAAAAGGTGCGTTTCCGTACCCTTGGCTGCTACCCGTTGACGGGTGCTGTCGAGTCGGAAGCCGAGACGCTCACCGACATCATTCAGGAAATGCTCCTGACGCGCACTTCCGAGCGCCAGGGCCGAGTCATCGACCACGATGGCGCCGGTTCCATGGAAGACAAGAAACGTCAGGGCTACTTCTAATTTTCAGGGTTACTCCATGTCGCACCAATCCGATTTGATCAGCGAAGACATCCTCGCTTATCTGGCTCAGCACGAGCGCAAAGAACTGCTGCGTTTTCTCACCTGCGGCAACGTGGATGACGGCAAGAGCACCCTGATCGGGCGCTTGCTGCATGACTCGAAGATGATCTACGAGGACCACCTCGAGGCCATCACTCGCGATTCGAAAAAGGTCGGCACCACCGGCGAGGAAGTCGACCTGGCGCTGCTGGTCGACGGTCTGCAGGCCGAGCGCGAGCAGGGCATCACCATCGATGTCGCCTACCGCTATTTCTCCACCGCCAAGCGCAAGTTCATCATTGCCGACACCCCGGGCCACGAGCAGTACACCCGCAACATGGCTACCGGCGCGTCCACCTGCGACCTGGCGATCATCCTGGTCGATGCCCGCTACGGCGTGCAGACCCAGACTCGCCGCCACAGCTACATTGCCTCGCTGCTGGGCATCAAGCACATCGTCGTCGCGGTCAACAAGATGGACCTCAAAGGCTTCGACCAGGGCGTGTTCGAGTCGATCAAGGCCGACTACCTGAAGTTCGCCGAAGCCATTAACCTGGTGCCGAGCAGCCTGCACTTCGTGCCGATGTCGGCGCTCAAGGGCGACAACGTGGTCAACCACAGCGAGCGTTCGCCGTGGTACGCCGGCCCGACGCTGATGGAAATCCTCGAAACCGTCGAAGTGTCGGCCGACCGCAACTTCACCGACCTGCGCTTCCCGGTGCAGTACGTCAACCGTCCGAACCTGAACTTCCGTGGCTTCGCCGGCACCATCGCCAGCGGCGTGGTGCACAAGGGCGACGAAATCGTCGTGCTGCCGTCGGGCAAGAGCAGCCGCGTCAAGTCCATCGTCACCTACGAAGGCGAGCTGGAAAACGCAGGCCCTGGCCAGGCCGTGACCCTGACCATGGAAGACGAGATCGACATCTCCCGTGGCGACCTGCTGGTGCATGCCGACAACGTCCCGCCGGTCACCGACCAGTTCGACGCCATGCTGGTGTGGATGGCCGAGGAGCCGATGCTCCCGGGCAAGAAATACGACATCAAGCGCGCCACCAGCTACGTGCCGGGCTCGATTGCCAGCATCACCCACAAGGTCGATGTGAACACCCTGGAGCAGGGCGCTGCCAGCGCGCTGCAGCTGAACGAGATCGGCCGCGTCAAGGTGTCCCTGGACGCCTCGATCGCCCTGGACGGTTACGAAAGCAACCGCACCACCGGTGCGTTCATCGTCATCGACCGGCTGACCAACGGCACGGTCGGCGCCGGCATGATCATCGCCCCGCCAGTCCTGCCGCACGGCAGCACCGGCCATCATGGCAAGCTGTGCCATGTGGCCACCGAAGAGCGCGCCCTGCGCTTCGGCCAGCAGCCTGCCACCGTGCTGTTCAGTGGCCTGTCCGGCGCTGGCAAGAGCACCCTGGCCTACGCCGTGGAGCGCAAGCTGTTCGACATGGGCCGTGCAGTGTACGTGCTCGACGGCCAGAACCTGCGCCATGACCTGAACAAGGGCTTGCCGCAGGACCGCGCAGGCCGCACCGAGAACTGGCGCCGCGCTGCCCATGTGGCGCGCCAGTTCAACGAAGCCGGTCTGCTGACTCTGGCCGCGTTCGTGGCCCCGGATGCAGAAGGCCGCGAACAGGCCAAGGCATTGATCGGCAAGGAGCGCCTGGTGACCGTTTACGTCCAGGCCTCGCCGCTGGCCTGCCGTGAGCGTGACCCGCAAGGCTTGTACGCTGCTGGTGGCGACAACATCCCGGGCGAAAGCTTCCCGTACGATGTGCCGCTGGATGCCGACCTTGTGATCGATACCCAGGCCACGAGCGTGGATGAGGGCGTGAAGCAGGTGCTGGACGTGCTGCGTCAGCGTGGCGCGATCTAAGCGCTAGCCTGCAAGGAAAACCCCGCCTCGGCGGGGTTTTTTGTTTCTATGCCCGGCATACATGCGCGGGTCTCTTGTGGGAGCGGCCTTGTGTCGCGAAAGGGCTGCACAGCAGCCCCCGGGTCTCAGCACTGACGCACAAATTGCTGGGGCTGCTGCGCAGCCCTTTCGCGACACAAGGCCGCTCCCACAAAGGATTGCGTGAGCTTTGGATTTTGAGCAAGGCAGTTGTTCCCGCATGGACTGTGCATGTCGTTCAGATGTGTTTTTCCGACACCGGTATCACCCGCCGTTCCTTCACTGCCTTGTAGGAAAAACTCGAGTAAATCTCCTTCACCCCCGGCAACCGTTGCAGCACTTCCCGGGTGAACTCGCCAAACGACTCCAAATCCCGCGCCAGGATCTCCAGCAAGAAGTCGTAGCGCCCGGAGATGTTGTGGCAGGCGACAATCTCGGGAATTTCCATCAGCCGCTGTTCGAATGCCAGTGCCATGTCCTTGGTGTGCGAGTCCATCATGATGCTGACGAACGCGGTGACGCCAAACCCCAGTGACTTGGGCGAGAGGATGGCCTGGTAGCCGGTGATGTAGCCGTTGTCCTCCAGCAACTTGACCCGCCGCCAGCATGGCGAGGTGGTCAACGCTACCTGGTCGGCAAGTTCGGCAACGGTGAGGCGGGCGTTGTCCTGCAGGGCAGCGAGCAGGGCGCGGTCGGTGCGGTCGAGGCGTGAAGGCATGTTTTGCCCTCCTGGTCCGGTAATTATTATTTTTGTTCCAACAAGCACGCGTATGCGTGGGCCATTTTGGAAAAAATCGGGCAGCTCGGTGGCATAAGCTTATAGCAAACCACAAGAGGCTGTTGCCATGCGCGACTCCCATAACAACACCGGTTTTTCCACGCGGGCCATTCACCATGGCTACGATCCGCTGTCCCACGGTGGCGCCTTGGTGCCGCCGGTGTACCAGACCGCTACTTATGCCTTCCCCACAGTCGAATACGGTGCTGCTTGCTTCGCCGGGGAGGAGCCGGGGCATTTCTACAGCCGCATTTCCAACCCTACCTTGGCCCTGCTGGAACAGCGCATGGCCTCGCTGGAGGGTGGCGAGGCAGGGCTGGCATTGGCGTCGGGCATGGGGGCCATCACCTCGACGATCTGGACCCTGTTGCGCCCTGGTGATGAGCTGATCGTCGGGCGAACTTTGTACGGCTGCACTTTTGCTTTCCTGCACCATGGCATTGGCGAATTCGGGGTGAAGATCCGCCATGTCGACCTGAACGATGCCAAGGCCCTGAAAGGGGCGATCAACAGCAAAACACGGATGATCTACTTCGAAACGCCGGCCAACCCCAACATGCAGCTGGTGGATATCGCCGCGGTGGCCGAGGCGGTACGCGGGCATGATGTGCATGTCGTGGTCGACAACACCTACTGCACGCCCTACCTGCAGCGGCCGCTGGAGCTGGGGGCGGACCTGGTGGTGCATTCGGCGACCAAGTACCTCAGTGGCCACGGTGATATCACTGCCGGGCTGGTGGTGGGGCGTAAGGCGCTGGTCGACCGCATTCGCCTGGAAGGGCTGAAGGACATGACCGGGGCGGTGCTGTCAACCCACGATGCGGCGCTGCTGATGCGCGGTATCAAGACCTTGGCCCTGCGCATGGACCGCCATTGCGCAAATGCCCAGCAGGTGGCCGAAGTTTTGGCGCGGCAGCCGCAGGTGGAGCTGATTCACTACCCGGGTTTGCCGTCGTTTGCACAGTACGAGCTGGCGCAGCGGCAGATGCGTTTGCCGGGCGGGATGATCGCCTTCGAGTTAAAGGGGGGTATCGAGGCCGGGCGCAGGTTCATGAATGCCTTGCAACTGTTTGCGCGGGCGGTGAGCCTGGGCGATGCCGAGTCGCTGGCGCAGCATCCGGCGAGCATGACGCACTCCAGCTATACCGCGAAGGAGCGGGCGCATCACGGGATATCGGAGGGGCTGGTGCGCCTGTCGGTGGGGCTGGAGGACGAGGAGGACCTGCTGGCGGATGTCGAGCAGGCATTGCAGGCCTGCAGCTAGGTTGCCTGAGCCGACCTCTTCGCGGGTAAACCCGCTCCTACAGGTCAGGCGCAGTATTTGAAACCTGCGCCGCCCCTGTGGGAGCGGGTTCACCCGCGAAGAGGCCAGTGAATCCAGCCCATGAAAAAGGCCTCTTGCGAGGCCTTTGTCATTTTCTGCAGATCAGCGCTTGAGCCCGTAGCTCTCGTCGAGCATGCCCGGCGAGTTCGGCGCCTTCGGTGCGTAGTCACGCGGCACTTCGGCATCCTTCGGCGGGGTCAAGCGGTCGCGTGGGCCTTGCGCTGCCTCGGAGTGCAGGGCTGCCAGCAAGCGTTGGCGAGTGACGTCGTCCAGGGCCAGGCTGTTGGCGCCTTCGGCCAGGTGGTCCTGCACGTCCTGATAGCTTTGGGTCAGTTTCTTGACCAGCACGGCAGTGCTGTTGAAATGAGTAACCACTTCGTTCTGATAGCTGTCGAAGCGCTTCTGGATATCATCCAGTTGACGCTGGGTGCTGCTCGGCGCGGCATTGGGCAGCAGGCGAGCGACGACGAACCCAACCACCACGCCGATGACCAGGGCCAGGGTCGGCAACAACCAAACAAGGAGCGAGAGTTCCACGAGTCCTTCCTCTATAAACGGCTTTGCTTTACGTTAACGGCTCAGACCTGCGCTGTATACCGCGAGCGATCGCAAATCAGAACAGAATTCCTCATCTAGACGAATCGACCCCTTCCGAGGTCACGGAGTAGTGCCTTGCTTGTCCGCGAAACCCCCTTGTTCATCGATGGCCCCTGCGGCCAGCTGGAAGCCTTGTACCTGGACGTGGCCAATGCCCGTGGCGTGGTGCTGATCTGCCACCCCAACCCGGTCCAGGGCGGCACCATGCTCAACAAGGTGGTCTCGACCCTGCAGCGCACCGCCCGTGACGCCGGCTATGTGACCCTGCGTTTCAACTACCGTGGCGTCGGGCAGAGCGCCGGCAGTCATGACATGGGCGCTGGCGAAGTGGCCGATGCCGAGGCCGCTGCGGCCTGGCTGCGCGAAAAGCACCTGGGCCTGCCGCTGGTGCTGATGGGTTTCTCGTTCGGCGGCTTCGTCGCCACCAGCCTGGCCGGCCGCCTGGAGGCCACTGGAGTAGAGCTGCAGCAGCTGTTCATGATCGCCCCTGCGGTCATGCGCCTGACGGCGGATTTCCCGCTGCCGCAGCGCTGCCCGATCACCGTGGTGCAGCCTGACGCCGACGAAGTCGTCGCGCCGCAGCTGGTTTACGAATGGTCCGACAGCCTGTCGCGCCCCCATGAGCTGCTGAAAGTGGCAGAATGCGGACACTTCTTCCATGGCAAGCTGACCGATCTGAAGGATCTGCTGCTGCCGCGCCTTTCGAACTGAGCCAAGCCTGAATAAGCGAACACCCATGACCACGCGCATTCTCACCGGTATCACCACCACCGGCACTCCGCACCTGGGCAACTACGCCGGCGCCATCCGCCCGGCGATCCGTGCCAGCCAGCAGCCCGGTGTCGACTCGTTCTACTTCCTGGCCGACTACCACGCCCTGATCAAGTGCGACGACCCGCTGCGTATCCAGCGTTCGCGTCTGGAAATTGCCGCCACCTGGCTGGCTGGCGGTCTCGATCCGGACAAGGTGACCTTCTACCGCCAGTCCGATATCCCGGAAATCCCCGAGCTGACCTGGCTGCTGACCTGCGTCAGCGCCAAGGGCCTGCTCAACCGTGCACACGCCTACAAGGCCTCGGTGGACAAGAACCTGGAAAATGGCGAGGACCCGGATGCCGGCGTGACCATGGGCCTGTACAGCTACCCGGTGCTGATGGCTGCGGACATCCTGATGTTCAACGCCAACAAGGTGCCGGTCGGTCGTGACCAGATCCAGCACGTGGAAATGGCCCGCGACATCGGTCAGCGCTTCAACCACCTGTTCGGCCAGGGCAAGGACTTCTTCGCCCTGCCGGAAGCGGTGATCGAGGAGAGCGTGGCGACCCTGCCGGGCCTGGACGGGCGCAAGATGTCCAAGAGCTACGACAACACCATCCCGCTATTCACCAGCGCCAAGGAGATGAAAGACGCCATCTCGCGCATCGTCACCGACTCGCGTGCGCCTGGCGAGGCGAAAGACCCGGACAACGCTCACCTGTTCACCCTGTTCCAGGCCTTCTCGACGCCGGCGCAGTGCGCCGAGTTCCGTGAAGAGCTGCTGCAGGGCCTGGGCTGGGGCGAGGCCAAGCAGCGGCTGTTCCAGCTGCTGGACGGCCAGCTGGCCGAGAAGCGCGAGTACTACCACCAGCTGATCGCCCGTCCGGCGGACCTGGAAGACATCCTGCTGGCCGGCGCTGCCAAGGCTCGCAAGATCGCCACGCCATTCCTCGAGCAGCTGCGCGAGGCCGTTGGCCTGCGTTCGTTCCGTAGCAGCGTGCAGGCCAGCACCGAAGTGAAGAAGAAGGCCGCCAAGAGTGCGCGTTTCGTCAGCTTCCGCGATGAAGACGGCAGCTTCCGCTTCCGCCTGCTTGCCGCTGATGGCGAGCAACTGCTGCTGTCGCGCAGCTTCGCCGACGGCAAGAGCGCCGGCGCCGTGAGCAAGCAGCTGCAGCAAGGTGGCGAGGCGGATGTACGCGTCGAAGGCCTAGGTTTCGGTCTGTGGCTGAACGGTGAACAGGTTGCCGACGGGCCGCAGTTCGACAGCGCCGAAGCCCGTGATTCGGCCATCGAAAGCCTGCGTGCAGCGCTTGCGCCACAACCGGACTGAGGCATTTCGCCTGTAGGAGCGGGTTTACCCGCGAACACCGGCAAAGCCGGTGCCATCCAGCACTTAGTTGGTGTGGATGAGGCATATTGACGCAAGTCTGATTGCCATTAAGCGGGCCTGTCGCTACAGTGACGGCCCGTTTTTTGTTGCCTCGCTAACGAATCATGACGCCCCTAGAACGATATCAAGCAGATCTGAAACGTCCCGACTTCTTCCATGACGCGGCGCAGGAAACTGCGGTGCGTCACCTGCAGCGCCTGTACGATGACCTGGTACACGCGCAGAACAACAAGCCGGGCGTGTTCGGCAAGCTGTTCGGCAAAAAGGAGCAGACCCCGGTCAAGGGCCTGTACTTCTGGGGTGGGGTAGGGCGCGGCAAGACCTACCTGGTCGATACCTTCTTCGAGGCGCTGCCGTTCAAGCAGAAGATGCGCACGCACTTCCACCGCTTCATGAAGCGTGTGCACGAGGAAATGAAAACCCTCAAGGGCGAGAAGAACCCGCTGACCATCATTGCCAAGCGCTTCAGCGAAGAAGCCAAGGTCATCTGTTTCGACGAATTCTTCGTATCGGACATTACCGACGCGATGATCCTCGGTACCCTGATGGAAGAGTTGTTCAAGAACGGCGTATCGCTGGTGGCTACCTCCAACATCGTGCCGGACGGTCTGTACAAGGACGGCCTGCAGCGCGCGCGCTTCCTGCCGGCCATCGCCATGATCAAGCAGTACACCGAGGTGGTGAACGTCGACAGCGGGGTCGACTACCGCCTGCGTCACCTGGAGCAGGCCGAGCTTTACCATTACCCGCTCGATGAAGCGGCTCACCAGAGCCTGCGCGCAAGCTTCAAGGCACTGACCCCCGAGTGCACCCAGGCGGTCCAGAACGACGTGCTGATGATCGAGAATCGCCCGATCAATGCCCTGCTTACCTGTGACGACGTGGCCTGGTTCGACTTCCGCGCCCTGTGCGACGGCCCCCGCAGCCAGAACGACTACATCGAACTGGGCAAGATCTTCCATGCCGTGCTGTTGAGCAACGTGGAACAGATGGGGGTCACCACCGACGACATCGCCCGCCGCTTCATCAACATGGTGGACGAGTTCTACGACCGCAACGTCAAGCTGATCATCTCGGCCGAGGTGGAGCTGAAGGACCTGTATACCGGTGGGCGCTTGGCCTTCGAGTTCCAGCGCACCCTGAGCCGCTTGCTGGAGATGCAGTCGCACGAGTTCCTGGCGCGGGCGCACAAGCCTTGAAATTGCCGGGGCCGCTTTGCGGCCCTTTCGCGACACAAGGCCGCTCCTACAGGATTACGCGATTCCCTGTAGGAGCGGCCTTGTGTCGCGATGGGCTGCAGGGCAGCCCCATTGGCCTCAAGCCTCTTGCATGAACTGTTGCCGATACTGGTTCGGCGACAACTCGGTATGCTGGCGGAACAGCCGCGCAAAGAAACTGGCATCGTCATAGCCCACCTCATAACTGATGGTCTTGATGCTCTTGCGCGTGCTCGACAACAAGCCCTTGGCCGTCTCGATCCTCAACCGTTGCAGGTAGTGCAGCGGCTTGTCACCCGTAGCGCTCTGGAAACGCCGCATGAAATTGCGAATGCTCATGCCGTGGTTGCGAGCCACGTCCTCGAAGCGGAACTTGTCGGCGAAGTGTTCTTCCAGCCAGTGCTGTATCTGCAGGATGATCAGGTCCTGATGCAGCTTCTGCCCGCCAAAGCCCATGCGTCCCGGGGTGTAGTTGCGCTGCACTTCGTAGAGGATGTCGCGGGACACGGCGCGGGCCACGTTGGCGCCGCAGAAGCGTTCGATCAGATAGATGTACAGGTCGCAGGCTGAAGTGGTCCCGCCGGCGCAATAGAGGTTGTCTGCATCAGTCAGATGCTTGTCCTGGTTCAGCCGGATCTTCGGGAAGCGTTCGGCAAAGCTGTTGAAGAAGCGCCAGTAGGTGGTCGCTTCCTTGCCATCGAGCAGGCCGGACTCGGCCAGCCAGAATACGCCACTGGCCTCGGCGCACAGCACCGAGCCGCGGGCATGCTGTTCACGCAGCCACGGCAGTACCTGTGGATAACGTTGCAGCAGGTTGTCGAAGTCATCCCAGAAGGCCGGGAGGATGATCACGTCGGCGTCGTCAAGGCCGCCTTCGACCGGCAACTGCACATTGCTGAAGCTGTCCACGGGCTGGCCGTCCGGGCTTACCAGGCGAATCTCGAACATGGGCTGCAGGCCCAGGCCCAGTTGCTTGCTGTAGCGCAAGCTGGCGAGGTGGAAGAAATCCTTGGCCTGCATCAAGGTCGAAGCGAACACCTTGTCAATGGCCAGGATGCTGACGCGCCGCAGCGACGCGGAGGGTTGGGTAAACATCATTGTCATTGTTCTTATAGGGTAGAGTGGTCAATCACCGGCTGGATCGTCTTATTTTTTGGCGATTGTGTCTAGCCTGTGCAGCAGAGGGGCAGAGCCAACCGGTAGGAGCAGCCTTGTGCTGCGAAGAGGCCATTGCTGCCACAGGCAACCTTCGGCCATACAGGCCTCTTCGCAGCACAAGGCTGCTCCTACAGGTGTCCCACAGGCCTCGAAGTGGGCACGGGGTCCGGCTCAAGGCGCCGGGTTCGGTTGCTCCTGGTGAATCGCCTCGATCGCCGCCAGCAGTTCATCACTCAGGCTCAGCTCGAGGCTGGCAAGGTTGCTGTCCAGCTGTTCGAGGCTGGTCGCGCCAATGATATTGCTGGTCACGAACGGCTGCCGGGTAACGAACGCCAGGGCCATCTGCGCCGGGTCCAGGCCGTGCTCGAGGGCCAGCTGCACATAGCGGCTGCAGGCCGCCACGGTCTGTGGGTTGGAATAACGGGCAAAGCGGCTGAACAGGGTCAGGCGTGCGTTTTCCGGGCGTGCGCCGTTCTCGTATTTGCCGGAGAGCATGCCGAAAGCCAGCGGCGAATAGGCCAGCAGGCCGCATTGCTCGCGGATGGCCACTTCCGCAAGGCCCACCTCGAAGCTGCGGTTGAGCAGGTTGTAAGGGTTCTGGATCGATACCGCTCGCGGCCAGCCGCGGCTTTCAGCCAGTTGCAGGAACTTCATGGTGCCCCACGGCGTTTCGTTGGACAGGCCGATGTGACGGATCTTGCCCGCGCGTACCTGCTCGTCGAGCACTTCGAGGGTTTCTTCCAGCGGGGTGAAGTGGTCCTGTGGCAAATGCTGGTAGCCCAGCTTGCCAAAGAAGTTGGTGCTGCGCTCGGGCCAGTGCAGCTGGTACAGGTCGATGCGGTCGGTCTGCAGGCGCTTGAGACTCTCGTCCAGCGCCGCGACGATATGCTGGCGGTTGTGCTTGAGCTGGCCGTCGCGAATATGGCTGATGCCGTTGCCGGGGCCGGCGACCTTGCTGGCCAGCACCCAGTCATCGCGATCGCCATTGTCACGGAACCAGTTGCCTATGATGCGCTCGGTGGCGGCGTAGGTTTCGGGGCGCGGCGGCACCGGGTACATTTCGGCGGTGTCGATGAAGTTGACCCCGGCGGCCTTGGCCCGGGCAATCTGCTCGAAGGCCTCGGCCTGACTGTTCTGTTCGCCCCAGGTCATGGTTCCAAGGCACAGGGCGCTGACATTGAGGTCGGTACGGCCAAGCTGGCGGTATTCCATCGGATAGACACTCCTTGGCAAAGAAGCCCATCAAAGCAGGTTGAAATTTTTCGCGCAATCTGGATAATTCGGCACCTCTCCGTGTGGCGGAAGTGATGCACCACCACGCAGGAAGAACCCCGTCGAACATTGGCGTGCCTGACCCGAGCCCCCAAAAGCGTCAGCGTTCGGCTGCGCGCTTGCCCTTGGCAAGCTGTGCACTATCCAGTAAGATTCGCCGTCTATTTTTCGCTGGGCGGCCTCTGAGGCTTTAGAGAATGAAAACTTTTACTGCTAAACCGGAAACAGTAAAGCGCGAGTGGTTCGTAGTCGACGCCGCTGGCCAGACCCTGGGTCGTCTGGCTACCGAAATCGCTAGCCGTCTGCGTGGCAAACACAAGCCAGAATACACCCCTCACGTTGACACCGGCGACTACATCGTCGTTATCAACGCCGAGCAGGTTCGTGTGACTGGTGCCAAGTCTTCCGACAAGATGTACTACTCCCACTCCGGTTTCCCGGGCGGTATCAAGGAAATCAACTTCGAGAAGTTGATCGCCAAGGCCCCTGAGCGTGTTATCGAAACTGCGGTCAAAGGCATGCTGCCGAAGAACCCGCTGGGTCGCGACATGTACCGCAAGCTGAAAGTGTACGCGGGTGCTGCTCACCCACACACTGCTCAGCAGCCTCAAGAACTGAAGATCTAACGGGATAGTTCATTATGTCGGCGACTCAAAACTACGGCACTGGCCGTCGCAAGACCGCAACCGCTCGCGTATTCCTGCGTCCGGGTACTGGTAACATTTCCATCAACAACCGTTCTCTGGACGTGTTCTTCGGTCGCGAAACCGCTCGCATGGTTGTTCGTCAGCCGCTCGAGCTGACCGAAACCGTTGAGAAGTTCGACATCTACGTCACCGTTTCCGGTGGTGGTGTCAGCGGTCAAGCCGGTGCGATCCGTCACGGTATCACCCGCGCTCTGATGGAATACGACGAAACCCTGCGTGGCGCTCTGCGTCGTGCTGGCTACGTCACCCGCGACGCTCGTGAAGTCGAGCGTAAGAAAGTGGGTCTGCGTAAAGCGCGTAAGCGTCCTCAGTACTCCAAGCGTTAATACCGCTTCGGCAGTCGAAAAAAGCCCGGTTCTTTGGAACCGGGCTTTTTTTATGTCTTGAACTAACCTGTCAGCATGTCCGTGACGACTTGCCGCATAGACGCAGATCAAGCAAAGCGAGGGTTGTAGCCCGTTCCCCGGCTAATCACCTTGTCAGTGTGTGGATTTGTTTCTTACCATGGCGGCCAATTTTTAGTGCCACAGACATTACCTAAGTACAGGCCAGGTCCAACTGGTCAAGCAAGCTGATGGGAGAGGACTGAATGAGCAATGACGGCGTCAACGCAGGCCGGCGCCGCTTCCTCGTAGCCGCGACATCCGTAGTCGGGGCGGCGGGGGCAGTGGGGGCTGCGGTACCGTTCGTGGGGTCATGGTTTCCCAGTGCCAAGGCGAAAGCCGCGGGTGCACCGGTGAAGGTCAATATCGCCAAGGTCGAGGCCGGGCAGCAGATGGTGGCCGAGTGGCGCGGCCAGCCAGTGTTCATCGTGCGGCGAACGGACGAGATCCTCGGTAACCTGAAAAAGGTCGTAGGTGATCTGGCTGACCCCGAGTCCAAGGCCTCGGTGCAGCCCACCTACGTCGATCCGCAGGTTCGTTCGATCAAGCCGGAAATCCTCATCCTTGTTGGCCTGTGCACACACCTGGGCTGCTCGCCCACCTTCCGCCCGGAAGTCGCACCCGCTGACCTTGGCCCGAAATGGGTCGGTGGCTATTTCTGCCCATGCCACGGTTCCCACTACGACCTGGCCGGCCGTGTCTACAAGTCGCAGCCGGCGCCACTCAACCTGCCCGTGCCACCGCACTCTTACGAGTCGGACGAGATCGTCGTCATCGGCGTTGACCAGGAGAACGCATGATGAGCAAGTTCATGGACTGGATTGATGCTCGCTTCCCCGCGACCAAGATGTGGGAAGACCACCTGAGCAAGTATTACGCACCCAAGAACTTCAACTTCCTGTACTTCTTCGGCTCGCTGGCGTTGCTGGTGCTGGTCAACCAGATCGTCACCGGTGTGTGGCTGACCATGAGCTTCACACCCTCGGCAGAAGAGGCGTTCGCCTCGGTCGAGTACATCATGCGGGATGTGGAATACGGCTGGATCCTGCGCTACCTGCACTCCACAGGTGCATCGGCGTTCTTCATCGTCGTCTACCTGCACATGTTCCGCGGCCTGCTCTACGGTTCCTACCAGAAGCCGCGTGAACTGGTGTGGCTGTTCGGCATGCTGATCTACCTGGTGCTGATGGCCGAAGCTTTCATGGGCTACCTGCTGCCGTGGGGCCAGATGTCGTACTGGGGTGCCCAGGTGATCATCTCGCTGTTCGGTGCCATTCCGGTGATCGGTGGCGACCTCACCCAGTGGATCCGTGGTGACTACCTGATCTCGGGTATCACTCTGAACCGCTTCTTCGCCCTGCACGTGGTTGCCTTGCCGATCGTGATTCTCGGCCTGGTGGTCCTGCACATCCTCGCCCTTCACGAAGTGGGTTCGAACAACCCCGATGGCGTCGACATCAAGAAGAAAAAGGACGAAAACGGTATCCCGCTGGACGGTATCCCGTTCCACCCGTACTACACCGTCAAGGATATTGTCGGCGTGGTGGTGTTCCTGTTCGTGTTCTGCGCCGTGGTGTTCTTCTTCCCGGAAATGGGCGGTTATTTCCTGGAGAAACCTAACTTCGAGCAGGCGAACGCCTTCAAGACCCCCGAGCACATTGCGCCTGTGTGGTACTTCACGCCGTTCTACGCGATCCTGCGTGCGGTGCCTGACAAGCTGATGGGCGTCATTGCCATGGGTGCGGCCATTGCCGTGTTGTTCGTCTTGCCCTGGCTCGACCGCAGCCCGGTCCGCTCCATGCGCTACAAGGGCTGGATCAGCAAGCTCTTCCTGCTGGTGTTCTGCGTGGCCTTCGTCATCCTCGGCATACTGGGCGTGCTGGCGCCGACACCTGGGCGTACCTTGCTGTCGCAGGTGTGCACGGTGTTGTACTTCGCCTACTTCCTGCTGATGCCGTTCTACACAAGGCTCGAGAAGACCAAACCGGTTCCGGAAAGGGTGACTGGCTGATGAAAAAGTTGATTGCAGTATTTTTGCTGGCAGTGATGCCTGCCTTTTCCTTCGCGGCCGAAACGGGCCTGGAGCTGGACAAGGTCGACATCGACCTGAGCGACAAGGCCGCCATGCAGGACGGTGCGCGTACCTTTGCCAACTATTGCATGGGTTGCCACAGTGCGAAGTTCCAGCGTTACGAGCGGGTTGCCGATGACCTGGGCATTCCCCACGAGCTGATGCTCGAGAAGCTGGTGTTCACCGGTGCCAAGATCGGTGACCACATGCAGATCGGCATGAAGCCCAGTGACGCCAAGACCTGGTTCGGCGCCGCACCGCCCGACCTGACCCTGGTGGCCCGAGTGCGTGGTACCGACTGGTTGTACACCTACCTGCGCAGCTTCTATGAGGACCCGTCGCGGCCTTATGGGGTGAACAACAAGGTGTTCCCGAACGTCGGCATGCCTAACGTGCTGGTCGGCTTGCAGGGCAACCAGGTGGTTGGCTGCAAGCAGGTGCAGACCGTGACCGATGGCAAGAAGCAATTCGACCCACTGACTGGTAGCCCGCTGACCCATGAAGCCTGCGACCAGCTGACCATTACGCCGAATTCCGGTACCCTGACGACCGAGCAGTTCGACGAGAAGGTCAAGAACCTGGTGACCTTCCTGGCCTATTCGGCCAACCCGGTCAAACTGGAAAGCCAGCGCATCGGTACCTACGTGTTGCTGTACCTGGCTTTCTTCTTCGTATTCGCCTATTTGCTCAAGCGTGAATACTGGAAGGACGTGCACTGATCACGCAGTAGTTTCTGGTTGTTGAACGCGCCCGTGGTGGCCTGGCAGATCTGCCAGGTCCCCACGGGCGCGTTTTCATTTACAGTTTTACAAGCATCCCGTACGAGGAGGCGCTACATGGGCGCAACCAACAGGTTAGCCTGCTATTCCGACCCCGCTGATCACTATTCTCATCGGGTACGCCTCGTGCTGGCCGAGAAGGGCATCAGCGTGCAGGTCATCGATGTCGATCCCGGT
Source organism: Pseudomonas sp. ABFPK (assembly GCF_001586765.1). Taxonomy (NCBI): domain Bacteria; kingdom Pseudomonadati; phylum Pseudomonadota; class Gammaproteobacteria; order Pseudomonadales; family Pseudomonadaceae; genus Pseudomonas; species Pseudomonas sp. ABFPK. Next base: position 76,968 of record NZ_LQXW01000067.1, on the reverse strand, counting down.
CGACTGCCGCCCAAGCTGGTCGAGGTGAATCCTTACGGCAGCGTGCCGACCCTGGTCGATCGTGACCTGGCGCTGTATGAATCGACCGTGGTGATGGAGTACCTCGAGGAGCGTTATCCACATCCGCCGCTAATGCCGGTGTACCCGGTTGCGCGGGGGAACAGTCGCTTGCTGATGCACCGCATCCAGCGCGACTGGTGCTCCCTGGCCGATACCGTGCTCGATCCGCGCAGTAGCGAGGCTGCCCGAACCGAAGCGCGCAAGGCATTGCGTGAGAGCCTGACCGGGGTCTCGCCGTTGTTCGGCGAGTACGCCTGCTTCATGAGTGAGGAGCAAAGCCTGGTCGATTGTTGTCTACTGCCCATCCTCTGGCGTCTGCCGGTGTTGGGTATCGAGTTGCCGCGGCAAGCCAAGCCGCTGCTGGATTACATGGAGCGGCAGTTCGCCCGCGAGCCTTTCCAGGCGAGCCTGTCCTCTGTAGAACGTGAAATGCGCAAGCTTTAAGGAGCCGTTGATGAACTCCAGTCGCCCCTATCTGGTTCGAGCACTGTACGAGTGGATCGTCGACAACGATTGCACGCCCCATATGCTGGTCAATGCCGAATTCCCGAAGGTCCAGGTGCCGGACGGTTTCGCCAGTGATGGCCAGATCGTCTTGAACATCTCGCCAAGTGCCGTGCGCAGCCTGCACATGGACAACGACGCGGTCAGCTTCGAGGGCCGCTTCGGTGGCGTGGCTCACTCGCTGTACGTGCCGGTTGGCGCCATCCTGGGTATTTACGCCCGCGAGAATGGCCAGGGTATGGTCTTCGAGCTGGAGTCGTCCATGATGGATGGCGATGAGCAGGAAGATGATGATGTGCAGCCGGATGACGATGGCCCGCCAGAGGGTGGTGGCCAGCCGCCACGCCCGACTGGTCGGCCAAGTCTGAAAGTGGTCAAGTAATAAAAAAGGCGATCCAACCGGATCGCCTTTTTTTAATTACGCCAGCCCTGCTTACAGGTCGCTGATGGTACGTACCTGGTCCTTGTTGATGCGGGTACGCTTGCCGTCGAGTTGCTGGAACTCATAGAAGCCGGCGTCACGGTCGAACTTCGGTACGTCGACGGCCTGGATTTCACGGCCATCGTTGAGGGTGATCAGGCTTGGTGTAGAGCAGCCGGCCAGGGTGGCGAAAGTGCCGAACAGCAGGGCAGGCAGCAGAAGCTTTTTCATGCGGTGTTTCCTGGATTTCTGAAAAGACAAGGTGTTGTGCTTGCCTGTGCTGGCCTCTTCGCGGGCAAGCCCGCGAAGAGGCCAGCACAGGCTGATGAATCAGTCGATGTACTCGAACAGCTTGACGATCTTCTGCACACCCGACACGCCCTGTACCACGGCAGTGGCCGAGTTGGCCTCTTGCTGGGTCACCAGGCCGAGCAGGTAAACGATGCCATTCTCGGTAATCACCTTGATGCGCGAGCTGGGCACGGCATTGTCGGTCAGCATCTGGGTCTTGATCTTGGTGGTCAGCCAGGCGTCGTTGTTGCGCGCCAGGATGGAGGAGGGTTGCATCACCTGCAGCTCGTTGTGCACTTTCTTGACGCGCTGTACCTGGCTGGCAGTCTGCTCGGCGAGGCTCTTGAGGTCGGCGCGCGGTGTCTGGCCGGCCAGCAGGACGATGCCGTTGTAGCTGCTGACAACGATGTGCGAACCTTTGTCCAGGTCAGGGCTGGCCTTGGCGATGTTGACCGAAGCCTTGGTTTCGATCAGCGAGTCGTCGATCTTGCTGCCAATGGTGCGCGTTCCGCGATCGTCCTCGATCGGCGAATTGCGGGTAGAGGTCAGTACCGAGCTGCAACCAGTGACGCTCAGGCACAGGGTCAGGGCCATAAGGCCGAGGCGCATAGGGGTCATTCTTCACTCCCGAACAGTTGGCTGTCGATCAGATCACACAGGCAGTGGATCGCCAGCAGGTGGACTTCCTGGATACGCGCGGTAACCGTCGAAGGTACGCGGATTTCCACGTCTTCAGGCAGCAGCAGCGAAGCCATGCCGCCGCCATCGCGACCAGTCAATGCTACGACAATCATTTCGCGGTCATGTGCGGCCTGGATCGCCTGGATCACGTTGGCCGAGTTGCCGCTGGTGGAGATCGCCAGCAGAACGTCACCGGGCTGGCCCAGCGCGCGGATCTGCTTGGAAAAGACTTCGTTGTAGCTGTAGTCGTTGGCGATCGAGGTCAAGGTCGAGCTGTCGGTGGTCAGCGCGATGGCCGGCAGGCTCGGGCGTTCGCGCTCGAAGCGGTTGAGCAGCTCGGAGGAAAAGTGCTGGGCATCGCCGGCCGAGCCGCCGTTGCCACAGGCGAGCATCTTGCCCTCGTTGAGCAGCGCGTTGACCATGACCAGGCTGGCCTGCTCGATGTGCGGTGCCAGGATGTCCATTGCCTGTTGCTTGGTATCGATGCTGGCCTGGAATAGCCGGCGAATTCGGGATTGCATGTCCATCTGGTGACCTTAAGTGGGGCGGTGGCCTTTGCTACGCGCAACAACGACCAGCCCGCGAAACATAGAGCAAAAAAATCGGAATGGGTTCAGCATTCGAAGGCGTTTTTCAGCCATTGAAGCGGTCTGCCTGCATGGTGGCTGCCCTGTAGGGCGACTACGTCGAAGCGGCAGGGGTGGTTGCCCCAGTGGGGCTCCTTCTGCAGGAACAGGCTGGCGGCGAGCACCAACCGTTTCTGCTTGCGCCCGTCGATACTGCCGAGGGCGCCACCGAAGCCCGCGTGCAACCGGTAGCGGACTTCGACGAATACTACTGTATCGGCGTCGAGCATGACCAGATCAAGCTCACCGCCTTTGCATCGCCAGTTGCGCGCCAGCAGTTGCAGGCCCTGCCCTTGAAGATATTCAAGGGCCTGGCTTTCCGCTGCCTGCCCGGCGCTGGTGGGCGACGCTGCTGCCATCAGCGAGGAGTGTCAGGCAGGCGCTGGACCTGGCCACCGACGAACTCGGCCCAAGGTAGCTGGCGCTCGACACGCTGGTTGGCGTTCATGCTCAGGCTGCCCGAAAGGCCCAGTACGCGGTTGTCCGGTAGCGCTTTCAGCTGGCCCAGGCGCGGCGCCAGGCTGTAGGCGTCGACGCCCATGGCATACAGGCGGCCCAGGCTGCCTGCCGCTTGCGGCCATTGCTGCACGACCTGCTGGCGCAGGCTGTTGCTGGTATCGAGCAGCCACGGGGTTTCGCAGAAGCGGATACCGTTCATGTCGTTGTACTGGTTGACGTCACCACTGGCGCTATACAGGTTCGAAGTGGCGTAGACCGGTACGTCACCGGCGTACTGGAAGTTCAGGGTCGGCTTGATCTGCTGGGCCTGTTGCGGGGTCGAGGCGAGGAAGATGAAGTCGATGTCCTGGCGGCGCGACGGCTGCGCGGCGATGCTGCCACCTACCGTGCTCTGCAGGCTCTTGGCGCGGCCTTCGCTCTGGCGCAGCTGGAACAGGTCGGCAATCTGCTGGGCCAATGCGACCGGCTGGGCGATGCGTTCGGCGGCGAGCAGAGTGCCACCGTTGCCTTCCCAGTCCTGGCGGAAGGCGGCAAGCACACGATCGCCCCATTCGCCGCTCGGCACCAGGGCAACTGCGCGGACCATGCCATCGGCGCGGGCGCGACGGGCCACTTCACGGGCTTCGTCTTCGGCAGCGAGGCCGAACTGGAACAGCTGCGGTGGAGCCTTCTGGCCGGCGTCGGCGTAGTTCAGGGCCAGGGTGGTGATCGGCAGTTGTGGCTTGGCAGCCAGTTGCTTGACCAGCGGTTTTTCCAGCGGGCCGATGACCAGCTGTACGCCTGCGGCCTGGGCCTGGCGATAGAAGTCGTCGAGCGAGCCGATGCGCGAGCTGTCGAATACCTGCACGGCTGGCGCCTGCTGGCCGGCTTGCTGGGCCTGGAAGTGTGCAGCCATGAAACCGTCACGCAGGGCGCGGGCAACACCGGCAAGCGGGCCTTCCTGAGGCAGCAGCAGGGCAATCTTGGTCAGCGGTTGGCTGGCCAGCTCCTTGAGCTTGGTCAGAGCCAGCGGCAGTTGCTGGGCGGCCGGGTGGTCCGGGTGCTGTTTGACCCAGGCGTCGATCGCCGCTTGCTGCTGTTCCAGGGTGCCGGCGCTTTTTACCGCGAAGGCCAGGCTGGTCCAGCCGGCAAGGGTCTGGTCGTTGCCTGGCTGCTGCAGTTGCTCTGCCGGCAGCGAGGCGACCAGTGCCCAGATGGCGTCATTGTTGGCGTTGGCGGCCTGACCGCTGAGCAGCGGGCCCAGCAGCACGCGCTGTTGCGCGGCGGCGAGGGCCTGGCCATCGGCTTCGAGGGCGGCCGCGTGCACGCTGTAGGTGCGCGCTTGCTGTTCTTCCGGCAGTTCGGCGACGCGCTGCAGGCTGGGGTGGGCCAGGGCGGCGAGGGCAGCCTTGGGCTGGTTGCGGCTCATGGCCAGCTCGGCACCGAGGGTGCTGGCGAACACTTGCTGGGCCGGCTTGAGCGTGTCCAGCGGCACCTGCTCGAGGATGCGTGCGGCGCGTGGGAAGTCCTTCTGCCTGTAGGCCAGGTCGGCTGCGCTCAGGCGCAGCAGGGCGGCGTCTTCCGCGGACTTGCTGGAAGCAGCCTTTTCGAGCAGTTGCTCGATGCTGGCGTCCGGGGTGCGTGGCAGTTCGCCCAGGCTGGATGAGGGCGAGCTGGCGCAGGCTGCCAGCAAGGCAGCAAGGCAGAGGGCTGTGAACAGCCGCAGGCAAGCGATCATGTAAAGGTCCTGTTACTCGATCAAGGTGGCCGGCAATTGTACCCAAGCGCTGGCCGGGGCGCGATGTTGCCGTGTCGATCCTTCACTATAGGAGGCCTGCCATCGGTCGTCGGCGAAGTTCTTTGCGCCCTGTTGCAGGCGCTCGGGCTACAATGGCGCCTTTGATCCGAACGACAGGTGTGCGCAGTGACTGATGTGGCAGGGGCTTCGAAATCCACGGTGGGGACGCTGTATGTGGTCGCAACCCCTATCGGCAACCTCGACGACATGAGTGCCCGGGCGCTGAAGGTGCTGGCGGACGTGGCCCTGATCGCGGCGGAAGATACCCGTCATTCGATCCGTCTGCTGCAGCACTTCGGCATCGACACGCCGCTGGCGGCCTGCCATGAACACAATGAGCGTGACGAGGGCGGGCGTTTTCTCACCAAGCTGCTGGCGGGCGAGAATGTGGCGTTGGTTTCCGATGCCGGCACGCCGCTGATTTCCGATCCGGGGTACCACCTGGTGCGCCAGGCGCGTGCTGCGGGGGTAAATGTGGTCCCGGTGCCGGGCGCCTGCGCTCTGATCGCCGCGCTGTCGGCAGCCGGCCTGCCGTCGGACCGTTTCATCTTCGAAGGCTTCCTGCCGGCCAAGGCGGCGGGACGGCGGGCGCGCCTGGAGCAGGTAAAGGAAGAACCGCGCACGCTGATCTTCTACGAGGCCCCGCACCGTATCCTGGAATGCCTTGAAGACATGGAAGCGGTATTCGGTGGCGAGCGCCCGGCGCTGTTGGCGCGTGAACTGACCAAGACCTTCGAGACCCTCAAGGGCCTGCCCCTGGCCGAGCTTCGCGCCTTCGTTGCTGGTGACAGCAACCAGCAGCGCGGAGAGTGCGTGGTACTAGTTGGTGGCTGGAGTGCGCCGGAGGGCGAACAGGCGATCAGTGCCGAAGCGCAACGGGTGCTCGACCTGCTGCTGGCCGAGCTGCCACTCAAGCGGGCGGCGGCGCTGGCTGCGGAAATTACCGGGGTGCGCAAGAACCTGCTGTATCAACTTGCACTGGAAAAGCAGAAAGCCGAATAGTGGCATATTGATATAAATGCCGGTATTGCTTGTTCTTGGGCGCACGTGCCGTTAATCTTGGCGGCGGAGAGTCGATCGGACAGTCGCTGCCTGCTTTTGTTCCGCAAAAGCAGGGGGAGGAAAGTCCGGGCTCCATAGGGCAGAGTGCCAGGTAACGCCTGGGAGGCGCGAGCCTACGGAAAGTGCCACAGAAAATAACCGCCTAAGCACTTCGGTGCCGGTAAGGGTGAAAAGGTGCGGTAAGAGCGCACCGCACGGCTGGCAACAGTTCGTGGCTAGGTAAACCCCACTCGGAGCAAGACCAAATAGGGTTCCATCAGGCGTGGCCCGCGTCGGAACCGGGTAGGTTGCTAGAGGCGTCCAGTGATGGCCGTCGTAGAGGAATGACTGTCCTCGACAAAACCCGGCTTACAGATCGACTCTCCACCTTTCCCTCCCTGCTTTATTCGATAGCAGATGCCCTCTGGTAATACCGAAAAAATCTTACTCTTAATAAATCACTTTAACTTCGAACTCCATTCGCCTGCGTGGGTTTGATTTTTCTCGTGTTTTTTTCTGCTCGGTAGTCCTTCCGCATTCCTTTATTGCGCTAAATCTCGGTCCTGTAAGGCTTTTCCTTCCGAACGTGCCTTGACGGTGCTGCGGGCGGATTCCTATAGTGTGCGCAAGTGGCAGAAAGTGGGATGAAGTGGGTTTTCTGGCACAAAAAAGCTAACATTGTGGGGAATCGCAGCCGTGTTCCGCGGAGCCAACGCCGTCAGCCTCGATGCCAAGGGCCGTCTCGCCATGCCGAGCCGGTACCGTGACGAGCTCGATTCGCGTTGCAATGGTCAGCTGATCGTGACCATCGACGCCGTTGACCCCTGCTTGTGTGTTTATCCCCTCGATGAGTGGGAACAGATAGAAGCCAAGTTGCGTGCCTTGCCATCGTTGCGTGAGGAAAACCGCCGCCTTCAGCGTTTGCTGATCGGTAACGCGGTTGACCTGGAGCTCGATGGCAGTGGGCGTTTCCTGGTACCGCCCCGTCTGCGTGAGTACGCCAAGCTCGACAAGAAGGCGATGCTGGTAGGGCAACTGAACAAATTCCAGCTGTGGGATGAAGATGCCTGGAACGCGGTTTCGGCAGCAGACCTTGCAGCTATTCAACAACCGGGCGCCATGCCCGACGAATTGCGTGACCTGATCCTGTGACCATAGATAGCGGCTTCAACCACATTACCGTCCTGCTCGACGAAGCTGTCGAGGCATTGGCCCTGCGCGCCGACGGTTGCTATCTGGACGGCACCTTTGGCCGTGGCGGGCACAGCCGGCTGATTCTCAGCAAGCTCGGGCCGCAAGGGCGGCTGCTGGGTTTCGACAAAGATCCACAGGCGATTGCCACGGGGCAAGCGCTGGCGGCCGAAGACGGCCGCTTTGTCATTGTGCAGCGCAGCTTTGCCGAGCTGGGCGCGGAAGTGGCGGAGCGTGGCCTGGATGGCAAGGTCAGCGGCGTATTGCTGGACCTGGGCGTTTCCTCGCCGCAGCTGGATGACCCCGAGCGGGGCTTCAGCTTCCTCAATGATGGCCCGCTGGACATGCGCATGAACCCGGACCAGGGCATCAGCGCCGCCGAGTTCATCGCCACTGCACCTGAAGAAGAAATAGCCCGTGTGTTCAAGGAGTACGGCGAAGAGCGTTTCGCCAAGCGCATGGCTCGCGCCGTGGTGCAGCGCCGCGAACAGCAACCGTTCACCCGCACCGGCGACCTCGCCGAGGTGCTGAAGGTGGCCAACCCGGCCTGGGAGAAGGGCAAGAATCCGGCGACCCGCGCCTTCCAGGGCCTGCGTATTCACGTCAACAACGAACTGGGTGATCTCGAGGCAGGCCTGGAGGCCGCGATCGATGCGCTGGAAGTGGGCGGCCGCCTGGCAGTGATCAGCTTCCATTCGCTGGAAGACCGCATCGTCAAGCTGTTCATGCGCAAGCTGGCCAAGGGCGAGGCTGACAACCTGCCGCGCAACCTGCCGGTACAGCACAAGGTCTTCGAGCCGAAAATCAAGCTCATCGGCAAGGCTCAGTTCGCTTCCGACGCCGAGCTCAAGGCCAACCCGCGGGCGCGCAGCGCCGTTATGCGGGTGGCGGAGAAGCTGCGGTGAGCAGGCTGTTTGCCAAACCTTTGCCAGGCGGAAGCTTCCTGATGCTTCTGCTGTTCGTTGCCGTGCTGGTTTCGGCCATCGCCGTGTCCTACAGCGCGCACTGGAACCGTCAGTTGCTCAACACGCTGTACGGCGAATTGAACGAACGTGACAAGGCCCAGGCCGAATGGGGCCGGCTGATTCTCGAACAAAGCACCTGGACCGCCGCCAGTCGCATCGAGAACCTGGCTTCCGAGCAACTGAAGATGCGCGTACCTTCGGCTGACGAAGTACGGATGGTGGCGCCATGATGAAGCTCGAAGGCGCACTCTACCCCTGGCGCTTCCGCGTGGTGATCGGCTTGCTGGCGCTGATGGTCGGTGCCATCTGCTGGCGCATCATCGACCTGCAGGTAGTCGACCGTGATTTCCTCAAGGGGCAGGGCGATGCGCGCAGCCTGCGTCACATCCCTATCCCGGCTCACCGCGGCCTGATCACCGACCGTAACGGTGAACCGTTGGCGGTCAGTACCCCGGTCACCACCCTGTGGGCCAACCCCAAGGAAATGCAGGCCTCCAAGGACCGCTGGCCGCAGCTGGCAGCAGCACTGGGGCAGAACCCGCAACAGCTGACCGAGCGCCTGACCCAGCAGGCCAGCAAAGAGTTCATCTACCTTGTCCGCGGCCTGACCCCGGAGCAGGGCCAGCATGTGCTCGACCTGAAAGTGCCGGGCGTGTATGGCCTGGAAGAATTCCGCCGCTTCTACCCGGCCGGTGATGTCACCGCGCACATGGTTGGCTTCACCGACCTTGACGACCACGGTCGCGAAGGGGTGGAGCTGGCCTATGACGAATGGCTGGCTGGCGTACCCGGCAAGCGGCAGGTGATCAAGGACCGGCGCGGCCGGCTGATCAAGGACATCCAGGTAACCAAGAACGCCAAGGCCGGGAAGACCTTGGCGTTGTCGATAGACCTGCGCCTGCAGTACCTGGCCACCCGCGAGCTGCGCAACGCCATTGCCGAACAGGATGCCAAGGCCGGCAGCCTGGTGATCATGGACGTCAAGACCGGTGAGGTCCTGGCCATGGTCAACCAGCCGACCTACAACCCCAACAACCGCCGCAGCATGTTCCCGGCCGCCATGCGTAACCGCGCGATCATCGACGTGTTCGAGCCGGGCTCCACGGTCAAGCCGATCTCCATGAGTGCGGCACTGGAAAGTGGCCGCTGGAAGCCGACCGACAAGGTCGAGGTGTACCCGGGCAGCCTGCAAATTGGTCGCTACACCATCAAGGACGTGTCCAGGAGCGAAGGCCCGATCCTCGACCTGACCGGTATCCTGATCAACTCCAGTAACGTCGGCATGAGCAAGATCGCCTTCGACATCGGCGGCGAGGCCATCTACCGGGTCATGTCCCAGGTCGGCCTGGGTCAGTACACCGGCCTTGGCTTCCCCGGCGAGCGCGTCGGCAACCTGCCTAACCATCGCGAGTGGCGCAAGGCCGAAACTGCGACCCTGTCCTATGGCTATGGCGTGTCGGTGACCGCCCTGCAGCTGGTGCATGCATACGCGGCGCTGGCCAACGACGGCAAGATGGTGCCGCTGTCGATCCTCAAGGTCGACAAGGCCCCGGAAGCGGTGCAGGCCATTCCGAAGGAAACCGCCGAAACCATTCAGGGCATGCTGCAGCAGGTGATCGAAGCGCCGCGCGGGGTGTTCCGTGCCCAGGTTCCGTTCTACCACGTGGCCGGCAAGTCAGGTACCGCCCGTAAGGCCACCGTCGGTTCCAAGGGCTACACCGAAAACGCCTACCGCTCGCTGTTCGCCGGCTTCGGGCCGATGAGCGACCCGCGCTACGCCATCGTCGTGGTTATCGATGAGCCTGGCAAGGGCGGTTACTTCGGTGGCCTGGTTTCGGCACCGGTGTTCAGCAAGGTCATGTCCGGCACTCTGCGCCTGATGAACGTTCCGCCAGACAACCTGCCTCCACCGGCACCCGTAGAACAATCGCAAGTCAATGCTGCTGCAACCGCCAAGGGAGGGCGTGGATGATGACAATGCCATTGAGCAAGCTTTTCGCTCACGCCAGCCGTGACCCGTTGATCCGTGAACTGACGCTGGACAGCAGCAATGTGCGTCCGGGTGATCTGTTCCTGGCTGTTCCGGGCGCCAAGGTCGATGGCCGCGAGCATATCGCCGATGCCCTGGCGCGTGGCGCTGCCGCCGTAGCCTATGAAGAGCAGGGCACGAGCGTCCTGCCAATCACCGATGTGCCGCTCATCCCGGTCAAGGGCCTGATCGCCCAGCTTTCGGATATCGCAGGTCGCTTCTATGGCGAACCGAGCCGCCAGCTGAACCTGGTGGGCGTGACCGGTACCAACGGCAAGACCAGCGTCACCCAGTTGGTGGCCCAGGCGCTGGACTTGCTTGGCCAGCGTTGCGGCCTGATCGGCACCCTGGGTACCGGCTTCTATGGTGAGCTGCAGAGTGGCCGCCTGACCACGCCCGACCCGATCGCCGTACAGTCGACCCTCAACGACCTCAAGAAAGGTGGCGCCAAGGCCGTGGCCATGGAGGTTTCCTCCCACGCCCTGGAGCAGGGCCGGGTCGCCGCGCTGGAATTCGACATCGCGGTCATGACCAACCTGTCCCGCGACCACCTGGACTACCACGGCAGCATGGAGGCCTATGAGGCCGCCAAGGCCAAGCTGTTCACCTGGCCGAGCCTGCGTTGCCAGGTGGTCAACCTGGATGACGATTTCGGCCGTCGCCTGGCCGCCGATTTTGCCCGCCGCCCGAGTGTTGACCATATCGAGACCCGGTTGCTCAGCTACAGCCTGGAGAACCCGGAGGCCTCGCTGTTCTGCCGCGAAGCCGTGTTCAATGACGATGGCGTGCGCGCCACCCTGGTCACCGCCCAGGGCGAACGTACCCTGCGCAGCCAGTTGCTGGGCCGCTTCAACCTGAGCAACATGCTCGCCGCCGTGGCGACCCTGTTGGCGCTGGACTATGCGCTGGACGAAATCCTCGAGGTCACCCCGAAACTGCAGGGGCCTATCGGCCGTATGCAGCGCCTGGGTGGGGGCGACAAACCGCTGGTGGTGGTCGACTATGCGCACACCCCGGACGCCCTGGAGAAAGTGCTCGAAGCCCTGCGCCCGCATGCGCACGGCAAGCTGCTGTGCCTGTTCGGCTGCGGCGGCGACCGAGACCGCGGCAAGCGCCCGCTGATGGCCGAAGTGGCCGAGCGCCTGGCCGACCGCGTGCTGGTAACCGACGACAACCCGCGTACTGAGGACCCGCTGCGCATCTTTGACGACATCCGCCCGGGTTTCGCCAAGCCTGCCGAGGTCGAGTTCGTTGCCGGTCGTGGCGAAGCCATAGCGCACCTGATTGCCACCGCCGCTGCCGACGATGTGATCGTGCTGGCCGGCAAGGGGCACGAGGATTACCAGGAGATCAATGGCGAGCGTCATGATTTCTCCGATTTGACCGAGGCCGAAAAGGCACTTGCAGCCTGGGAGGCTCCACATGCTTAAGCCGATGTCACTCAGCCAGCTGACCACAGCACTGAGTGGTCAACAAATCGGTGCTGACGCCACCTTCACCGGCGTCAGCATCGACAGCCGCAGTGTTGGCGCCGGGCAACTGTTCGTCGCCCTGGCCGGCCCGCGCTTCGATGGCCACGACTACCTGGCCGATGTGAAGGCCAAGGGCGCTGTCGCGGCCCTGGTCGAGCGTGAAGTAGCCGATGTCGACTTGCCGCAGCTGCTGGTCGCCGATTGCCGCCTGGCCCTCGGCCAGCTTGGCGCGCTGAACCGTGCTGCCTTCGACAAGCCGGTGGTGGCCATCACCGGTTCCAGCGGCAAGACCACGGTCAAGGAGATGCTCGCCAGCATCCTGCGCACCCGTGGCCTGGTGCACGCCACCCGCGGCAACCTGAACAACGACCTCGGCGCGCCGCTGACCCTGCTGGAGATCGCCCCCGAGCACAGTGCCGCGGTGATCGAACTGGGCGCCTCGCGCATTGGCGAGATCCGCTACACCGTGGGCCTGACCCGGCCCCAGGTGGTCATCATCAACAACGCCGGCACCGCCCACGTTGGCGAGTTCGGCGGCCCGGAAAAGATCGTCGAAGCCAAGGGCGAGATTCTCGAAGGCCTGGGCGAGGGCGGTATCGCCATCCTCAACCTGGACGACAAGGCCTTTGATATATGGAAGGCACGTGCCGGCGCGCACAAGGTCTTCAGCTTTGCCCGCAACAATCCAATGGCCGACTTCCATGCCTCTGACATCGGCCGCGATGCCCGTGGTTGCCCGTCGTTCAAGCTCCATGGCGCTGGCGACACGGTAGACGTGCAACTCAATGTGCTCGGTGAGCACAACGTCAGCAATGCCCTGGCTGCCGCTGCGGCTGCCCATGCCGTTGGTCTGAGCCTGAGCGGCATCGCCGCAGGCCTGGCTGCCGTGCAACCGGTCAAGGGCCGTACCGTGGCGCAGATTGCGCCGAACGGCGTGCGGGTGATCGACGACAGTTACAACGCAAATCCCACCTCCATGTGCGCGGCCATTGATATACTCGCCGGCTTTTCCGGGCGCACCGTCTTGGTGCTTGGGGATATCGGCGAACTGGGGCAATGGGCGGAAGAAGGCCACCGTCAGGTGGGTGACTACGCGCGTGGCAAGGTCGACGCCCTGTACGCAGTGGGTTTCAACATGACACACGCGGTCAAGGCGTTCGGAGCCAATGGCCGCCATTTCGCTACTCAAGCTGAGCTGATCGACGCGGTTGGCGCCGAGAATGCCAGCGACACCACTATCTTGATCAAGGGCTCGCGCAGCGCTGCGATGGAAAACGTCGTGGCGGCATTGTGCGGTGCCAGCGGGGAGAAACATTAATGCTGCTGCTGTTGGCCGAGTATCTGCAACAGTTCCACAAAGGCTTCGCGGTCTTCCAGTACCTGTCCCTGCGCGGGATTCTGGGTGTGCTGACCGCGTTGTCCCTGGCGCTGTGGCTGGGGCCGTGGATGATCCGTACCCTGCAAATCCGCCAGATCGGCCAGGCCGTGCGTAACGACGGCCCGCAATCGCACCTGTCCAAGTCCGGCACCCCGACCATGGGTGGGGCGTTGATCCTGTCCGCCATCGCCGTCAGCACGCTGCTGTGGGCCGACCTGACCAACCGCTATGTGTGGGTGGTGCTGATCGTTACCCTGGCATTCGGTGCCATCGGCTGGGTCGATGACTACCGCAAGGTGATCGAAAAGAACTCGCGTGGCCTGCCGAGCCGCTGGAAGTACTTCTGGCAGTCGGTGTTCGGCCTGGCTGCAGCCATCTTCCTGTACAAGACCGCGCCGACCAGCGTCGAAACCACGCTGATCCTGCCGTTCATCAAGGATGTCACCATTCCGCTGGGCATCGGCTTCGTCGTGCTGACCTACTTCGTCATTGTCGGTTCGAGCAACGCGGTCAACCTCACTGACGGCCTCGACGGCCTGGCGATCATGCCGACGGTGATGGTCGGCGGCGCCCTGGGCATCTTCTGTTACCTGTCGGGCAACGTTAAGTTCGCCGAATACCTGCTGATCCCCTATGTGCCGGGCTCGGGCGAGCTGATCGTGTTCTGCGGCGCGCTGATCGGTGCCGGCCTGGGCTTCCTGTGGTTCAACACCTACCCGGCGCAGGTATTCATGGGTGACGTCGGCGCGCTGGCGCTGGGCGCCGCGCTGGGCACCATCGCCGTGATCGTCCGCCAGGAAATCGTGCTGTTCATCATGGGCGGCGTGTTCGTCATGGAAACCCTGTCGGTGGTGATCCAGGTTGCCTCCTTCAAGCTGACCGGCAAGCGCGTGTTCCGCATGGCGCCGATCCACCACCACTTTGAACTCAAGGGCTGGCCAGAGCCACGGGTGATCGTCCGCTTCTGGATCATCACCGTGATCCTGGTGCTGATCGGCCTTGCAACCCTGAAACTGAGGTAGATGAGCGTGTCCTTGATCGCTTCCGACCAATTCCGCATCGTTGTCGGCCTCGGCAAGAGCGGCATGTCCCTGGTTCGCTTCCTGGCGAGCCGGGGCATTGCCTTTGCGGTCGCCGACACCCGCGAGCAACCGCCGGAACTGGACACCCTGCGCCGTGATTACCCGCAGGTGGAAGTGCGCTGTGGTGAACTGGACGTGGACTTCCTGTGCCGCGCCAACGAGCTGTATGTCAGCCCCGGCCTGGCCCTGGCCACCCCGGCCCTGCAGCAGGCGGCCGCGCGTGGGGTGAAGTTGTCCGGTGACATCGAACTGTTCGCCCGCCACGCCAAGGCCCCGATCATTGCCATCAGCGGCTCCAACGCCAAGAGCACCGTCACCACCCTGGTGGGCGAAATGGCCGCCAAGGCAGGCAAGCGCGTGGCGGTGGGCGGCAACCTCGGTACCCCGGCGCTGGACCTGCTGGCCGATGACGTCGAGCTGTACGTGCTGGAACTGTCCAGCTTCCAGCTGGAAACCACCGACCAGCTCAACGCCGAAGTGGCCACCGTGCTGAACATCAGCGAAGACCACATGGACCGCTACAGCGGCCTGCCGGCCTACCACCTGGCCAAGCACCGGATCTTCCGTGGTGCCCGCCAGGTCGTGGTCAACCGCCAGGATGCCCTGTCCCGGCCGCTGCCGGTGGAAGGCCGCCCATGCTGGACCTTCGGTCTCAACCAACCGGATTTCAAGGCCTTCGGCCTGCGTGAAGTGGACGGCGAAAAATACCTGGCGTTCGAGTTCCAGGCGCTGATGCCGGCACGTGAGCTGAAGATTCGTGGCGCCCACAATCAGAGCAACGCCCTGGCGGCTCTGGCTCTGGGGCACGCTGCCGGCCTGCCGTTCGAACCAATGCTCGAGGCACTGCGCGAGTTCGGCGGCCTGGCCCACCGTTGCCAGTGGGTGCGCGAGCGCAACGGCGTGAACTGGTACGACGATTCCAAGGCCACCAACGTCGGTGCTGCCCTGGCCGCGATCGAAGGCCTGGGTTCCGACATCGAAGGCAAACTGGTGCTGATCGCCGGTGGCGACGGCAAGGGCGCCGACTTCGCCGCGTTGCGCGAGCCGGTCAAGCGCTTCTGCCGCGCCGTGGTGCTGCTTGGCCGTGATGCCGAGCGCCTGGCCGAAGCCCTGGGTGATGGCGTGCAACTGGTCCGCGTCAAGACCCTTGACGACGCCGTGCAGCAATGCGCCGAACTGGCCCAGGCGGGTGATGCCGTGCTGCTGTCGCCGGCGTGCGCCAGCCTCGACATGTTCAAGAACTTCGAAGAACGCGGGCGCCTGTTCGCCCAGGCAGCGGGAGGCCTTGCATGATCTTTGGCATCCTCAAGCCCTATCCGTCGCCGCTGATCAGCGGCCGTGGCATCGACCTGGACTTTGCGATGCTCGCCGGCTGCCTGGCTTTGCTGGGCCTGGGCCTGGTGATGATCACCTCGGCGTCCTCGGAAGTGGCTGCGGTGCAGTCTGGCAACCCGCTTTACCACATGTTCCGCCACTTGGTGTACGTGTTCCTTGGGCTGGTCGCCTGTGGCGCCACCATGATGGTGCCGATCGCCACCTGGCAGCGTATGGGCTTCCTGATGCTGCTGGGGGCCTTCGGCCTGCTGGTGCTGGTGCTGGTGCCGGGTATCGGCCGCGAAGTGAACGGTTCCATGCGCTGGATCGGCTTCAGCTTCTTCAACGTGCAGCCTTCGGAAATAGCCAAGGTGTTCGTGGTCATCTACCTGGCCGGCTACCTGGTGCGCCGGCAGACCGAGGTACGCGAAACCTGGATGGGCTTCTTCAAGCCATTCATCGTGCTGCTGCCCATGGCTGCCCTGCTGCTGATGGAGCCGGACTTCGGTGCCACCGTGGTGATGATGGGCGCGGCGGCGGCCATGCTGTTCCTCGGCGGGGTGGGGCTGTTCCGCTTCAGCCTGATGGTGGTATTGGCGGTGGTTGCGGTGTTCGTCCTGGTACAGGCGCAGCCTTACCGTATGGCTCGCCTGATTACCTTTACCGACCCGTGGTCCGACCAGTTCGGCTCGGGCTACCAGCTGACCCAGGCGCTGATTGCCTTCGGCCGTGGCGAGTGGTTCGGCGTTGGTCTGGGCAACAGCGTGCAGAAGCAGTTCTACCTGCCTGAAGCGCACACCGACTTCGTGTTCTCGGTACTGGCCGAAGAACTTGGCGTGGTCGGCTCGCTGCTGACTATCGCGCTATTCGTATTCGTGACTGTGCGTGCCTTGTATATCGGCCTGTGGGCTGAAAAAGCCAAACAGTTCTTTGCCGCTTATGTTGCGTTCGGCCTGGCCTTCCTGTGGATCGGCCAGTTCCTGATCAACATCGGTGTGAACGTCGGCCTGCTGCCGACCAAGGGCCTGACCCTGCCGTTCCTCAGCTACGGGGGCAGCTCGCTGGTGATCTGCTGTGCCTGCGTGGGTCTGTTGCTGCGTATCGAGTGGGAAAGCCGTACGCACCTGGGCAGTGAGGAGCACGAATTCAGCGAAAGCGATTTTGCCGAGGAGACCAATCATGGCCGCTGACGGCAGGAACGTACTGATCATGGCGGGCGGCACCGGGGGCCACGTGTTCCCGGCCCTGGCCTGCGCCCGTGAATTCCAGGCGCGCGGTTACAGCGTGCACTGGCTGGGCACCCCGCGTGGCATCGAGAACGAACTGGTGCCCCAGGCCGGCCTGCCGTTGCATCTGATCCAGGTCAGCGGCCTTCGCGGCAAGGGCAAGCTGTCGTTGCTCAAGGCGCCGTTCACCCTGGTCAAGGCCGTGCTGCAGGCGCGGCGTATCGTGCAAGAGCTCAAGCCGGTATGCGTGGTCGGCTTCGGTGGCTATGTGACCGGCCCAGGCGGCGTGGCCGCACGCCTGTGCGGCGTACCGCTGGTGATCCACGAGCAGAACGCTCGCGCCGGTACTACCAACCGCCTGCTGCTGCCGCTGGCTGCGCGTGTTTGCGAAGCCTTCCCGGCCACCTTCGCCGCCAGCGACAAACTGCGCACCACCGGCAACCCGGTGCGCCCGGAGCTGTTCATGGACGCCCTGCGCGCGCCGCTGGCCGAGCGCCGTGCGCGCCTGCTGGTGATGGGCGGCAGCCTGGGGGCGGAACCATTGAACAAATTGTTGCCTAAGGCCCTGTCCGAAGTGCCCCCCGCGCTGCGGCCAGAGGTATTCCACCAGGCCGGCAAGCAACACGCGCCAGCCACCGCCGAGCGTTATCGCGAGGCGGGCGTCGAGGCTCAGGTAGAGCCCTTCATCAAGGACATGGCCCAAGCCTATGGCTGGGCCGACATTGTGGTGTGCCGGGCCGGCGCCTTGACCGTCAGTGAGCTGGCGGCAGCGGGCCTGCCTTCGATGCTGGTGCCATTGCCCCATGCGATCGACGACCACCAGACCCACAACGCCCAATATCTGGCCCGGGAAGGCGCTGCCTTCCTGATGCCACAAGCGACAACTGGCGCAGCGCAGCTCGCTGAACGCCTGAACGAGGTGCTGATGCAACCCGAGAAACTCAACGTCATGGCAGGCACCGCACGGCGCCTGGCCAAACCTGCCGCAACCAGCACCGTGGTCGATATCTGCCTGGAGGTGGCCCATGGTTGAAAGCCAGAAAGCCATGCCCCAGCCAAAGATGGGCCGTATCCGCCGTATCCACTTCGTCGGTATCGGCGGCGTGGGCATGTGCGGCATTGCCGAAGTGTTGCTGAACCTGGGCTATGAAGTGTCCGGTTCCGACCTGAAGGCTTCGCCGGTCACCGAGCGTCTGGAGTCGTTCGGTGCCGAGATTTTCGTCGGCCACCGCGCCGAGAACGCCGCCACTGCCGATGTGCTGGTGGTTTCCAGCGCTATCAACCCAGCCAACCCGGAAGTCGCCACCGCCCTCGAGCGGCGCATTCCGGTGGTGCCGCGTGCCGAGATGCTCGCCGAGCTGATGCGCTATCGGCATGGCGTGGCCGTTGCCGGCACTCATGGCAAGACCACCACCACCAGCCTGCTGGCCTCGGTGTTCGCCGCCGGTGGCCTGGACCCGACCTTCGTCATCGGTGGCCGCCTGACCGCTGCCGGCACCAATGCCCAGCTGGGTACCAGCCGCTACCTGATTGCCGAAGCAGACGAGAGCGATGCCAGCTTCCTGCACCTGCAGCCGATGGTGGCCGTGGTCACCAACATCGACGCCGACCACATGGCGACCTACGAAGGTGACTTCAACAAGTTGAAGAAAACCTTTGTCGAATTCCTGCACAACCTGCCGTTCTACGGCCTGGCCGTTATGTGCCTGGACGACCCGGTGGTGCGCGAGATCCTGCCACAGGTCAAGCGCCCGACCGTGACCTATGGCTTCAGCGACGAGGCTGACGTCCGCGCCATCAACGTTCGCCAGATGGGCATGCAGACCCACTTCACCGTGCTGCGTCGTGATCGCGAGCCGCTGGAGGTGTCGGTGAACATGCCCGGTAACCACAACGTGCTCAACGCCTTGGCCACCATCGCCATCGCCACCGACGAAGGCATCACTGACGAAGCCATCGTCCAGGGCCTGTCCGGGTTCCAGGGCGTCGGCCGCCGCTTCCAGGTGTACGGCGAACTGCCGGTCGAAGGCGGCAGCGTGATGCTGGTCGACGACTACGGCCACCACCCGACCGAAGTGGCTGCGGTGATCCAGGCCGTGCGCGGCGGTTGGCCAAGCCGCCGCCTGGTGATCGTCTACCAGCCGCACCGCTACAGCCGTACCCGCGACCTGTACGACGATTTCGTCCAGGTGCTGGGCGATGCCAACGTGCTGCTGCTGATGGAAGTCTACCCGGCTGGCGAAGAGCCGATCCCCGGCGCCGACAGCCGCCAGCTGTGCCACAGCATCCGCCAGCGCGGCAAGCTGGACCCGATCTACATCGAACGTGGTGTCGACCTTGCGCCACTGGTCAAGCCACTGCTGCGCGCTGGCGACATCCTGATCTGCCAAGGTGCCGGTGATGTCGGCGGCCTGGCCCCTCAATTGATGAAAAGCCCGCTGTTCGCTGGCGCCAAGCAGGAGAAGTCGAAATGACCAGCGCCTACGACAAACTGC
The DNA here is from genome assembly GCF_001586765.1 of Pseudomonas sp. ABFPK. Taxonomy (NCBI): domain Bacteria; kingdom Pseudomonadati; phylum Pseudomonadota; class Gammaproteobacteria; order Pseudomonadales; family Pseudomonadaceae; genus Pseudomonas; species Pseudomonas sp. ABFPK. Next base: position 57,956 of record NZ_LQXW01000067.1, on the reverse strand, counting down.
ACTCGACCCTGGACGTCAAGGCGTTCGGCCGCGTCGCGGTGCTGTACGGCGGCAAGAGCGCCGAGCGCGAAGTGTCGCTCAAGTCCGGCGCCGCAGTGATCGACGCGCTGACCACCGCCGGTGTCGACGTGGTCGCCATCGACGTGGGTGACGACCTGCTGGACCGCCTGCAAAGCGAGAAGATCGACCGCGCCTTCATCATCCTCCACGGCCGTGGCGGTGAAGACGGCAGCATGCAAGGCCTGCTCGAGTGCCTGGGCATTCCCTATACCGGCAGTGGCATCCTTGCCTCGGCACTGGCCATGGACAAGCTGCGCACCAAGCAGGTGTGGCAGAGCCTGGGCATTCCGACCCCGCGCCACGCGGTGCTGGCGAGCGAAAGCGATTGTTTGCAGGCCAGTACGGAACTGGGCTTCCCGCTTATCGTCAAACCCGCCCATGAAGGTTCCAGCATCGGCATGGCCAAGGTGAACAGCGCCCAGGAACTGGTCGCCGCCTGGCAGGATGCCGCCCGTTACGATTCCCAGGTACTGGTGGAGCAGTGGATCCACGGGCCGGAGTTCACCGTCGCGGTATTGCGCGGCCAGGTGCTGCCGCCGATCGCCCTGGGTACACCGCACGTGTTCTACGACTACGACGCCAAGTACATCGCCAACGATACCCAGTATCGCATTCCCTGCGGCCTGGACAGCGTCAAGGAACAGGAACTGATCGACCTGACCGCGCGTGCCTGCGATGCCATCGGCATCGAAGGCTGGGGGCGGCTGGACGTGATGCAGGACGAGCAGGGCCGGTTCTGGCTGCTCGAAGTCAACACCGCACCCGGCATGACCGACCATAGCCTGGTGCCCATGGCGGCCCGCGCGGCCGGCCTGGACTTCCAGCAACTGGTGCTGGCGATCCTGGCCGAGAGCGTGGCGACGCGAGGTTAAAACCATGCAAGGCGCGATGATACGTCAGCAGCAACCCGTTACCGGCCGTAGCAAGCCGGTGCCGCGTGGTGCCAGCAGGCTGGTGGCCGACGAGCCCGTATCGGCGCGCCTGCCGCGGCCAAGCCTGGGGGGCCTCAAGCGCCTGTTGTGGCCGGTGCTGTTGGTGGCGGCCGGGTTTGGCGCCTACGAGGGCGCCATTCGCCTGATGCCATATGCCGACCGGCCGATCACCAAGATCGACGTGCAGGGCGACCTCAGCTACATCAGCCAGCAGTCGGTGCAGCAGCGTATCGCGCCCTACGTGGCAGCGAGCTTCTTCAGCGTCGACCTGCCGGCGATGCGCGCAGAACTCGAGCAGATGCCGTGGATCGCCCATGCAGAAGTGCGCCGGGTGTGGCCAGACGAGGTGGTGATCCGCCTGGAAGAACAGTTGCCGGTGGCGCGCTGGGGTGACGAAGCCTTGCTCAACAACCAGGGCCAGGCTTTCACCCCGCGCGAACTGGCCAACTACGAGCACCTGCCGCAGCTGGCCGGGCCGCAGCGTGCTCAGCAACAAGTCATGCAGCAGTATCAGGTATTGAGCCAGATGCTGCGCCCCCTGGGCTTTTCCATCGCTCGCCTGGAGCTGCGCGAGCGAGGCAGCTGGTTCCTGACCACGGGCGCGAGCAGCGCCGGGCCGGGCATCGAGCTGCTGTTGGGGCGCGACCATCTGGTGGAGAAGATGCGCCGTTTCATTGCCATTTACGACAAGACACTCAAAGACCAGATCACCACTATCGCCCGCATTGATCTGCGTTACTCCAACGGACTTGCCGTTGGTTGGCGGGAACCGATTGCACCGACGACGGCCCAACCCGCCGTTGCGAAGAATTAGAGAGAGGCAGGACCATGGCAAACGCGCATAGCGGCAAAATGATCGTCGGGCTGGACATCGGCACCTCCAAGGTGGTGGCGCTGGTGGGGGAAGTGGGCGAGGACGGCACCCTGGAAATCGTCGGGATCGGTACTCATCCGTCCCGCGGCCTGAAAAAAGGCGTGGTGGTTAACATCGAGTCCACCGTGCAGTCGATCCAGCGCGCCGTGGAAGAAGCGCAGCTGATGGCCGGCTGCCGCATCCACTCGGCCTTCGTCGGTGTGGCCGGCAACCACATCCGCAGCCTGAACTCCCACGGCATCGTCGCCATCCGCGACCGCGAGGTGAGCCTGGCCGACCTGGAGCGCGTACTCGACGCCGCCCAGGCCGTTGCCATCCCGGCCGACCAGCGCGTGCTGCACACCCTGCCGCAGGACTACGTGATCGACAACCAGGAAGGCGTGCGCGAGCCGCTGGGCATGTCTGGCGTACGTCTGGAAGCCAAGGTCCACGTGGTCACCTGCGCGGTCAACGCGGCGCAGAATATCGAGAAGTGCGTACGCCGTTGCGGCCTGGAAATCGACGACATCATCCTCGAGCAGTTGGCCTCGGCCTACTCGGTGCTGACCGACGATGAAAAAGAGCTGGGCGTGTGCCTGGTGGACATCGGCGGTGGCACTACCGACATCGCCATCTTCACCGAGGGCGCGATCCGTCACACTGCGGTGATCCCGATTGCCGGCGACCAGGTGACCAACGACATCGCCATGGCGCTGCGTACTCCGACCCAGTACGCCGAAGAAATCAAGATCCGCTACGCCTGCGCCCTGGCCAAACTGGCTGGCGCCGGCGAGACCATCAAGGTGCCGAGCGTGGGCGATCGCCCACCGCGCGAGCTGTCGCGCCAGGCCCTGGCCGAGGTGGTGGAGCCACGTTACGACGAGCTCTTCACCCTGATCCAGGCCGAACTGCGCCGCAGTGGCTATGAGGACCTGGTGCCGGCCGGCATCGTTCTCACCGGCGGCACCGCGAAGATGGAAGGCGCCGTGGAACTGGCCGAGGAGATCTTCCACATGCCGGTACGCCTGGGCGTACCGCACAGCGTTCGGGGGCTCAGCGACGTGGTTCGCAACCCGATCTATTCCACCGGCGTGGGCTTGCTCACCTACGGCCTGCAGAAGCAGACCGAAGACCTGCCCCTGACCGGTAACAGCAGCAACAACAGCTATGGCGATGAACCGAAGGCTCCAGTGCTTGAACGCTTCAAGCGCTGGGTCCAGGGCAATTTCTAAGTTTCAAAGCAGTAGTGGTAGGCGCGACAACTAGAGAACTGTAAGGAGAGGGAAAATGTTCGAGCTCGTAGACAACGTCCCGCAAAGCCCGGTCATCAAAGTGATCGGTGTTGGCGGTGGTGGCGGCAACGCCGTCAACCACATGGTCAAGAGCAGCATCGAAGGCGTGGAATTCATCTGCGCCAACACCGATGCCCAGGCGCTGAAGAACATCGGCGCGCGCACCATCCTGCAATTGGGCACTGGCGTGACCAAGGGCCTGGGTGCTGGTGCCAATCCGGAAGTCGGCCGTCAGGCCGCGCTGGAAGACCGTGAGCGCATCGCTGAAGTGCTGCAGGGCACCAACATGGTGTTCATCACCACTGGCATGGGCGGCGGTACCGGTACCGGTGCAGCGCCGATCATCGCCGAAGTGGCCAAGGAAATGGGCATTCTCACCGTTGCCGTGGTGACCCGTCCGTTCCCGTTCGAAGGCCGCAAGCGCATGCAGATCGCCGATGAAGGCATCCGCATGCTGGCCGAAAGCGTCGACTCGTTGATCACCATCCCCAACGAGAAGCTGCTGACCATCCTGGGCAAGGATGCCAGCCTGTTGTCCGCCTTCGCCAAGGCCGACGACGTACTGGCCGGTGCCGTGCGCGGTATCTCCGATATCATCAAGCGCCCGGGCATGATCAACGTCGACTTCGCCGACGTGCGTACCGTGATGGGTGAAATGGGCATGGCCATGATGGGTACTGGCTGTGCCAGCGGCCCGAACCGTGCGCGTGAAGCCACGGAGGCAGCGATCCGCAACCCGCTGCTGGAAGACGTCAACCTGCAGGGCGCCCGCGGCATCCTGGTGAACATCACCGCAGGCCCTGACCTGTCGCTGGGCGAGTACTCCGACGTGGGTAGCATCATCGAAGCCTTCGCCTCCGACCACGCCATGGTCAAGGTCGGCACCGTGATCGACCCGGACATGCGTGACGAGCTGCACGTGACCGTGGTGGCTACTGGCTTGGGCGCGCGCATCGAGAAGCCTGTGAAGGTGGTCGACAACACCCTGCAGACTGCCCAGCAGGTGTACGAGGCCTCCAACCCGGCGCCGGTTCGCCAGGAGCAGCCTGCGGTCAACTACCGTGACCTGGAGCGCCCGACCGTAATGCGCAACCAGGCTCATGCAGGTGCCGCTGCAGCCGCTAAACTGAACCCTCAGGATGACCTGGACTACCTTGATATCCCGGCATTCCTGCGTCGTCAGGCTGATTAATGGAATTTATCAGGGGTATAAAGGTGATTGGTATTCATCAAAGGTTGGGTCTGTTATCATCCCCAGCCTTTGTTGATACCTGTTCGCAATTTGCGCTGAAGCGGCCAATGCCATGATTAAACAACGCACCCTGAAGAATACCATCCGTGCCACAGGTGTCGGTCTGCACTCCGGGGAGAAGGTTTACCTGACCCTCAAGCCTGCACCTGTTGACACCGGCATCGTCTTCCGCCGCGCCGACCTCGACCCTGTGGTCGAAATCCCGGCGCGCGCGGCCAACGTCGGCGAGACAACCATGTCGACGACGCTGGTCAACGGTGACGTCAAGGTCGATACGGTCGAGCACCTGCTCTCCGCCATGGCGGGCCTGGGCATCGATAACGCCTACGTCGAGCTCTCCGCCTCGGAAGTGCCGATCATGGATGGCAGCGCCGGACCCTTTGTATTCCTGATTCAGTCTGCCGGCCTGGAAGAACAGGACGCAGCCAAGAAGTTCATCCGCATCCTGCGTGAGGTAACTGTGGAAGAGGGCGACAAGCGCGCCACTTTCCTGCCTTTCGACGGTTTCAAGGTGAGCTTCGAGATCGACTTCGATCATCCGGTGCTTCGCAACCGGACCCAGAGCGCGAGCGTCGACTTTTCCAGCACCTCGTTCGTGAAGGAAGTCAGCCGCGCGCGTACCTTCGGTTTCATGCGTGACATCGAGTACCTGCGCAAGCACAACCTTGCGCTGGGTGGCAGTGTCGAGAACGCCATCGTGGTCGATGAGGACGGCGTGCTCAACGAAGACGGCCTTCGTTACGAAGACGAATTCGTCAAGCACAAGATCCTCGACGCTATCGGCGACCTCTACCTGCTGGGCAACAGCCTGATTGGCGAGTTCAAGGGCTACAAGTCCGGCCACGCGCTGAACAACCAGCTGTTGCGCAAGCTGATTGCCGAAACCGATGCCTGGGAAGTGGTCACCTTCGAAGATGCCAGCACGGCACCGATCTCGTACATGCGCCCTGTTGCGGCCGTGTAAGTTCGAACACTCTCTAGTTCATTAAGGCCACCTTCGGGTGGCCTTTTTTATGGCTTGTCACGGGCGTGGGCGGCCAATCGTTCCAGTGCTGCACGCAGCTTGGGGTCAGTGATGCCCTCGGCGGTATCGCGCAGGCTCTCGGCTGCGTTATTGGACAGTTCTGCGGCATTGCCACCACGCTTGGCTGGCACCAGCGGTGGCTGGACCTTGTACAGGATGCGCCTGAGGTTGGCGAATGCCTCCATGGCCTGTAATGCAGACATCAAGCGTTTCTGCTGATAGCGCAGGCGGGTTGCCCAATGGCCGTCTGTCACCACCAGCAACAATGTGCCATCGCGCCACGACGCCACATGGCAATGCTCGCGGGCGGCCGGTTGCAGCTGGCTTTCCAGCAGGCGCTGCAGGTGCTCCAGGCGTTCGGCCTGGTTCAGCAGCAGGCGCAGCGGGCGGACCTGGCGGAGCAGGGCCGAGGGCGGCTGGGCGGGGGAGGGTTTGTAGGCCATGGGGGTACGCATGAGGTTACATGGTCCGCAGTCTAACATCTCTATAGCCTGCACTGGCTTCTTCGCGGGTGAACCCGCTCCTACACGTACGGCACTGCCTTTGATGTGTAGGTAATCCTGTGGGAGCGGGTTTACCCGCGAAGAGGCCGGCGCAGATAACAAAAGACAAGACTCATTCTCGATACGTTTCATCTTCCCGAACCTTGAACTCAGGGAAAATGCCCCTATCTAAAACAAGCCCCCGCCAAAACGCTGTCCAAGCATCGTGGAAATCCACCACTTTCCTCACCATCGTTTCCGGGTAGAATGCTCGTTCGCATGCGGCCTCAGGGCTGCACGGGCGACTCATGGGGCCGCCCTCCATCCCTACGTGTGGAAGATCCTGCCGATATGTTTGCGCCTTTGTTAAAGAAACTTTTTGGAAGCAAGAACGAGCGTGAAGTCAAACGCATGCTCAAGACGGTGAACATCGTCAATGCTCTCGAAGAGAAGATGGTGGCCCTCTCCGACGAGCAACTGCGGGGCAAGACCGCAGAGTTCAAGGAGCGCCTGGCCAAAGGCGAGACACTGGACCAGTTGCTGCCTGAAGCCTTCGCCGTGGCCCGTGAGGCCGGCAAGCGCGTGATGGGCATGCGCCACTTCGACGTGCAGCTGATCGGTGGCATGACCCTGCACGAGGGCATGATCGCAGAAATGCGTACCGGTGAAGGCAAGACCTTGGTCGGTACCCTGGCCGTGTATCTCAACGCATTGTCCGGCAAGGGCGTGCACGTGGTCACCGTCAACGACTACCTGGCCCGCCGCGACGCCAACTGGATGCGCCCGCTGTACGAGTTCCTCGGCCTGTCGGTCGGCATCGTCTCGGCCTTCCAGCCGCCGGAAGAAAAGCGTGCTGCCTACGCGTCCGACATCACCTACGGTACCAACAACGAATTCGGTTTCGACTACCTGCGCGACAACATGGCGTTCAGCCAGGAAGAGAAGTTCCAGCGTGAACTGAACTTCGCCGTGATCGACGAAGTCGACTCCATCCTCATCGACGAAGCGCGTACCCCGCTGATCATTTCCGGCCAGGCCGAGGACAGCTCCAAGCTGTACATCGAGATCAACCGTCTGATCCCGCGCCTTACCCAGCACATCGAGGAAGTGGAAGGCCAGGTCACCCAGGAAGGCCACTTCACCATTGACGAAAAGAGCCGTCAGGTCGAGCTGAACGAAGCCGGTCACCAGTTCATCGAAGAGATGCTCACCCAGTCCGGCCTGCTGGCCGAGGGCGAGAGCCTGTATTCGGCGCATAACCTGAGCCTGCTGACCCACGTCTATGCTGGCCTGCGCGCGCACAAGCTGTTCCACCGCAACATCGAATACATCGTCCAGGACGGCCAGGTCCTGCTGATCGACGAGCACACCGGCCGTACCATGCCGGGCCGCCGTCTGTCCGAAGGCCTGCACCAGGCCATCGAAGCAAAAGAGAACCTGAACATCCAGGCCGAGAGCCAGACCCTGGCTTCGACTACCTTCCAGAACTACTTCCGCCTGTACACCAAGCTGTCCGGCATGACCGGTACCGCTGACACCGAAGCGTTCGAGTTCCAGTCGATCTATGGTCTCAACGTGATGGTCATTCCGCCGAACAAACCGTTGGCACGTAAAGACTTCAACGACCTGGTGTACCTGACCGCCGCCGAGAAATACGCCGCGATCATCGCCGACATCAAGGAAAGCATGAAGCAGGGTCGCCCGGTGCTGGTGGGTACTGCGACCATCGAAACCTCCGAGCACATGTCCAACCTCCTGAAGAAGGAAGGTATCGACCACAAGGTGCTCAACGCCAAGTACCACGAGAAGGAAGCCGAGATCATCGCGCAAGCCGGTGCGCCAGGTGCCCTGACCATCGCCACCAACATGGCCGGCCGTGGTACCGACATCCTGCTGGGCGGTAACTGGGAAGCCGAAGTGGCAGCCCTGGAAAACCCGACCGCCGAGCAGATCGCCCAGATCAAGGCCGACTGGCAGAAGCGTCACCAGCAGGTGATCGAGTCGGGTGGCCTGCACGTGATCGCTTCCGAGCGCCACGAATCGCGCCGTATCGACAACCAGCTGCGTGGCCGTTCCGGCCGTCAGGGCGACCCGGGCTCCAGCCGCTTCTACCTGTCGCTGGAAGACAGCCTGATGCGTATCTTCGCCTCTGACCGGGTGAAGAACTTCATGAAGGCGCTGGGCATGCAGTCCGGCGAGGCCATCGAGCACCGCATGGTCACCAACGCCATCGAGAAGGCCCAGCGCAAGGTCGAAGGCCGCAACTTCGACATCCGCAAGCAGTTGCTGGAATACGACGACGTGGCCAACGAGCAGCGCAAGGTGATCTACCACATGCGCAACAGCCTGCTGGCCGCCGAGAACATCGGCGACACCATCGTCGAATTCCGCAAGGAAGTACTGGACGCTACCATCAGCCAGCACATTCCGCCGCAGTCGCTGCCCGAACAGTGGGACGTGGCCGGCCTGGAGGCTGCGCTGGCCAGCGATTTCGCCATGAAGCTGCCGATCCAGCAGTGGCTCGACGAGGACGATCACCTCTACGAAGAGACCCTGCGCGAGAAGCTGCTGAACGAAATCACCACCGCGTACACCGAGAAGGAAGACCAGGCCGGTATCGAAGCCCTGCGTACCTTCGAGAAGCAGATCCTGCTGCGTGTGCTGGATGACCTGTGGAAAGACCACCTGTCGACCATGGACCACCTGCGTCACGGTATCCACCTGCGTGGTTATGCGCAGAAGAACCCGAAGCAGGAGTACAAGCGCGAATCCTTCAGCCTGTTCCAGGAGCTGCTCGAGTCGATCAAGCGCGACACCATCCGCGTGCTGTCGCACGTTCAGGTACGCCGCGAAGACCCGGTCGAAGAGGAAGCCCGCCTGCGCCGCGAGGCCGAGGAACTGGCCAGCCGCATGCAGTTCCAGCATGCCGCTGCTCCGGGCCTGGAAAGCGAGCAGCTGAACGAGGAGGGCGCCGAAGTGGCCGTTGCCTCGGCACCGGTGCGCAACGAGCAGAAGCTGGGCCGCAACGAGCCGTGCTGGTGTGGTTCGGGCAAGAAGTTCAAGCATTGCCACGGGCAGATCGAGTGATCTGACCAGGCTGTTGTAACCTGAAACATCCGGGGCCGCTTTGCGGCCCATTCGCGGCACAAGGCCGCTCCTACAGGGACCGCGCCCGCCCCAATGGTTGCGATGTCCTTGTAGGAGCGGCCTTGTGCCGCGAATGGGGCGCGAAGCGGCCCCGCTCTTCCATCACCTGTTCACCGTATTTTCTAGGAGCGCTCTAATGGCTGTTGGTCTTGGTCCTTTGCCCACCCTGCACCCGGTTCCGGGTTTTGAACTCGGCATCGCTTCTGCCGGCATCAAGCGCCCTGGGCGCAAGGATGTGGTGGTCATGCGCTGCGCCGAAGGCTCCAGCGTGGCTGGCGTGTTCACCCTCAACGCCTTCTGCGCAGCGCCGGTGATCCTGTCCAAGCAGCGTGTGCAGGGCACCGTGCGCTATCTGCTGACCAACACTGGTAACGCCAACGCCGGCACCGGCGCGCCAGGCCTGGCCGCCGCCGAGCGCACCTGCGCCAAGCTGGCCGAACTGGCCGGCGTACCGGCCGAGTCGGTACTGCCATTCTCCACCGGCGTGATCGGCGAGCCGCTGCCGGTCGAGAAGATCGAAGGCGCACTGCAGGCCGCCCTCGACAACCTGTCGGAAAACCACTGGGCTGAAGCTGCCAGCGGCATCATGACCACCGACACCCTGCCCAAGGGGGCCAGCCGCCAGTTCCAGCACGATGGCGTGACGGTTACCGTCACCGGCATCAGCAAGGGTGCAGGCATGATCCGCCCGAACATGGCCACCATGCTCGGCTACATCGCCACCGACGCCAAGGTTGCCCCGGCGGTGCTCAAGGACCTGATGCTGGACGGCGCCAACAAGTCGTTCAACCGCATCACCATCGATGGCGACACCTCGACCAACGACTGCTGCATGCTGATTGCCACTGGCAAGGCCAACCTGCCGGAAGTCACCGAAGCCAGCGGCGCACTGTTCGAAGCGCTGAAAAAGGCAGTGTTCGAAGTGTGCATGGAAGTGGCCCAGGCCATCGTCCGTGACGGCGAAGGCGCCACCAAGTTCGTTACCGTGCAGGTCAACGGCGGTGGCAACCACCAGGAATGCCTGGACGTCGGCTACGCCGTGGCCCACTCGCCGCTGATCAAGACTGCGCTGTTCGCTTCCGACCCCAACTGGGGCCGTATCCTCGCCGCCGTCGGCCGTGCCGGCGTACCGGAGCTGGACGTGAGCCTGATCGATGTGTACCTGGACAGCGTGTGCATTGCCAGCAAAGGCGGCCGTAGCCCGAGCTACACCGAAGACCAGGGCGCCAAGGTTATGGCCCAGGAAGAGATCACCATCCGTATCGAGCTGGGCCGTGGCCAGTGCAGCGAAACCATCTGGACCACCGACCTGTCCCACGAGTACGTGAAGATCAACGCCGAGTACCGTACCTGATGTAATTGGGGCCGCTTTGCGGCCCATCGCTACACAAGGCCGCTCCCACAAGAACCTGCGTACACCGCCCCATGTGGGAGCGGCCTTGTGTCGCGAAAGGGCTGCAGAGCAGCCCCAGAATTCCCAAACGATGGAGCCGAACCATGAGCTATCACCTGATCATCGGCGACAAGCTGTATTCCTCCTGGTCGCTGCGTGGCGCCCTGGCCCTCGAGCTGGCTGGCGTGCCTTACGAAGAAACACTGATCAAGCTGAACCAGCCTGACACCCGTCAGCGCATCCTCGCCTTTTCGGCTACCGGCAAGGTACCGCTGCTCAAGACCGAGCACGGTGTGATCGCCGACTCGCTGGCCATTGCCGAATACCTCAACGAACGCCACCCCGACGCGCAGCTGTGGCCTGCCGACGTGGCGGCCCGGGCCCAGGCCCGTTCGGCCTGCGCGCAGATGCACAGCGGCTTCTTCGCCCTGCGCGGCGCGATGCCGTTCGACCTGTCCCGCGACCAGGCGCTGGACGGTGTGCCGCTGGAGGTTCAAATCGATATCGACCGTATCGTTGCACTGTGGTCGGAATGTCGCCTTGCGGCCAAGGACAGCGGCCCGTTCCTGTTCGGCAGGCCGAGCCTGGCTGATGCCTTCTTCGCCCCGGTGGCGGTGCGCCTGCGCACCTACCGTGTGGAAGTGCCTGCAGAGGCAGCGGCTTATATCGAAACCATTTATCAGTGGCCAGCCTTCCAGGCCTGGCAAAAGGCTGGCCTGGCGGAGCGTGAAGGGTGAAACGGATTCATGTTGTAGCTGCTGTCATTCGCGGTACTGACGGCCGTATTCTGATCGCACGGCGCGCCGATACCCAGCACCAGGGCGGTCTGTGGGAATTCCCGGGCGGCAAGGTGGAGGAGGGTGAGGGCGTCGAGGCGGCGCTGGCCCGCGAGCTGCGCGAGGAGCTGGGTATCGAGGTGAGCCGTTCGCGCGCGCTGATCAAGGTCAGCCACGATTACCCGGACAAGCAGGTGCTGCTGGATGTGCGCGAAGTCGAGGCATTCGCCGGCGAGCCGCATGGCGCCGAAGGGCAGCCGCTGGAATGGGTTGCTCCACGCGATTTGCCCCAATACGAATTCCCCGAGGCCAACAAGCCGATCGTTGCAGCCGCGCGCCTGCCGGATCAGTACCTGATCACCCCCGATGGCCTGGAAGTGCCGCAGATGCTCAAGGGCATCCAGAAGGCAGTGGCCAGTGGCATTCGCCTGATCCAGTTGCGTGCCCCGGACATGTACGATCCAAAGTATCGCGATGTGGCGGTGGACGCGGTCGGCCTGTGCGCGGGCAAGGCGCAGCTGATGCTCAAGGGGCCGCTGGAGTGGCTGGGTGACTTCCCAGCCGCGGGTTGGCACCTGACGGCTGCACAACTGCGCAAGTATGCCGCCAACGGCCGGCCGTTCCCCAAGCAGCGTTGGCTGGCGGCGTCCTGCCACAGTGCCGAAGAGCTGGCGTTGGCGGAGCAGATGGGCGTGGACTTCGTCACTTTGTCGCCGGTGCAGGCAACCCGGACACACCCTGAGGCGGTGCCGCTGGGGTGGGACGAGGCACAGCGGTTGATTGCCGGGTTCAACAAGCCGGTCTACCTGCTGGGTGGGGTAGGGCCGGGTGAGCGCGAGCAGGCCTGGGAAGCGGGGGCACAGGGTGTGGCCGGGATCCGGGCGTTCTGGCCTGAGATCTGAGTCGCCTGTAATTGGGGCCGCTTTGCGGCCCATCGCCGGCAAGCCCCCACAGAGGCAGCACAGACCGGGCTCTGTGGGAGCTGGCTTGCCGGCGATGGGCTGCGCAGCAGCACCAGAAATATCAGCCGTTTGGTTTCTCAGCAGGCTGCCACAAAACCTCCGCCACCCCCTGCCGCCGCCCAATAATCCGCGCGGCCACAAACAGCAAATCCGAAAGCCGGTTGATATACGCCAACCCAACCCCCGCCAACGGCTCCAGCGCATTCAGCTGCTGGCACCGCCGCTCCGCACTGCGCGCCAAGCTCCGGCAGACATGCGCCTGCGCCACCAGCGCCGAGCCACTGGGCAAGATGAAGTTTTTCAACGGCCCCAGCTCTTCATTCCACACATCGATCACCGCCTCAAGCCGCTCCACCTCCGTCAGGTTCAACGCCTGATAACTGGGCATCGCCAGCTCACCGCCCAGGTCGAACAGGCGGTGCTGACACGGCGCCAACACCGCGCTCACTTCATCCAGCCCTTGTTCGGCCAGCCCCGCCAGCAGCAAACCCAGCTGGCTGTTCAGGCTGTCCACCTCGCCAATCGCCTCGATTCGCGGGTGATCCTTGGGCACCCGGCGCCCGTCGCCCAGGCCGGTTTCGCCTTTGTCGCCGGTGCGGGTGTAGATCTTCGACAGGCGGTAGCCCATGTCATTTCTCCATTTTGGCCGGCGCCACCGCTGCCGGCTGGCCAAGGGGCAGGCGCAGGGTGAAGCAGGTGCCCTGGCCGGGCGTGGACTGCACTTCCATCTGCCCCTTGTGGTTGTTGGTGATGATGAAGTACGAGACCGACAGCCCCAGCCCGGTACCCTGGCCGATTTCCTTGGTGGTGAAGAACGGCTCGAAGGTGCGCTTGCGCACCCCTTCGGGCATGCCGACGCCGTTGTCCTCGACCTGGATTTCCGCCCATGGCGGGCTCAAGCGGGTGCGCAGGGTGATGCGCCCGGGCTCGCTCGGCTGCGGCCGCTGGTGGATGGCCTGGGCCGCGTTTTTCAGCAGGTTGAGCAGCACCTGCTCCAATTCGTTGGCGGTGCACGGCACCGGCCCCAGGTCGGGGTCGAACTGACGCACGATGGCCTGGCCCTTGAAATCGAAGCCTATGGCCAGGTCGAAGTCGTTGCTGGCAATTTCCACCGCCTGATCGATCAGCGCCGGCAGGTCGCACGGCGCCAGTTGACGGTTGCTGCGGCGGCTGAAGCTGAGCATGTGGGTGACGATCTTAGCTGCCCGGGCACCGGCCTGCTGGATGCCGTCGAGCAATTGCGGCACTTCGCGGCTCTCCAGGTAGCGGTTGACCGTGGGCAGGTCGATGCCCAGTTCCTCTGCCTGTTCCTGATTGCGCGGCAGTTCTGGTGACAGGCGCCGGCGGATGTTCTGCACGTTATGCAGGATCGCGCCCAGCGGGTTGTTGATCTCGTGGGCCATGCCGGCGGCCAGGCCGCCGACCGAAAGCATCTTTTCCGATTGCACCATCATTTCTTCCAGCGACAGGCGCTGGGTGATGTCATCGATACGGATGACAACGCCACGGCCGCCGCCACCGGTCAGCGGGTAGAAGGTCAGGGCGTAGTGGCGCAGGTCGTCACCCTTGGGCCAGGTGACCCGCTCGATCTTTGCCACCCGGTGCTTTTCCACTGTTTCCTTCAGTTGCGGCAGGAACGGCTTGAGCGGTTCGAAGGCAATGAAGATCGGCTGATTCAGCGCCTCGTCCAGAGGCGTGCCGGAAAGTACCGTGGCTTCGTGGTTCCACTGGGTCACGTAGAGCTGTTCATCCAGGGCGATCAGCGCCGAGGGCATCGAGTCGATGATGCTGTTGAGGTAGTTCTGGAAGCCGGTGAGTTTTTTCTCGATCTTGCTGCGCACCTGGACTTCCAGTTCCAGCTTGCGGTTGGTGTGGCGGGTTTCCTCGGCCAGGCCCTGGGCCTGGTCGTAGGCCTCCTGAAACTCGTCGCGGGTGCGCTTGAGTTGCTGTTCGCGGGCTTCGATGCGCGAGAGCATGGTGTTGAACGCTTCGGCCAGGCTGCCGATCTCGTCGTCGTTACCGCGCTGCGCGCGCAAGGCATAGCTCTCTTCGCGGGTGACCTGGCGGCTGAGCTCTTCGAGCTGGTTGATCGGCTGGGTGATCAGGCGTTTTATCTGTCGGGCGATGACGATCCACAGCAGGATGCTGAACACCAGGATGCCCAGGCTGGCGCTGAGGGTGCCGGTATAGAAAGCCGTGGGCAGTTCACTGCTGGCCACCAGCAGCAGGTGTGCGGGAGGGTTGGCGTCACGTGGCATGCGGATCAGCTGGGTGCTGCGAAACTCCATCAGGCGCCAGCCGTCGATGTTGCGAAAACGCTTGGGCAGTGCCAGCGGCTCGCCATGCTGCAGCTGCGCCAACATGCGGCCATCGCCACCGTAGACGGCAGCGGCGCGCAGCGGCGTGTAGCTGTCCAGCTCTTTCAGCAGGGCGCTGGCGGTGTCCGGTGTATCGCCGGCGCGCTCCGCCAGTTGCGGGTTGGCCACCAGCCGGCCGATGGTGTGCAGCGCCTGTGGCGCCATGCTTTCCTGGGTGATCCAGTAGGCGGCGCTGATGAAGGTTAGGTTGGCCACCAACAGGATGGTCACCAGCAACACCAGCAGGGCTGCCAGCAGCTTCTGCCCGACCGGGAGGTTTTCCAGGCGTTGGCGCAAGGTCATGGGCTAGGCAATATCCGTATCCGGTTGAAAGGGTTGCGTCAGTCGCAGGGCAAACCACGCACACGCAGGTTATCGACCAGGTGCTGCAGCAGGCGTTCCAGCTCTGGCAGCTGCAGGCCATGACGGCCGGCGGCGCGGCAGGCATGGCCAAGCAGGTAGTGCACCTCGGTGCGGCGGCATGCGCGTACATCCTGGTACATGGAAGAGTAGTTGGCCGCAGTGGCGAGGATCACCCGCTGCACTTCTTCGTTCAGCCCGTCTGCCGCTTCTGGCTGGCCACAGCGGCGCAGCAGTTGGGCCAGCTCGGCGCACAGCGCATCCACTTCGCCCAGGTGCCCCAGCAGCCCGCCGTTCTGGCAGTCGTGCAGCACGGTCAGCGGGTTGATGGCGCAATTGAGTGCCAGCTTGCGCCACAGACGGGTGAGGATATCCACCGTCCACTCGGCAGGGATGCCAGCCTGATGCAGGTCATCGAACCAGGCCGGGATCGTCGGGTTGCGTGGGTCACCCAGCCAGTTGAAGCCGTGGCCGGCAAAGCGTACGTGCCAATCTCCCTCGCGGAATGCGCCTTCGGTACTGGAGGCGAAGATGCAGCGTGCATGGGGCACCAGGTCGGCGACCTCGTCCTGGCTGCCCAGGCCGTTCTGCAGCAGTACCACCTCGGCGTCTTCGGCCAGGCGAGGTGCCACGCCGGCGATGGCCGGGGCGGCGTCGTAGGCCTTGCAGGCCACCAGCAGGCGATGGATCGGGCCGTGTGCCTGCGCGGTTTCGGCGGGGATGGCGTAGTGGCGGGACTGGTCCTGTTCGACCAGGGTCAGGCCGCCGGCCTGCTGGTAGGCCTGCAGCCGCTGCCCGTCACGCAGGATCAGGCGCACTGCCTTGCCCGCGCGCGCCAGGCGGCAAGCCCACAGGCTGCCCAGGCTACCGGCGCCGAGAATATGCCAGGTGCTGCTCATATGCGTTTCGCAACCCGTTATAATGAGCCCGCATTTTAACCGTCAAACCCAGCGCGCTCCATCTTCAGCCTGAGCGCGCTTTTATTTTGGGAGAACAACCATGCCTTCGTTCGACGTGGTATCGGAACTGGACAAGCACGAAGTGCAGAACGCGGTCGACAACGCCATCAAGGACCTGGACCGTCGCTACGACCTCAAGGGCAAGGGCACCTTCGAGTTCAAGGACAAAGAGCAGACCGTGATGCTCACCGCCGAGGAAGAGTTCCAGCTCGAAGCGATGCTGGAAATCCTGCGCCTGGCGCTGGTCAAGCGCAAGATCGACGTGAAGTGCCTGGAAACCAAGGACCCGTACGCCTCGGGCAAGGAAAAGAAACAGGAAGCCAAGTTCCGCGAAGGCATCGACAAGGAACTGGCGAAGAAGATCGTCGCCACCATCAAGGATGCCAAGCTGAAAGTGCAGGCCGCCATCCAGGGCGAGCAGGTACGCGTTACCGGCAAAAAGCGCGACGACCTGCAGGAAGCCATTGCGCTGCTGCGTACCAAGGAATTCGACATGCCACTGCAGTTCAACAACTTCCGCGACTGATGTGGGCATCGCCCGGAACCCCGATGGCCAAATGATGTCCATGGGGGCCGGGGCTGCGCCATCGCGCGTGGCCAGTTCTACCGTGTACTTGCCGCTCGGCATCAGGAGATGAATATGGATTTGAACGCTGAAGTCGATCAGCTGGTCCGCCAATCCCAGACCTGGATCCCCTTGATCATGGAATATGGCAGCCGTGTGCTGCTGGCGCTGCTGACCCTGGCGGTCGGCTGGTGGATCATCAACAAGGTCAGCGCCCGCCTGGGCAAGCTGGTTGGCCTGCGCAACGCCGACCTGGCGCTGCAGGGCTTCATCAGCACCTTGTCGAATATCGTGCTGAAGGTGCTGCTGTTCGTCAGCGTGGCGTCGATGATCGGTATCGAGACCACCTCGTTCGTTGCCGCCATCGGTGCCGCGGGCCTGGCCATCGGCCTGGCCTTGCAGGGCAGCCTGGCGAACTTCGCCGGCGGTGTGCTGATCCTGATGTTTCGCCCGTTCCGCATCGGTGACTGGATCGAGGCGCAAGGCGTGGCCGGCACCGTCGACAGCATCCAGATCTTCCACACCGTGCTGCGCACTGGTGACAACAAGACGGTGATCATGCCCAATGGCAGCCTGTCCAACGGCATCATCACCAACACCAACCGCCAGCCGACGCGCAAGGTGGTGTTCGATGTGGGTGTGGACTACGAGGCCGACCTGCAGAAGGCCCGCAACGTGCTGCTGGAGCTGGCGCAGGACCCGCGCGTGCTGCCCGACCCGGCGCCGCAGGCGGTGGTCGCGACCCTGGGCGACAGCTCGATCACAGTGTCCTTGCGCTTGTGGACCAAGACTGCCGATTACTGGGATGTGATGTTCATGCTCAATGAGCATGCGCGTGACCGGTTGAAGGCCGAAGGGATCGACATTCCGTTCCCGCAGCGGGTGATTCGCGTGGTGCAGGAGACTGCAGCGCAGTAATACCGCGTTGAAGCCGGGGCCGCTTCGCGCCCCATCGCCGGCAAGCCAGCTCCCACAGGGTTATCACAGTCTTCAGGCTTGTGTTGTTCCTGTGGGAGCTGGCTTGCCGGCGATGGGGCGCGAAGCGGCCCCGGCTTTTTACACTTGTTCACAGCAATACCCCGCCATTTCTGGCATATAGCCTGACCCCACCTGCCACACCCGATACGCCATCATGAAACCACTGCTGTACATCACCCCCCTGCGCGCCTTGCTGTTCGGCCTGACCCTGGCCCTGTTCGAGCTGCTCACCTACCTGGCCAGCGATGCCGTCATGCCGGCCATGCCGGTGGTGGTCGGCGATCTGAATGCCAGCCCCGAATACATTCCCCACGCCCTCAACCTGTACCTGCTAGGGGGCGTGGTGCTGCAATGGCTGATCGGCCCGCTGGCCGACCGCTATGGCCGGCGCCCGTTGCTGCTGATCGGCTGCGCGTTCTTCGGCCTGGCCTGCCTGGCCACCTTCTGGGTCCACGACATCGGCCTGTTCAACTTGCTGCGCCTGCTGCAAGGCATCGGCCTGGGGTTTGTGGTCACGGTCAGCTACCCGGCCCTGAACGAAGCCTTCAGCGAAGCCGACGCCGTGCGCATGATGGCCCTGCTGGCCAACATCGCCTTGCTCTCGCCACTGCTCGGGCCGCTGGTGGGCACCTTGCTGCTGCAGTGGCTGGACTGGCGTTGGCTGTTCGTGGCCTTCACCATTGGCGCGGTTGTGGCCTGGCTGCTGCTGTACCGGCTGATGCCGGAGACCTTGGGCGTGGAGCGCCGTGACGGCTCGCGCCTGGCATTCACGCCGATCCACCTGCTGCCATTGCTGGCCGGCTACGGCCAGTTGCTGGGCAACCGCCGCTTTGTCGCTGGCAGCGCGGCCCTGGGCCTGGTCGGTCTGCCGCTGATTGGCTGGATCGGCCTGTCGCCGGTGCTGCTGATCCACGACGAGGGGCTGAGCACCATGGAGTACGCCTTGTGGCAGTTGCCGGTGTTTGGCGGGCTGATCCTGGGCAACCTGATCATCAACCGCATTGCCGATCGCTATCCGTTGGCGGCGCTGGTGCGTGGTGCATTGTGGCCATACCTGGCCGGCCTGTGCCTGATGGGACTGGCGACATGGTACTGGCCGAGTGTGACCAGCGTGGTGGCGGGCATGTCGCTGTACGCGCTGGGGTTGGGCGTGGCCAACGCGGTGCTGTATCGCATGACGCTGTTCGCCAGCGAGCAGAGCAAGGGCCTGGTCTCGGCCATGCTGGGGATGATCACCATTGCCTTGCTGGGGTTGGGTGGGGCGCTGCTGGCGATGATTGGGGCCGGGGCCAGCTTGCTGCACTTTGCCCTGGCGGCGGGTGTGGCGGGGGCCTTGGCGCTGTGGCCGCTGTGGTTTGTGGTGGGTGGAAGGCCTGGTGAGGGGGCTGTTGCTCAGTAAACTTTATTGCCTGTACCGGCCTCTTCGCAGCACAAGGCTGCTCCTACAGATACACCACAGCTCTGTAGGAGCAGCCTTGTGCTGCGAAGAGGCCGCTACAGGCAATACAAACCTGTCAGGGCCGCTCGGCCGCCGAACCTTCCTCTGCAACCGGTTTGCCCGGCCCGGCCTCCTGGCGCCACTGCAGGGCAATCAGGATCAGGGTCGGCACGCCAAGGAGGGCAGTGATCAGGAAGAAGTCGTGGTAACCGAACTTCTCCACCATGACCCCCGAATAACCCCCGATCAGCCTTGGCAACAGCAGCATGATCGAGCTGAGCAACGCGTACTGGGTAGCCGAGAACTTCAGGTTGGTCAGGCTCGACAGGTAGGCAACGAAGGCCGAGGTGGCCAGGCCGGAGCTGAAGTTGTCCAGCGAGATGGTCACCACCAGCATTTGCAAGTTCGGGCCCATGTCGGCCAGCATCAGGAACAGAATGTTGGTGCCCGCGGAGGCCGCACCGCCGATGAACAGGATCGGCATGATGCCGAAGCGCACGATCAGCAGGCCGCCAACACCGGCGCCGACCAGGGTCATGATCAGGCCGAAGATCTTGCTGACGCTGGCGATCTGGTCCTTTGTGAAGCCCATGTCGATGTAGAACACGTTGGCCATCACGCCCATTACCGTGTCCGACATGCGATAGGTGGCGATCAGGCCGAGCAGCAGCAGGGCCTGCCAGCGGTAGCGGGCGATGAAGTCGTTGACCGGGGTCAGCACCGGCGCGAGGCCGCGACGGCCCAGGCTCGACAGGCACGCCCATGTCAGCAGCACATAGAGGATCAGGCGCAGGAAGGCGCGGTCTTCCAGCAGCAGGTCCAGTGGCGTTGCATCACCGGAGATGACGCTGGACCAGCCGGTATTGAACATCTGGGTGAAGCTGGCCGGTACCGATACCAGCAAGATTATCAGCACGAACACCGAGGCCAGCTGGTGCACCAGCCCATAGCGCGCTGCCGACAGCTGGGTACGCATGGGTACGGGCGGTTCGCGCATGATCAGGGTGGTGAATACGGCGGGCAGCATCATCACCGCGAACATGACGTAGGTGCCGGCCCAAGCCTTGTGCAGGTAGCTGAAGCCAGTGGAGCCGAACCACTCGGCGAAGAACAGGGCGCCAGCCGTGGCCAGCAGGGCCGCCACGCGGTAGCCGGCCATATAGCTGGCGGCGAGTGCAGCCTGGCGCTGGTCGTCGGCGATTTCCAGGCGGTAGGCATCGACCGCGATGTCCTGGGTGGCCGAAGCGAAGGCCACCAACACCGCCAGGGCAATCAGCCATGACAGGTGCTGCTGCGGGTCGCACAGGCTCATGCCGACCAGCCCGATCACCACCAGCGCTTGCGACAGCAGCAACCACGAACGCCGGCGCCCCAGGCTGCCGAGCAGCGGCAGGCGCCATTGGTCGAGCAGTGGCGACCACACCCACTTGAAGGCGTACGCCAGGCCGATCAGGCTGGCGTAACCAATGGTCTCGCGGGCCACGCCAGCTTCGCGCAACCACACCGAAAGGGTGGAGAACACCAGCATGTAGGGCAGACCGGCGGCGAAGCCGAGCAGCAAAAGTACCAAGGTTGACGGGCTGGCATAGGCAGCAAGCGCAGCGCGCCAGGTTTTACGGGGCATGGGCCAACATCTGCCTCAAGTTTGCGAAAACAAAGCGCGCACTCTAACCGCTGTGCTCCATCGGGCGCCAGCCATGGCGCGTCATATCCACACGATTGTTGGTTACATTCACACCCTCCGCGCGCAGTCGCGCCCGTTGTTCATCCCCAGACGGGGTACCCAGTGCCAGGCTCAGCCTGCCACCTGCGCCAAGCACCCGGTGCCAGGGCAGGCGAGTGTCCGCGGGCAGTTGCCCGAGGGTACGCCCGACCCAGCGTGCCGCCCGCCCAAGCCCTGCCAGTTCGGCCAGTTGGCCATAGCTGACCACCTTGCCGGCCGGAACTTGGCCAAGTACCGAATACAGCACCGTCCGTCGGCCCTCGGCGGAGTCGAGGGCGTGCTCATATCCGTCAGACATCAGGCCCCCTCTGGGCTGCAGATGAAACCGGACCGGCGGTCTGGCAAATGAGAGTTGAACTCAACGGCATGCTCCCGGTCTTTTCTTGCTCTGGTCGTCGTTATCCGGATAATGCCCGGCTTTTTTCGCCAAATCGAACCTGTAGTCCGAAAATCATAGCCCGCTTATGTATTCTAGATCCTTGTTGTGCCTGCTTGCTGTTTCCCTCTGCGCCTCCCCGGTGTTCGCCGACACCGTATGGATGAAGAACGGTGACCGTCTCAGCGGCAAGATCAAAGTCTTCGACGGCGGCAAGCTGCTGCTGGAAACCCCCTATGGCGGTTCCATCGCCCTGGACTGGAAAGAGGTCCAGACCCTGGAGAGCGACCAGGAGATGCTGGTCAAGCAGGACGCCTACAGCGGTGAGCGCGCCAAGTCGCTGAAGGCCGCCGAGCCTGGCAAGGTGACCCTGGCCAATGGCGAGGCGCCGAAGACCGTGGAGCTGGCCAGCATTGAGCAGATCATGAAGCCCAAGCCCCTGGTCGAGGACTTCGTGTGGAAGGGCAACGTCGACGTGGCGCTGGACTACAAGCGCGCCGAGAACGACACCGACGACTACGACGTCGGCTTCAAGACCAGCGCCCGCCATGGCCGCTGGCGGCACAACGCTGAAGGCGAATACAACCGCGAGACCAAGGACGACGTCACCACCACCGACAACTGGAGTGCCGAGTACGCCCTGGACCGCTTCCTCACCGAGAAGTGGTTCTGGCAGGGGCGCATGGAGTACAAGCGCGACCGCATCGAAGACCTTGCTCGCCAGCGCACCGTGGGTACCGGCCCGGGTTACCAGTTCTGGGACGACGAACTGGGCGCGTTTTCGCTGGGGTCGCTGATCAACCGCACCGACTTCGAATACCAGGATGGCGCCAAGGACAACTTCTATTCTGCGGCAGTGAAGTGGGACTACACCCGCTACCTGATTGGCAAGAATGTGCAACTGTTCACCAACGGCGAGTTCGCCAAGCCGCTGGGTGGTGTGGCCGACTATGCGCTGGATGCCGAAGTTGGCCTGCGCTACAAGGTCACTGAATGGGCCTCGCTCAACCTCAAGGCGGAGAAGGACATCATCACCGGTACCCGTGAGAGTGACTTGGACAAGACCCGCTATACCGCAGGCTTCGGCGTTACCTGGTAAACCGCCGGGGGCGCGTTGCGCCCCTATCGCGACACAAGGCCGCTCCCACAAAGGCAAGATATACATCGGTCCATGTGGGAGCGGCCTTGTGTCGCGATGGGCTGCAAAGCAGCCCCATTGGCACTGGATCTGATAATGCTTATCTTGTCCCATCCAGCCCGATATCAGGAGCCGCCCCCAAGTGAGTACCAATGCCATCCGTCCCGCCCGGGAGCTGCTGCTCAAGGAATACCGCGGCGTGCTCTCGACCCATTCCAAGTCGATGCCCGGCTACCCCTTCGGCTCGGTCGTGCCGTACTGCCTGGACGCCCAGGGCAACCCGTTGATCCTCATCAGCCGCATCGCCCAGCACACGCACAACCTGCAGAAGGATCCCAAGTGCTCGCTGCTGGTAGGTGAGCGCGAAGCCGAGGACGTGCAGGCCGTGGGGCGCCTGACGGTGATGGCCGAGGCGCACAAGCTGGTGGAGGAGGCCGCCATCGAGGCTGCCGCCGAGCGTTACTACCGCTATTTCCCGGACGCGGCCAACTACCACAAGGCCCACGACTTCGACTTCTGGGTGCTGCAGCCGGTGCGCCACCGCTACATCGGCGGCTTCGGCGCGATCCACTGGCTCGATCAGGTGACCCTGGCCAACCCGTTCGCCGGCAAGGCCGAGACGAGCATGGTCGAGCACATGAACAACGACCACGCCAACGCCATCGCCCATTATGTGGAGCTGACCGATTTGCCACGCCATGCGCCAGCACAGATGGTCGGGGTGGACAGTGAAGGCATGCACCTGCGTATTGGCCAGGCGGTTTACTGGTTGCCCTTCCCAAGTACTTGCAACACGCCGACACAAGTCCGCGAAGCCCTGGTTTTGCTGGCTCGCGCCGACCAGTGGCCGGTTGCGACGGAAGTCGAGGGTTGAAAAGCCGAGCGCACGCATCCATCTGTTGGTCTTACAGGAAGGTTCTCTTCCGACGAGGAATGCTTTGATGCGTGCTTTTCTACTGCTGTTTCTCCTGTTTCCCGTGCTGGAGCTGTTCGTCTTCGTGAAGGTCAGTGCCGCCATCGGTTTCTTCCCGGCACTGCTGCTGATCATCGCCGGCTCCGCCCTGGGTGTGCTGGTGATGCGCGTGGCCGGGCTGGCAACCGCACTGCGCGCCCGTGAAAGCCTGCAGCGTGGCGAACTGCCCGCCGAGGACATGTTCCAGGGCATGATGCTGGCCGTTGGTGGTGGCCTGCTGTTGCTGCCAGGTTTCATCAGCGACGTGCTGGGCCTGCTGTGCCTGCTGCCATTCACCCGTCATCTGGCCGCGCGCAAGATGCGCGAGCGTGCCGAGGCCCAGGCCATGCGACAGCGCGCCTTCCAGGACGACCCGTTCCAGGCCCGGCCGCGTGATGGCGGGCATAGGCCGAATGTGATCGAAGGCGAGTACGAGCGCCGCGACAAGTAATAACCGGGGGCCGCTTTGCGGCCCTTTCGCGACACAAGGCCGCTCCCACAGGCAATGCATACCTTCTGTGGAGCGGCCTTGTGTCGCGAAAGGGGCGCAAAGCGGCCCCAGCTTTTTGCGGGGCCAAGGCGCTGATGAAAAATTTTCTGAAGCAAGCCTTGTAATTGAATATGGCGGCCTCATGTATGTGGTCACCGCAAGGTTTCTGGTGGCAACACCAGGCATAACTCAGGTGGTTCGCCCATTGCGGGCCACCCCGGCAACGCCGGACAGCAACAACCCGCCGGTGTCGACACCGGCCGATGAAAACCACAATTTGGGAGAGATCGACAATGAAGCTTCGTCCTCTGCATGACCGCGTCGTTATCCGTCGCAGCGAAGAAGAATCGAAAACCGCTGGCGGTATCGTCCTGCCGGGTTCGGCCGCTGAAAAACCAAACCGCGGCGAAGTCGTCGCCGTCGGCACCGGTCGCATCCTGGACAACGGCGAAGTTCGCGCACTGGCCGTGAAAGTGGGTGACAAAGTGGTTTTCGGCCCTTACTCGGGCAGCAACACCGTGAAAGTCGATGGCGAAGACCTGCTGGTCATGGCCGAAAACGAAATCCTCGCCGTTATCGAAGGCTGATTTCCCCGACTTCCCGTTACTCCAAAGAATTCCAAGGATTACACGATCATGGCTGCTAAAGACGTAAAATTCGGCGATTCCGCTCGTAAGAAAATGCTGGTTGGTGTCAACGTTCTGGCTGACGCGGTAAAAGCGACCCTGGGCCCGAAAGGCCGTAACGTGGTGCTGGCCAAGAGCTTCGGCGCTCCGACCATCACCAAGGACGGCGTTTCCGTCGCCAAGGAAATCGAGCTGAAAGACGCCTTCGAGAACATGGGCGCCCAACTGGTCAAGGAAGTTGCTTCCAAGGCCAACGACGCTGCCGGTGACGGCACCACCACCGCTACCGTCCTGGCTCAGGCCATCGTCAACGAAGGCCTGAAAGCGGTCGCTGCCGGCATGAACCCGATGGACCTGAAGCGCGGCATCGACAAGGCCACCGCTGCCGTCGTCGCCGAGCTGAAGAACCTGTCCAAGCCATGCGCCGACTCCAAGGCTATCGCCCAGGTAGGTACCATCTCCGCCAACTCCGACAACTCCATCGGTGAAATCATCGCCGAAGCCATGGAAAAAGTCGGTAAAGAAGGCGTGATCACCGTTGAAGAAGGCTCGGGCCTGGAAAACGAACTGTCGGTCGTTGAAGGCATGCAGTTCGATCGTGGCTACCTGTCGCCGTACTTCGTCAACAAGCCGGACACCATGGTTGCCGAGCTGGAAGGCCCGCTGCTGCTGCTGGTCGACAAGAAGATCTCCAACATCCGTGAGCTGCTGCCAGTTCTGGAAGCCGTTGCCAAGGCCGGCCGCCCACTGCTGATCGTTGCCGAAGACGTTGAAGGCGAAGCCCTGGCTACCCTGGTAGTCAACAACATGCGCGGCATCGTCAAGGTTGCTGCGGTCAAGGCTCCGGGCTTCGGCGACCGCCGCAAGGCCATGCTGCAGGACATCGCCGTCCTGACTGGCGGCCAGGTCATCTCCGAAGAAATCGGCCTGTCCCTGGAAACCGCTACCCTGGAGCACCTGGGTAACGCCAAGCGCGTCATCCTGTCCAAGGAAAACACCACCATCATCGACGGCGCTGGCGCCGACACCGAGATCGAAGCACGCGTCAAGCAGATCCGTGCCCAGATCGAAGAGACTTCCTCGGACTACGACCGTGAGAAGCTGCAAGAGCGTCTGGCCAAACTGGCTGGCGGTGTTGCCGTTATCAAGGTCGGTGCCGGCACCGAAGTTGAAATGAAAGAGAAGAAAGCCCGCGTTGAAGACGCCCTGCACGCTACCCGTGCAGCCGTTGAAGAAGGCGTGGTGCCTGGCGGTGGTGTAGCCCTGGTTCGCTCCCTGGCTGCCATTGCCAACCTCAAAGGCGACAACGAAGACCAGAACGTCGGTATCGCCCTGCTGCGTCGCGCTGTTGAAGCGCCGCTGCGCCAGATCACTGCCAACGCCGGCGACGAGCCAAGCGTTGTCGCTGACAAGGTCAAGCAAGGTTCGGGTAACTTCGGTTACAACGCTGCTACCGGCGAATACGGCGACATGATCGAGATGGGTATCCTGGACCCAGCCAAGGTCACCCGCTCGGCGCTGCAAGCTGCTGCTTCGATCGGCGGTCTGATGATCACCACCGAAGCCATGGTTGCCGACCTGCCGGAAGACAAGCCAGCTGCTGGCATGCCTGACATGGGCGGCATGGGTGGCATGGGCGGCATGATGTAGTGCGACGAGAGTCGCTATAGGTAGAAGCACCTAGCGGGCTACATCCTAGGTGGTCACCGGTTGAACCGGTGGCCACTTTCCCGCAGAAACAGCTTAAAAAACCCGAAATCCGGGCGGTAAAGCCCGGATTTCCGGCACCCACAAGGTGCTTAGAATTCGGCGCAATGTCGCCTATATATCGTGATTTTCTCTCAGGAAATCATCAGAACGATATGCGTACTGATCTTGCAGATTTTGAAACACTGCGAGGGAGGTATGGGAAATCGTGTCCAAAGAGCTGGCCTGCTCCTATCTATAGGGCGCAAGCCATAGCTGTCATTGTCTCACCTGGAAACCGCAAGGTAGAAAGGCACGAGACCTTTTGTTCAGCCAAAAGTAGCCTAGGGATAGTGCGTCGCTGGTAACGGCGGGGTGCGAAGCTTCCTGACAATGTAGTCCCACGATGTTTGTGGTGTGTGATCGCCGCGAGGCGCCATGCAGACCCTGCGAGCAACACGCGGGCGAGACGCTAGGCTGGTTGGTATGGCCAACGTAAGTGAACTGCTGATAAACACCGTCAACCGCATGGAGCCAAAGTTGCTGATAGGCTTTGACCAAAATGGTGCATGACTGGTTGTCCCTTTTACATCTGGGGGCACGCTGACATTGAGTCATCGGTGAATAGGCAGGGCCTAACCCATCCTTGTGACGGTTATGGAACTCGGTAAGCCCGTATTTTTGCCATTGGCCTGTATGGTAAGGCAGGTCGACCGTGAGGAAGACTGTTGAAAGTGCGGGTAGAGGATGTCGGAAAAAGCGAATGCCACCCTGTAATGGGGTTGGATAGGGGCTGTTGCCCCAACCGGAAACGGTGCTGACTTCCGACTGGTCTTTGATCGCGAAAAGGCTTGTAAAGCCATCAAGAACAGACGTTGGTCGGTCTGACCGGCTGCGTCTAATTCATAGAAATCCCTTGCGGGGCAGTGCACTCACTCCCCCACAGGGGCGACGTGCGTCTGCTGCCCACTGGGGAAATCTTCTCTGGAGGAACAGCAAGATGAGTGCGTCTGAAATAGAAGTACCTGCGTCCTCCCATCTGGCCACCAGTTGGCATTCGATAGACTGGGAAACAGGTCATCGACAGGTGCGAGGGCTACAGGTACGGATCGCGAAGGCAGCCAAGAATCGGCAATGGCGGCAGGTGAAAACCTTGCAGCGGATGCTGGTTCGCTCGTTTGCAGCCAAGACATTGGCAGTCAAACGGGTCACTGAAAACCGGGGTCGCAGGACTCCCGGCGTCGATGGGGAAACCTGGAGTACGCCTGAAAGCAAATGGAAGGCAGTTTTTCGGTTAGAGCGCAGGGGCTACAAGCCCCGACCACTGCGGCGGGTTTACATTCCCAAGGCAAATGGCCAGCGCAGACCGCTGGGGATTCCGACGATGTTGGATCGAGCAATGCAGGCGTTATGCCTGCTTGCCCTCGAACCGGTGTCCGAGACCACAGCCGACCGAAACTCCTATGGCTTTCGTCCTCATCGCTCCACGGCAGATGCAATCGAGCAATTGTTCGTCAATCTCGGTCGCAAGCACTCTGCGCAGTGGGTCATGGAGGGGGATATCAAGGGGTGCTTCGACAATATCAGTCACGACTGGCTGATCACCAATGTCCCGATGGACAAGGTGGTTCTAAGGAAATGGCTGAAAGCGGGATATATGGAATCCGGTCAATTGAACCCAATCGGGGCGGGAACTCCGCAAGGAGGCATCATCTCGCCAGTATTGGCCAACCTGGCCCTTGATGGACTGGAAAAGGAGCTCGAATCTCGGTTCGGGCAGCGTAATACCAAAGCCAGCTACAAGACCAAGGTCAACTATGTGCGGTACGCAGACGATTTCGTCATCACCGGCATCTCGAAAGAGCTGCTGGAAAACGAGGTGAAGCCACTCGTCGAAGCCTTCATGGCCGAGCGGGGGTTGAGCCTTGCGGTGGAGAAAACGCTGTTCACGCACGTAGCGGATGGGTTCGATTTCCTCGGTCAGAATATTCGCAAGTACGGTGACAAGCTGCTGATAAAGCCAGCCCACAAGAACGTGAAAGCATTTCTGGCCAAGGTTAAGGCGTTGGTTGAAGCAAACAAAGCGGCACCGGCCAGTCTGTTGATCAAGCAACTCAATCCAGTCATTCGGGGTTGGGCCAATTATCATCGGCCGATTGTCGCCAAGCAGACCTTCAACTACGTGGATTACAGGATCTGGAAATTGCTATGGCGATGGTGCAGACGGCGACATCTGAATCGCTGCAAACGTTGGATCAAGGAAAAATACTTCAAGCGCGTGGGAACACGCAGTTGGGTATTCACCGGGCTACACCCCAGCGGCAAACTGCTCCACCTGTTGTACGCCAGCGATACGCCGATCAAGCGGCACACCAAAATCAAGGCGGAGGCTAACCCGTACGCCCCAGAGGACGAGATGTACTTCGAGCAACGGCTGGAATATGCGTGGCGGAGTTCGGATGAAGGGAAGCGGAAGACGCTGACGTTGTGGCTTGGCCAGAGCAAGCGCTGCCCGATGTGCAAGCAGTTAATTACGTTCGAAAGCGGGTGGAACATCCACCATGTTATCGAGCGGCACATGGGCGGAGGCGACGAGCTGGACAATCTGGTGTTGTTGCATCCCAACTGTCATCGGCAGCTACATGCACAATCCATTCGGTGATGCTTTATCAGATCACTATATGATGTGCTTCAGTTGGTTGGTTTTTGGTACATGTTGTGTTTGTTGGTTTCGCCTGCTAGTCTCCAAGGACATTCTCAAATGTCGAGGTGTCCTATGTCAGGTAAGAACCAGCACGTTGTGAAGAGGGATGAGGGTTGGGCAGTACGTGGGGAGGGGAATTCGAAAGATACCTCGCATCACAGAACCCAGCAGGAAGCCGCTGAAGCAGCACGCAGCATTGCTCAGAACCAAAAGAGTGAAGTTCTGATCCATGGTCAGGATGGAAGGATCCGCGCCCGGGACTCCTACGGCAACGATCCATATCCACCCAAGGGTTAGGAGTGAGCTCACTGCTGGCTCTCCCATTTGGAAGGGCTTACAAAGGCTTGAGCTGTATGCGGGGAAACTCGCACGTACAGTTCTTAGGGGAGGGGCGGCCAGTAATGGTCGCTTCTTACCCGAAAGCCAGCCTTACCCCCTGCACCATGAAAAGCCCCGGTTCGCGAGAACCGGGGCTTTTTTGTTTTCCTGTGAGGGCCCTTTCGCAGCACAAGGCTGCTCCTACAGACGATCGCGTACTCTTGTAGGAGGTGCTGCGAAAGGGCCGCAAAGCGGCCCCGGGTTCAGGCGACGCTACGCTCAGCAGCAGGCACCTCAGCCATTCCCCTCCGATACAGGATCAGGTAATACGACCCCAAGCCGATCAACCAGCAGAACACCGCCGTCCACACGTTGTGCGACAGGAAGTGCGCCCCCTGCATCATCCGCCCCAGCGACAGCACCGACCCGGCGACGAAGGCCACCGTCAACGCCACCCGCGCCAGCCTTGGCTTGCGATCACGCAACATGAAGAACAGCCCGAACAGGCAGAACCCGGTTGCGGCATGCCCGCCCGGCCAGCACAGCCCGGGCTTGTCGGTCGCCGGCCGCGGTTCCAGCAGCTTGCTGTAGGTTTCCTTCCCGCCAAACTGGGTCAGGCTCCACGGGCATTGCACCTGGGTCACTTTCTTCAGCGGTGTGACAAACGCCGTGGACAGGCCCAGTGCCAGTACCAGGCAGCCCAGCTCACGGCGCCAGCCGAACAGGCGCTTCCAGAAGAAGCTGGCAGCAAAGGTCACCAGTGACATCACTCCCAGCAGGATCACCCCCTGCTTGACCCTGTCATGCAGGATGTTCTCCAGCAAATAGCTGTGGCGGCCGATGAACTGCCCGGCAGCAGGGTCGAAGAACAGGTTGGCAATGTCCATGTCGACCGAGGTCAGTTCCAGCAGGATCAGGCCAAGCGCGGTCGCCAGGGGTAGCCCCAGGTACAGCCAGAAATTGATCGGGCGAGGGCGGGTTGGTTGCTGCATGACGGCTCCAGGGCGCGAAAAAGATCGGGCATTGTCGGCCGCCCGCTATCCTGTGTCCGTGAAGGATCAGTGAAAAAACCGTCAAGTGCGCTGAATTTTCCCTGGGGCTGGCACCCTGCAGGCATAGGCCTTAAGCTGCGCCTGCCGCGCACCACAGCGAGAAGCGCCGCACAGGAGAAACCGATGCGCATTCTTTTGGTTGAAGACAACCGCGATATCCTGGCCAACCTGGCCGATTACCTGGGCATGAAGGGCTACACCGTCGACTGTGCCCAGGATGGCCTGTCCGGCCTGCACCTGGCTGCCACCGAGCACTACGACCTGATCGTGCTCGACATCATGTTGCCGGGCATCGACGGCTACACCCTGTGCAAGCGCCTGCGCGAAGACGCCCGCCGCGATACGCCGGTGATCATGCTCACCGCCCGCGACCAACTGGACGACCGCCTGCAAGGCTTCCGCTCCGGTGCCGACGATTACCTGCTCAAGCCCTTCGCCCTGTCGGAGCTGGCTGCCCGCATCGAAGCGGTGCTGCGCAGGGCCCAGGGGGGCGGGCGCCGCACCTTGCAGGTGGCCGACCTCAGCTATGACCTGGACACCCTCGAAGTCACCCGCCAGGGCCGCTTGCTCAAGCTCAACCCGGTCGGCCTCAAGCTGTTGGCGGTGCTGATGCAGAAGAGTCCGCACGTATTGCGTCGCGAAGTGCTGGAAGAAGCCCTGTGGGGCGATGATTGCCCTGACAGCGACAGCCTGCGCAGCCACGTGCACCAGCTGCGCCAGGTGATCGACAAGCCGTTCGAAAAACCGCTGCTGCATACCGTCCATGGCGTCGGCTATCGCCTCGCCGAGGGCCGTGATGGAGTTTAAGCAAAGCCTTGCCCAGCGCATCATCATCGCCTTTGCCCTGATGAGTGCACTGGTGGCCGGGGCCTTCGCCTTTGGCATCGTCGGCACCGTGCACTTGGTCGAAGAGCGGCTGATTTCGTCGGTGCTGGGCGGTGACCTGCAGCGCTTGCTGCGCATGGACAGCGTCAGTGACTGGAGCCACCGGCCACGCCCCGACCAGCTGTTCTACTTCAGCGGCGGGCGTGACGACTTCGAGCTGCCCAAGGACCTGCGCCACCTTGACCGCGGCTTCCACGAGGTATTCCGCGATCAACTGTCGTACCACGCCATGGTCGAGATCGTTGATGGCCGTCGCTATGTGCTGTTGCAGGACCAGAGCGACTTCGAAGAGCGCGTGCGCTTGCTGTTCGCGGTGGTGGTGGTGGGCTTCGTGCTCAGCCTGGTACTGGCGGTGATCCTCGGCTGGCTGGTGGCGCGCCGGGTGATGGCGCCGGTGATCCGCCTGGCGCGCCAGGTACGCCACCGTGACCAGTTGCTGGGGCTGGCCCCGCCGCTGGCACCGGACTATGCCGCGGACGAAGTCGGCCAGCTGGCGGTAGCCTTCGACGATACCCTGGGCCGCCTGCGCGATGCCCTGACCCGCGAACGGTTGTTCACCAGCGACGTCAGCCATGAATTGCGCACACCCTTGATGGTGCTGGCCACCTCGTGTGAGCTGCTGATGGAAAACCCGACGCTGGACGCCCGCTCGCGCAGCCAGGTGGAGCGTGTGGCGCGGGCCACGGAAGAAATGCGCGAGCTGGTCAAGACCTTCCTGATGCTGGCCCGGGCACAGCGCGACGAGGGTGCGGTGGCATCGCGGGCCACCCTGC
This sequence comes from Pseudomonas sp. ABFPK, assembly GCF_001586765.1. NCBI lineage: Bacteria > Pseudomonadati > Pseudomonadota > Gammaproteobacteria > Pseudomonadales > Pseudomonadaceae > Pseudomonas > Pseudomonas sp. ABFPK. Next base: position 26,403 of record NZ_LQXW01000067.1, on the reverse strand, counting down.
GGGAGGTGGCTGACGAACTGGTCGGGGTTTGGCGCGACACCATCGAACAGAAGGGCCTGGCCTTGTATTACGATGGCCGCGTCAGTGCCAGCCCGGTACTGTACAACGCCACCTTCCTGCAGTCGGTAATGGGCAACCTGCTGCGTAATGCCGCGCACTACACCGACAGCGGCTACATCCGCCTGAGCCTGGAAGCCAACGGCTTCAGCGTGGAGGACAGTGGCGTGGGTATCCCGGAGGAACAGCGCGAGGCGATGTTCCGGCCGTTCGTGCGCGGCGATGAGCGGCGCGGTGAGGGCCTTGGCCTGGGCCTGTCGTTGGTACAGCGCATCTGCGATGACCAGGGGTGGCATGTAACCCTCACATCAACCTTGCCCCACGGCTGCCGTTTCGTGGTCGATCTGAGCAATACCGCGGTCAAGGGCGATCCGGAGGCTTTGGTCGAGTAATCTGTTGTTACAGGCCATTCGGCGCTCAACATATTTTTCACATCAGCATGACCTGATTCCTACGCTTGCTTACCTAATGTGGGCGGAATGGAGTCAGGAGATGCCCAATGCGTAGCCCCATCAAGCTTGAATTTTCCGAGAAGTACGACAAAGAACATGCCCGCGAGTACTTTCTCAAGCACCAGGATGGCCTGGCGCGACGCCTTTCCCACAAGCGTGATGAGCAACTGGCGCGTCGTGCCTTGGCGTTGGCTGGTGAGCCTGGGCTGGTCCTCGACCTGCCATGCGGTGCCGGCCGCTTCTGGCCGTTGCTGGCAGAAAAGCCCAACCGAGTGATCATCGGCGCCGACAACTCGGAAGCGATGATCGAGACAGCCTGTACCGCGCAAGCGCCAGAGGTGGTGGCACGGGTACGCCCTTTGCAGACTTCGGCATTTGCCATCGACTTGCCGGACAATTCGGTGGACAGCATCTTTTGCATGCGCTTGTTCCATCACATCGGCGAAGCGGCGCACAGAAAGACCATTCTTTCGGAATTTCAACGGGTTAGCCGTGATAGTGTGATCCTGTCATTGTGGGTGGATGGTAATTTCAAGGCATGGCGCCGGAAAAAACTGGAACAGCGCCGCAGGTCCAGGAAGGGCGACCTGGACAACTACCAGAACCGTTTTGTGTTACCGGCCGACACGGTCGAAGAAGAATTCCGAGCCGCCGGCTTCAGAATCCAGGAACGCCTCGACTTCCTGCCGTTCTATGCCATGTGGCGGGTATATGTATTGCGTAAGGGGTAGTGTTTGATGGCTGTAGCCCAGAGCGGGGAGTCGCGGTTCGATTTTTACTGGCGCCAGCAGGGCGAGTGGGTCGAGGAGCCTAACCAGCGCCGTGGTGGCGAGAGCGGTGTGCAACGCCTCGACGATGGCAATGGCAAGCTGCTGTATGCCAAGCGCCAGGTCGGGCATATCTACCGTAGCCTGCTGCACCCTTTCGGCCGGCCGACCGTATTGCGTGAGCTCGATGCGTTGAACAGCTTCGAGCAACTGGGCGTGCGTGTACCGCGCATCGTCTTCTGTGGCGCCGAACGTGGTGCCGACAAGCAGTGGCGTGCGCTATTGGTGAGCGAAGCACTCGACGGTTTCGTCGACCTCGATACCTGGCATGCCGAAGGTGCCCGCGAGCGTTACCCGCAGGTGGTGCATGAGCGCATGCTCAAGGACCTGGCGGACAACCTGGCGCGCATGCACCTGGGGCATTGGCAGCACGGTTGTCTGTATGGCAAGCATGTGTTCGTCAAGGTGATTGGCGAGGGCGAGCAGGCCCGGGTCGAAGTCGCGCTGCTGGACCTGGAAAAATGCCGTCGGCGCATCAGCTGCCAGCGTGCGGCGGGCAATGACCTGCGCCAGCTGCGCCGCCATTCGTCGATGAATGACGCGGAATGGCAAACACTGCTCTATTTTTACCAGATGGCGTTTGGCAGCGCTGTCAAAGGGTTAGGGCAATGAAACTAGAAATAGCTCGAGCTTTGTTCCTGGTAGCTGGCCTGGCGGTGACCACCGTGGCGGTGGCTGCCTGGGAGGAGCCGAAGCCGACGGTGTTCAGCAAGGCCGAACTGGCCGACCAGTGCGCGTTGCCGCGGGAAATGAAACCGCAGCAACAAGCCGAGGCCGCGCCGGATCAGGACCTGTTGCTGTTCCTGTTCGGCATGCGCCAGGGGTTGCGGCCGTTCGGTTGAACCCGGTGGTATATGGGAAATGCCAGAGGCCTCGCGGTTGCGGGGCCTCTGGCATTTTTGCATTTGCCTCGCCGGCCTCTTCGCGGGCTTGCCCGCTCCCACAGGTAACGCGCAAGGTTCAAGACCTGTGCGGTATTTGTAGGAGCAGCCTTGTGCTGCGAAGAGGCCAGCAGGGCAACAGAGCTTCTTCGGCAGTAGGGGCCCCTTCGCAGCACAAGGCTGCTCCTACCGGTCCTGCGCAAACCTCAAAGTCGATGCTGGCCAGGTGGGAGCGGGCGAGCCCGCGAAGAGGCCTGTTCAGGCAACCGATGTTTCCCTGGCAACCGCCTTGTGCGCCAGCAACGTGTAGATACAAGGCAACACGAACAGGGTAAACAGCGTACCAATCGACATCCCGGTGGCAATCACCGTACCGATGTCAAAGCGGCTGACTGCCCCCGCACCAGTCGCCAGGATCAGCGGTACCATGCCAAATACCATCGCTGCCGTAGTCATCAGCACCGGCCGCAGGCGAATCGCCGCGGCTTCCTCGATCGCCTCGCGCACACTCATGCCGCGCTCCTCACGTAACTGGTTGGCGAACTCGACAATCAGGATGCCGTGCTTGCTGATCAGCCCAATCAGTGTCACCAGCCCGACCTGGGTGTAGATGTTCATGCTCGATACGCCAAGGAACAGTGGCAGCAGCGCGCCACAGATCGACAACGGCACTGTCACCAGTATTACCAGTGGGTCGCGGAAGCTTTCGAACTGCGCCGCCAGCACCAGGAAGATGATCGCCAATGCCAGGCCGAAGGTCACCCACAGCGCGCTGCCTTCCTGCACGTACTGGCGCGCCACGCCGGCATAGTCGAAGGCGAAACCTTCCGGAGCCTCCTCGCGGGCGATGCCCTGTACGGTCTGCAGCGCCTCGCCCAGGCTGACCATGGGCACGCCCTGGATGATCGCCGAGTTCAGCTGCTGGAACTGGTTGAGCTGGCGCGGGCGGGCGCGGTCGGTGAGGGTGATCAGGGTGGATAGCGGCAGCAGTTGGCCCTGGTCGTTCTTCACGTAGTAGTTGTTCAGCCAGCCGGGGTTGTCGCGGTAAGGCCGCTCGACCTGGGCAATCACCTTGTAGCTGCGGCCTTCGAGGGTGAAGCGGTTGATTTCCGCCTCGCCCAGCAAGGTCGCCAGGGTGCTGCCCAAGGTGTCCATCGACACCCCCATCTGCGCCGCCTTGGCCCGGTCGATATCCACCACCACCTCGGGCTTGTCGAAGGCCAGGTCGATGTCGAGGAAGGCGAACTTGCCGGATTCCTGGGCGCGGGCCTTGATGCGCTGGGCCACATCCAGCAGTGCCGGGTAGTCGCCAGCGCTGTTGATGACGAACTGGAATGGCAGGCCCTCGCCGGTGCCGGGCAGCGACGGCAGGTTGAAGCCGAAGATCTGCAGGCCACTGATTTCTTCGAGCTTGCTCTGCACCAGCGGCAGCAGCTCCATCTGCGTGCGCTCGCGCTCGTTCCAGGGCTTGAGCAGGAAGCCGCCGATGCCGGTCTGCACGCCATTGAAACCGTTGATCTGGAACGACGAGTAATACTCCGGGAAAGCCTTGAACAGCGGGGTGAATTCGTCGGTATAGGCGTTGAGGTAATCAAGGTTGGCCGGCTGCGGCGAACTGCTCATCATGAAAATCACCCCCTGGTCCTCGTTGGGCGCCAGTTCGTTCTGGGTGAACTTCAGCAGTACCGGAATCAGGCACAAAATGATCACGGCAAACACCAGCACGACGGGCCGGCTGTCGAGGGTGGTGTGCAGCAGGCGCTGGTAGCGCACCTTCAGGCGTTCGAACAGCACGTCCAGGCGGTGGGCAAGGCCGCTGGGGTTCTGTTCCTGGCGCAGCAGCAGCGCGCACATCATCGGTGACAGGGTGAGGGCAACGATGCCGGATATGATCACCGCACCGGCCAGGGTCAGGGCAAATTCCTTGAACAATGCGCCGGTCAGCCCGGTGAGGAAGCCGATCGGTGCATACACCGCCGCCAGGGTAATGGTCATCGACACCACCGGCATGGCGATTTCGCGGGCGCCCTCGAGGGCGGCGTCGAACGGCGACTTGCCTTCTTCCATGTGCCGGTGGATGTTTTCCACCACGACGATCGCGTCGTCCACCACCAGCCCGATGGCCAGCACCATTGCCAGCAGGGTCAGCAGATTGAGCGAATAGCCCATCATCTGCATGAAGAACAGCACGCCGATCATCGACAGCGGAATGGTCACCACCGGAATCAGCACCGAACGCAGGGCACCGAGGAACAGGAACACCACCACGATGACGATCAGTACCGCTTCGCCGAGGGTCTTGATCACTTCGTCGATGGAGGCCTGGATGAAAAGCGTGGCGTCATAGGCGATCGATACCTTCAGCGCCGAGGGCAGCTGGCTTTCCAGCTCGGGCATGATGCGCCGCACTTCCTTGATGACGTCCAGCGGGTTGGCGGCTGGTGTGGCCTTGATGCCGATGTACACCGATGGGGTGCCGTCGAACGAGCTGACCGTATCGTAGTTTTCAGCCCCCATCTCGACCCGCGCCACATCGCCAAGCAGCACGCGGCTGTCGCCACTGGTCTTGACCGGCAGGGCGGCGAACGCCTCGGCCGACTTCAGCTCGGTGCTGGCGTTGATGCTGGTGACCACGTATTCACCCTTCACCTCGCCGGCCGCGGAAAGGAAGTTGTAGCGGCGCACGGCATTGGTCACGTCGATGGCAGACAGGCCATAGCCCGCCAGTTTCACCGGGTCGATCCAGATGCGCATGGCGAACACCTGGTTGCCGAGGATTTCCGCTTCGGCCATGCCCGGCAGGGTCGCCAGCTTGGGCTGGATCACCCGCGACAGGTAGTCGGTGATTTGCGGGTTGCTCATCTCTTTGCTGTAGAAACTGATGTACATAAGCGCCGAAGCATCGGCGGCTTCCTTGCTCAGTACCGGGTCTTCGGAGTCCTGGGGCAGCTTGTTGCGCACTTCGTTGGCCTTGGCCAGCAGTTCGGTGAACAACCGGTCGCTGTCGGCGCCGATGCGGGCGTAGATGGAAATGATCGAGAAGTTCTGTCTGCTCACCGAGGTCATGTAGTCGATGCCTTCGGCGCTGGCCAGGCTTTGCTGCAGCGGCTGGGTGATATAGCCCTGGATGGTCTCGGCGTTGGCGCCGGGGTAGGCGGTGGTTACCGTGATCAGGGCATTTTCCATTTGCGGGTACTGGCGGATCTGCAGCTTGTTCCAGGCCTGGAAGCCCAGCAGCAGGATCAGCAGGCTCACCACGCTAGCCAGCACCGGGCGGCGGATGAACGGGTCGGTGAACGCCATGCCAGCCTCCTGTCAGTCCTTGCCCGGCGCGCCCTGTGCGGGCTTCAGGGCTTTGTCCTGGCCGATGCGGATCGCGGCGCCGGGGGTGAGCTTCAGTTGGCCGGCAGTGACCACCTGTTCCCCGGCCTGCAGGCCCTTGCTGACCACCACCACGCCGTCACGGCGCTCGCCGGTTTGCACCGTGCGCTGCTCGGCGGTGAGCTGCGGCTGGCCCTTATCGTCGTTTAGTGGCTTGCCGTCCTTGTCCTTTTTCGGCGTTGCGACATACACCGAGTTGCCATACAGGGTGTAGGTGATGGCGCTTTCCGGCACCACCACTTGTGGCTGCGGGTTGGGTAGCAGGATCAGCAGGCTGGCGAACATGCCCGGCAGCAGCTTGCTGTCCGGGTTGGCCATGGTTGCACGCACCAGCAGGTTGCGCGTGGTTTCCTCGACCTTGGGGTTGACGGCGCTGAGGCTGGCGGGGAAGGTCTGGCCCGGGTAGGCGGCCACCTGCACCAGCACCTGCTGGCCCAGGCTGAGGTGCGGCAGGGCCTGTTCCGGTACGTTGAAGTCGACGTAGAGGCTGGATGTGTCCTGCAGGGTGGCGATCACCGTGCCGGCGGCCAGATAGTCGCCGACGTCCACTTGGCGAATGCCGATGGTGCCACTGAACGGAGCGCTGATGCTCTTCTTGGTCTTCGATGCCTTGAGCTGGTCGACCACCGCCTGATTGCGCCGGTACTGGGCGGTGAGGCGGTCGAATTCGCCGCGGGAGATGGCCGAGTCGCCGACCAGTTGGCTGCCACGGCCGAAATCTACCTTGGCCAGGCCCAGGTCAGCCTGGGCGGTGCCGAGCAGGGCGGTTTCCTGGTCGTCGTTGAGTTGCAGCAACAGTTGCCCGGCCTTGACCTGCTGGCCTGAGTCGAAATGCAGGGCCTTGACGATGCCTTCCACTTCCAGGCTCAGCTCAACGCCCTGTAGCGCCTTGAGGCTGCCGACAGCGGGCAGGCGCTCTTGCCACGGGCGCTGTTCGGCCAAGGCGGCCGCCACGGTGATGGGCGGCTTGGGGGCAGTGAACATCTGGATCTGCTGGTAGATCGAAAAGGCTTTGTAGCCCCCCAGGGCCAGCACGATCAGCAGAACCACGGCCAACATGATGAGCATGCGGCGGCGCAGCATAGGTCCGGTTCCTTGGATGCGGTTGTTATTCGCTTAGACACGACAACGGGCGATCCTGCCCACGTGTGGATGGGGGAAGTATTGACTGTTTTTTGGGGGAAGGGGAGTGGAATGCCTGGGCCGGCCTCTTCGCGGCTAAAGCCGCTCCCACAGGGAACGCGCAGTCAACGGGTTGCGCTATTCCTGTGGGAGCGGCTTTAGCCGCGAAGGGGCCAGTACAGCCAACCCGAAAATCAGACGAGATGCAGGTGATTGTCCCAGAAACCGGACGGCAGGTTCATCGGTTGCCCGACCAGCTCGGCCTTGCGGCAATCATAGAACCGGCAACGGCCCTGCCCGGAGGTGACGACAAAGCCGTCCTGTACCGCGCCCACCCCCGCGCAATCGGGCATTGGCGCATCCAGCCGCACCGCGCCGCTGTCCAGGTCCCAGACGAACAGGCGGTTGGCTCGTGGCGCGGTCAGCGCGACCAGCCGCAGCTCGCTGTGGATAGCCACGCTGGCGGTGTACTGGGCCATGGCCTGCAACTGCCGCTCCGGTACCGGGAAGGCCATGAACGGCTCGCCCGGGCGCTTGATCGCCAGCAGTTCGGCGGTTTCATCGGCATCGCCCATGAACTGTTGGCAGGCGGCGATGGTGCCATCGCTGCCCACCGCCAGGTGGCGCACGCTGTTCATCTGCTGGGCCAGGGTTTCCTTGCTCAGCAGGGTGCCGTCGCGCTGCATCAGCACCAGGCTCGGTTCCATGGCGTCGAGGTTCATCTCCACTCGGCTTTCGGCTTCGGTGCGGATACCGCCGTTGGCCACGATCAGCGTTTCGCCGTCCGGCAGCCAGGCCACTTCGTGCGGGCCGATGCCGTGGGTCGGAATCTCCCCGCTGTGCACCAGGCGCTCGCCTTCGAAGCGGTACACACCGAGTACGCCACGCCCCGGGTCGGTGGTGTCGTTCTCGGTGGCATACAGCCATTCGCCACCTTTGTGGATGACCGCGTGGCCGTAGAAGTGCCGGTTCGGCTGCGAGGTGACGGTTTGCAGCAGGCGCCCGTCGCGCAGGTCGACCAGGTAGCTTTCGGTGCCGGGACGGCGGGCGACGAACAGCGCGATCGGCAGGTCCGGGTGATGGATGATGGCATGGCAACGTTGGGCGACCTGGGTGCTGAACACCTGGGTGCCGTCCAGGCGGAACCCGACCGCATAGTGCTTGCCGTCGCCGTCGTCACGCGCCGACAGCAGCAGGGGCTCGCTGCCTTTGTTGCGGAACAGGCTCCAGCCGCCCAGGGTGAGGGCGCTGAGCAATACGCTACCGAGTTTGAGGGCCTGGCGTCGCAGCATGATCAGTCACCGTCGTTGGCATTGAAGCCCAGCTGGATGTTCAACGCCTTGGCCAGCTCGCCTTCGTGCAGGCGGTGGACGGCGTTGAGGCTGTCGTAGATCTGGTTCAGGGTTTGCTGGCCAGCGTCGTCGGCCAGCAGCTCGCCCAAGGTTTTCTGGTTGTCGGCCAGCAGCTTGAGCGAGGCAGCGTAGGCGGCGTCGATCTTGTCTGCCAGGGCTTTCTGATCGCTGGACAGCAAGCCGCGCAGGCCTTGGTTGTCGACCCCGACCCAGACCGCTTCGGCGGCCTTGAGGCTGGCCTCCAGGCTCTTGAGCGAGCTGTGGCTGCGCCAGGCTTCGGCCTGCAGTGGCTGCGGAATGCCCTTGCTCTGGCGGCCCATCGGCGCACCGAGCTTTTTCTTCAGGCTGTCCAGTGCGGTGACCTGGGCGCGCAGCAGGTCGGCGATGGCCTCGTGGGAGTCGGCGTAGCGCTGGTTGGGGAACTTGGTCATCTGCGAGAGCATGCCGTCGGTGCTGTTCCAGCCCTTGAGGATCTCTTCGGCCAGGGTTTTCTGGTGTTCACCGATGGCCACCAGCAACGGGCAGTAGCGGGCTTTCTGCTCGGCAGTGGCGATGTCCGGCTTGCTGTCGAACAGGATGTACTCGTAGGCCGACAGGCCACGTACCACCACGCTGGCCTTGCCCAAGGCCGCGGCATCGACCGGTTGGTCGGCGTTGACCAGTTGCTCGACCTGGCGGCCGACCAGGTTCTTCTTGTCGGGCCAGAACTGTACCTGCCAGGCGCGGTTGCCTTCGGCCAGCGGGCCGACCAGCAGCGGTTGCAGCTCGGCCCAGGCCTTTTGCGCGTTGAGGAAGTCGGCACGGGCCTTGTCCAGGGTTTCCTTGCCTTCGCAGTAGGCCAGGGCGCTGGCGGCCAGCGTGCGGTCGGCTTCGACCCAGCGGCTGTAGGTGGGCAGGATCACCTGCTTGGCGATGGCAGCGGAGGTCACGGCTTGCGGGTCCTGCGGCGAGCAGGCGCCGAGGGCGAGTGCGGCGAGGCTGGTGAACAACAGTTTGGGTCGGAACATGCCCGGCTCCTTTGCGCTTTTTAAAGTGAGTTCAGGAAAGCCAGCAACGCGGCACGCTGCTCGGCATTGAAAGTGAGTACGAAATTGCGTGCCGCCTCGGCCTCGCCACCGTGCCAGAGCACGGCTTCGAGCAGGTTGCGGGCGCGGCCGTCGTGCAGGAACTGGCTGTGGCCACTGACCGTTTCGCTCAGGCCGATACCCCACAGTGGCGGGGTGCGCCAGTCCTGGCCGTTGGCGGCGAATTCGGTGCGCTCGTCGGCCAGGCCCGGGCCCATGTCATGCAACAGCAGGTCGCTGTAAGGGCGGATCAACTGGTTGGCCAGCTCCGGCTCGGCGGCATTGGCGGCTGTGGTGAACTGCGGTGTATGGCAGCCCTGGCAGCCGGCCTGGTAGAACAGGTTCTTGCCCGCCAGCACGTGCGGCGAGCCAACATCGCGGCGGGCCGGCACGGCCAGGTTGCGGGTGTAGAAAGTGACCAGGCGCAGGATATTATCGCTGACTTCCTTCTCGCCATCGGCACCGTCGCCGTTGGGCGCGGCCAGGCAGTCGGCCTGCGCCGGGGTACAGTCGTCGTTGGGCTGCAGGGTGGTGGTCAGGCCCATGTCGCCGGCAAAGGCATGCACGTTCTGCTGGTTGACGTTGGGCTGCCCGGCCTTCCAGCCGAAGCGGCCGACCACGGTTTTGCCCTGGGCGTCATCCCACACCCGGTTGGCCCGGCCGCGGATGCCGTCGCGGTTGCGGTCGTCGGGATCCTCGTTGGCCAGCAGGTCGGCTTCGGGGATGGCTTCGAGCAGGCCCAAGCCGATCATCGGCGGCGCCACCCGCGCCGAAAAGCGCGTGTCGGGGTGCATCACGCCATAGCCGAGCTGGGTGATCTGCAGGGCCGGCTTGCGCAGCTCGACCTGGTGGCCATCCTCGAACGACACCGTTTCGCTGGTGTAGCTCACCCGCACCTTGCCTTCCGGCGTCACGCCGGGGATGGCCATGTCCTGCAGCTGGGTGCCATAGACCGGCTCCGGCACCACGCCGAGGCGTTCGACCACCTTGGCCAGGTAGGGCTGGTCGGGGATCGACAGGCGTACCAGCATCGATACGGCGTTGCTGTCGCCCGGCTCTGGCGGGTGGCCGCGGCCGTCGCGCACGTGGCAGTTCTGGCAGGCATTGGTATTGAACAGCGGCCCCAGGCCGTCACGGGCGGTGGTAGTGGACGGGGCGATCACCCAGGGGTTGCGGAAGAAACTGTTGCCTACGGCGAAGTCCAGGCGCCGCTCGGGCGTGAGGTTGGCCGAGGGCAGGGAATAGGCATTGCGGTCAGTACGCTGCACGGTGGCTTTGCCGCCCGACAACGCTTCGCCGGGCTCGGCCTGGGTGAAACGCGGGGCGTCGTCGCAGGCGGCAAGGGCAAAGGCCAGCAGCAGGGGGGAGAGTCGGGACAGCGACAAGGACATCGAAAATCCTGGGCGTGAGCGAAAAACCGGCGTGCAAGCTTAGCAGGGTGAGTGAGTTTGAATAAGAGCAATTTGCAATTGCTGGATGAAATCGGTGTCAGTTGGCCATGTCGGCATGCTCGGTCTCTTGTGGGAGCGGCCTTGTGTCGCGAAAGGGCTGCAAAGCAGCCCCAGGATTTCGGCACCGATGCAAACAATGCCGGGGGGGGCCGCTTTGCGGCCCTTTCGCGACACAAGGCCGCTCCTACAAGGGTGTGTGTTGCCTGGACGAAAAAGGCGACCCGAAGGCCGCCTCTTTCAGAACCGCTACAGCAGGATCAGAACTCGTGATCCGCGGTATCCGGGTTCAGGTTGGCAATGCCCAGCTTGCCCGCGGCCTGCTCGATCGCACCGGTCTGCTTGACCAGGGAGGCGATGGCGTCACGCACGATCTGGTTGCCGGCTGCGTTGTCGGCAGCGATCAGCTGGTCGTAGTGCTCGCCCTTGAGCGCGTGGTCGACGATCACCTGGATCTTGGCTTCGGTGGCTTCCAGGTCGGCCTTGAGGGCGTCGGCGGCCGGGTCTACCTTGGCCACCAGCGACGACAGGCTCGGGCCGGTCACCTTGCTGCCGTCCGGGCGGGTGTACTCGCCCAGGTAGACGTTACGGATGCCCTTGGCATCGTAGAAGTGCGAGTAGTGGGTGTTGTCGCTGAAGCAGTCGTGCTCGTCTTCCGGCGAGTTGGCCTCCAGCGAAACCTTCATGCGCTCGCCAGCCAGTTCGCCCAGCGACAGGCTGCCCATGCCGAACAGCATCTTGCGCAGGCCGTCGTTGACCGACTCGGCTTCCAGCTTGGCGCGGTAGTTGTCGGCAACGTTCGGTGCCCAGTTGCCGACCATTTCTTCGAGGTCCTTGACCAGCAGGTCGGTGACCGCTTTCAGGTAGGCACGGCGGCGGTCGTTGTGGCCACCGGTGGCGCCTTTGCCTTCCAGGTAGTCCGACGCCGGACGGTTGCCCGCGCCCGGGCCGGTGCCGTTCAGGTCCTGGCCCCAGAGCAGGAACTCGATGGCGTGGTAGCCGGTGGCGACGTTGGCTTCAGAGCCGCCCAGTTCGTTCAGGCTGGCCAGCTTCTCGGGGGTGATGTCCTTGACGTCGATCTTCTCTTCGCCCACCTGGATCTCGGTGTTGGCGATGATGTTGGCGTTGGCCGCCGGGTTGCCCAGGGCGTGCTCATAGCTCTTGTCGACGTAGTCGATCAGGCCTTCGTCCAGCGGCCAGGCGTTCACCTGTCCTTCCCAGTCGTCGATGATGGTGTTGCCGAAACGGAATACTTCGCTCTGCAGGTACGGTACGCGCGAGGCGACCCAGGCTTCCCTGGCTGCTTTCAGAGTTTCGTCGTTCGGCTTGGCCAGGAACGCGTCGACTGCGGTCTGCAGGGTCTTGGCGGTGCTCAGCGAGTCGCTGTACACGGCGTAGACCAGCTCGGCGTAATGCTTGACCACGGCTTTGCCGGCGGCTTCGTCGACAGCCCCGGGCGCTGCAGCGGTGGTGCTGGCGGCAGCAGGTGCCTGGGCTTGCGGCGCGGCGGCCTTGTCGTCCTTGCCTTCACCGCAACCGGCGAGAGCGATGGCAATGGCCAGCAGACTGGCGGAGGCCAGAGGCATTCGAATCATTATTGGTTTCCTGCGTCGTGTGGTTGGACCAAGGGGTGGACGGTGCGCCGTGGCACGCGAAACGACAACATCATGCGAAAGATTTGCATTTGCTGTAAAGGGGGCGGGCATGCAATTCGTGTAAATGCCGGTCACGGGCTGTAATCGGGCAGGCGGCTCAGAACATCGAAACCTGGTTTCGCTGTGCCTGCTTGAGGAAGTTGGTCAGCTCACGGGCCGACAGCGGCTTGCTGTAGTGGTAGCCCTGGCCCTCGTGGCAGCCCTGGGCGACGATGTAGGTTTCCTGTTCGGCGGTTTCCACGCCTTCGGCGATTACCTGCATCCCCAGGCTCTTGCCCAGCTGGATGATGGCGCGGACGATGGTGGCGTCGTCATCGTCGTCCAGCAGGTCCTGGACGAAGCTCTTGTCGATCTTGATCTTGTCCAGCGGCAGCGATTTCAGGTAGCTGAGCGACGAGTAGCCGGTGCCGAAGTCGTCGATGGCAATCAGTGCTCCGGAGCGGCGCAGGCTCAGCAGGTGCTGGGCAGCGGTGCTGATGTCTTCCATCAGGCCGGTCTCGGTGACTTCCAGCTCCAGGCTGCGTGGTGGCAGGCGGTAGGCCTGCAGCAGGTTGTTGACCACCCGCGGCAGCTCGTTGTGGTGCAGCTGCACGGTGGACAGGTTGACCGCCATGCGCAGGTCGCTGAAGCCCATGTCGTGCCATTCGCGCAATTGCCGGCAGGCCTGGTCGAGCACCCATTCGCCGATGCCGATGATGCTGCCGTTCTGTTCGGCCAGGGGGATGAACTGGTCCGGGGGCACCATGCCCAGCTCCGGATGTTACCAGCGCAGCAGTGCTTCGACACCGACCACGCGGTGGTCGCGGTAGCTGATCTGTGGCTGATACACCAGGTACAGCTGGTTGCGTGGCAGGGCTTCGCGCAGGTCCTTTTCCAGTTCGCGACGGCGGCGCATCTCGCTGTCGACGCTGGCGATGTAGAACTGGTAGCGGTTGCGCGAACGGGCCTTGGCCAAGGTCATGGTCTGTTCGGCTTTCTGCAGCAGCTTCTCGGTGCTGTCGCCGTCTTCCGGGAACAGGGTGATGCCGATGGTGGCGCGCAGGCGGATCTGCTGGTGGTGGTCGAGGTCGAACGGCACTTCCAGGTCGTCGAGGATACTCTGCGCCAGTTCGGCGGCCTCGTAGGGCTGCTCGATATTGGCCTGCACCAGGGCGAACTGGTCACCACCCAGGCGTGCCAGGGCGCCCAGTCGGCCGCTGTGGGCGCGCAGTCGGTCGGCCAGGGCCAGCAGCAACTGGTCGCCGACCTGGTAGCTGAACTGCTCGTTGATGCCCTTGAAGTCGTCCAGGCCTACGCATAGCACCGCCACGCGGTGTTGCAGGCGGCCACCGTCGACGAGGATCTTGTCCAGTTGCTGCTGCAGTTGCTGGCGGTTGGGCAGGCCGGTGAGGAAGTCGTACTGGGCCATGCGTTGCAGGCTGTTTTCCGCCTCGTGACGCAGGTGGGTGTTGCGCTCGATCGAGGCCAGCAGCTGGTTGGCGGTATTTACCCACAGGCCCAGCTCGTTCTTCTCGTGCCCCTTGAGCAGCGGCAGCTGGTGCTGGCTTGGGCGGTCGGGGTTGATCTGGGTGAGGTGCTCGATGATCTTCGACAGCGGTTTGGTCAGCAGCCAGTGGTAGACCAGATACAGCACCAGGCCCATGGCCAGGGCCCGCAGAACGCCGGATATGAAGATGATCACGGCGTTGATCAGGAAATCTTCGCCGTAGGACGAGGTGTCGAGGGTGATGCTCAGGTCGCCGTAGTATTCGCTGTAGGGGCCGCGGCCGACCAGTTGCGTGCTGTAGGTACGTTCCTGGCCGAGGATCAGGTCGGTCAGCCAGCGCATGGACATGTCCTGCAGCGGGCGGGACTTTTCTGCGAGCATGGTTTCGTTGGGGTGGCCAATGGAGGCCATGCGTACCGATTCGTCCTGGAACAGGCCTTCAATCACCTGCATGCCCATTTCGCGGTCGAGGCTATATACCGCCTGGGTCGAGGGGTCGCGGAACATATCGAGGATGCGTTGGGCATCGCTGTTCACGGCTTGGCGGGTCTTGTAGGTGTCGTAGACGATTTGCGCACAGCTGAGCACGACACCGACCGCTAGCGCCGACAGCAGCACGACCCTGAGCAACTTGACCGACAAGCTGTTCCGCAATTCCAGCTTCAATGGGGGTTTCCTTAATCCATGCGCATGGCATCATTTTGCCATCAACGATGACGATACACTATCGGCCGACCATCAGAAGTGTATCGGTTGCCTGACCCCGCAACTTGAATGCGCCGTGACAATCTTCCAGAGGTTTGATGTTAGCGTGGTATGCGGGCTGAGCAAGCGTTTTGCGGGTGGGGCGTGGATGAAAACCGTGTCGACCGCTTCGCGGGCAAGCCCGCCCCCTCAGGCATGGCACATTCCTCCAAATGGAGTAGCGCCTGTGGGGCGGGTCTGATTTGCACGCCGCTGGAGAAGCGGACGGGTCCCTGCGATGAACGGCAACTACCACCCGACGGCGCACGGCGCGCCATCGGCTGTCGATGATTGGTTGATAGCGGGTATGTCAGCGCCTGGCTTTCAGTGCCGAGCAGCGCCTTTACGCAGCGGGCGCGCTATTTTTCCGGCAGCGCCCAGGCAATGATGCTGTCACCCAGCTTGGTCGGAATCCGGTCATGCCCGCCGACCACGGCAACAACGTACTGCCGCCCTTCGCTCATGTAGGTCAGGGGCGAAGCCTGATTGCCGGCCGGTAGGCGCTCTTCCCACAGCAATTCACCACTTTCGCTGTTGTAGGCGCGCATGAAACGGTCGATGGCAGCGCCAATGAAGGTCACGCCTCCTGCTGTAGCCACGCCAGTGGCGTCGCTCGGAGTGCCGATTTCGAAGCGCAGTTTCGAGGGGATGCCCAAGGGCCCACTGTCATAGCCGGTGCCGAACGGGCGGCTCCAGCGCACTTCACGTGTGCGCAGGTCGATAGCGGAGATGAACCCCCAGGGTGGTGCGATGCACGGCTGTTCCAGCGCTGACATCCATGGGTCCTTGATTGCCCCGAACGGCAGACCGGCCTGGACGCGGAACCCCTGGTTATTGCCCGGCGACTCCTGGAACGACTTGGCATTGATCGCATCGAGCTGTTCGCGTGGAACCAGCCCCTGCATGTACGGCAACCGCTGGTTATTGATGATCAGCAGGCCTCGCTGCAGGTCCACCATCACTCCGCCCCAGTTCAGGCCGCCGTGATGGCCGGGAAAGATCAGGCTTTGCTGGCCGACTACCGGCGGTGTAAAGATCCCTTCGTAACGCGCCTGGCGAAACTCGATGCGGCATTGCAACTGATCGAAGGGCGTCAGGCCCCAAGCGTCGGCTTCGTTCAGCACTTCCGGTCTTTTCGATGGGCGGCCCATGGTGCTCGGCATGCTTGGTGACAGCGGCTGCGTCGCCGCGGTGTAGTCTCCAGGGGCAGTACCCTGCGGGACGGCAGCCTGCACCACGTCGACCAGCGGTGCGCCGGTGGCGCGGTCGAGGACGAACAACTGGCCCGATTTGGTCGCTTGAATGACGGCCGGGCGTGGGCCGCTGCTCGTGGGGAAATCGATCAGCGCCGGTTGTGGGCTCAGGTCGTAGTCCCAGAGGTCGTGATGGACGGTCTGGAAATGCCATTTGACCTTGCCGGTGAGCGCATCCAGGGCCACCAGTGAAGAGCTGAACTTGTCTTCCTGTTCGGTACGGGTACCGCCATAGAAGTCGCCTGCAGCATTGCCGGTGGTGATGTAGACCAGCCCCAGTTCGTCGTCGGCGGAAATCGGCGCCCATGAGTTGGGCGTGCTGAGCGTATAGGTTTCATCGGCGTCGGCAGGCGCAGTGCTGTCGGGGCGACCGAGGTCCCAGGCCCACTTCTGTTTGCCGCTGACTGCGTCGTAGGCGCGAACCACACCTGATGGCGCTGGGCGCACATCCGAATCAAGCACGCGGCCACCGGTAATGACCACACCGCGGATTACCAGTGGTGCAGAAGTGATGCCGGTGGAGCCTTTGCGGAACGTGCCCAGGCCGTCCTTGAGGTCGGCAAAGCCTGCCGTGCCGAAATCTGGGCAGGCCTGCCCGGTGAGCGCATCAACTGCACCCAGGCGGATGTCGTTGGTGCCCCAGATGATGCGTTTGGCGCATAGGCCACTGGCATTGGGTACTTCGTAGTACGAGACACCACGGCAATAGGCACCACCGTTGGCGAAATAGTCCGGGTCGACTTTCGAGTCGTAGCGCCAGTTCTCTTTGCCGGTAGTGGCGCTCAACGAAATGATGATTTGCTTGGGCGTGCAGGTATACAGCGAGTCGCCAACCTTGATTGGCGTGGCCTCGTTCAGATACTTGGTTTTTTCGCCAGGCTGTTTCACATCGCCATGATGATACTCCCAGGCCTTGACCAGGCCGGAAACGTTGCTTGGGGTAATCTGCGCCGCAGCGGAATAGTGGTTGCGGTTGGAGCCGGCATAGGCGGTCCAGTTGGTCTTGTCGTGGGACGCGGCGACATTGGCGTCCGGTGAGGTCACCGTACTGCGGCTGAAGGGTTGCTGTGTATGGGCGGTGATAGCGGGCGAGTCGGCCAGGTGAACGGTGTTGGGGAAGAACAGCGGTGTCAGGATGGTGGCCGCCATCAGCAGCGGCAGCCCCCCCATGATGCTGAAATACAGTGCCTTGTTGACTTTGGCAAAGTCGCGCCGGACAAGAGGCCAGAAGGCCAGAAAGATCACACTGAGAAGTACCAGCCATGCCAGACGTGGGATATAGGCCCAGCCGTTGTAGCCGGATTCCCAGATTGCCCAGCCGTAGGTGGCCAGGGATGCTGCACCGTAGAGATAGATGCCGAGCGACTTCTTCAGGCCCATGAGTGCGGCTGACAGCAGCAATGCGGTACCCATCATTGCGTAGTAAGGCGAGCCGCCGGCACTGACCAGCGTGCTTCCCTGACAGGCCAGCGTCAGGCCAAGCAGGGCCAGCAGAATCGTGTACACCCCGAACAGCAGGCTGGAGACCCCCGTCCCGTTAGCCAACGTTCCTTGTTTCATTGCAATCATCCCTGTGTGATTCGGTGCCACAGTGCGTCCGAGCGGCGCGCATAATTGCTTATTCTTGCAATGAAATACAATAAGTGGCGCGAAATTTACTCCTGGCGCTGGATCTCAGGGTGGTTTTGTATCTTGCGTGAAAAGAAGGCAATGTCTAAGCTGCCTTCCCTGATCTGAACGCGCGGGTAATGAAAGGTAGGCGGGGGAAGGGGTTACGCCTGCTGGCTTTCCAGCAAGGCATCCTGACGGGTCTTGAGCCGGCCGACTTCGTCCAGATGTTTCCAGAGAAACTGAGCGGCTTCTTCACGTCGACCGGACTCGATCAAGTCGAGCAGGTGCAGGTGCTCCAGGCATTGCGTCATCAGGCGACTGCGGTCGACGTTGGCTTTGTAGCTCATGAAGCGTCTGAGCTGGTTTTGCCGACGTATGGCATCTAGGAAGAAGAGATTGCCCGAGCACTGCACGATCATTTCGTGAAACTGGGCGCCAATTTCGAACAGTTGGGCACGTGACAGCTGGTGAATTTCGCCGTCGAGCATGGCCTGCTGTTGCTCCCGGGCTTTGGCAAATGCGGCCTGGTTGACCTTGTAGCCTGGTTCGCGCAGTGCGGCCGGCTCGATGGCCATGCGGAAGCGGTAGCTCTGGATGTGGGTCTGGGCGTTGTGTACGAATTCGTTAAGGCTCCAGCCTTGCCCGGGCTTGCGCTCGACCATGGCTTCGCTTGCCAGCCGGTTGAGGACCTTGAGCAGTTGCCCGCGGGGCACGGAGTAGCGTCGCAGTAATTGGGCCTCAAAGAATTCGGCAGGGATTTCCCCGCTGAGGATGTCGTCCACCACGCGCAGGTAGAAGTCTTCGAATGGGTCGCAGGTGGGCGGTACAGTGGTTTCCTGGATCTGCCCGGCGTCCTGTTTCAGAAAGTAGCCGCGATTGGGCTCCTGCACCGCGATGTTCCACTCGGCGAGCAGGGCAAATACCCTGCGAATGGGGGAGCGGGAGACATCGAAGGCTTGGGCGAAGGTCTGCTCGCGCAATGGCTCGCCGGCCTTCATCGACCGGGCGCGGATCATCTCGATGACGCGAGGGGCCAACTGCAGGGCGAGATCTTTCTTTATCACAGGCTGTATTCCGAATGGTTATCTTCAGTCGATCCAGCAGATTCGGGTCGGACTGGGGACAGGAAAATACCACACACGGATGGATCTATACGTATGCTCAAATTCAATGCTCATCTCGGCTTCCAGTTCAATGAACTGCCTTTTCTGCAGCGTATCGAAGCCGCTGCCGCCGCCGGATTTCGCGCGGTGGAATTCCCGTCACCCTATGAATTCGACGCGAGTTTGTTGGCTGATCAACTGGCGCAATATGCGTTGCCATTGGTCCAGTTTGCCGCGCCGGCCGGCGTTTCCAAGGGCATTGCTGCTGTGGCGGGCAAGGAGCTCGAATTCCGTGACGGGTTACGCCAGGCCGTCAGCTATGCCCGCGCACTGGCGTGTGCGGATGTGCACCTGATGTCCGGGGTAACCCACGAGGATGGCGCCGACAAGGTGTATGCGAGCAACCTGGACTATGCCGTGAAGTATTTTGAGGACCAGGGGCTGCGGCCATTGATCGAGGTGATCTGCACGCAGGCAATGCCGGGGTATTACATGTCCGATTTCGGCAAGGCGCAGCAGGTACTGGAGGCGCATCCCGGTATGGGGCTGATCCTTGATCTTTATCATGCACAGTTGCTGACTGGAAATGCTGCCGATGTGTTGGCGCAGTTCTTTGAACGGACGGTGCATGTGCAGGTGGCCGACTGTCCGGGGCGGCATCAGCCGGGAACGGGACAGTTGGATGTTGCGGGGTTGTTGGCGGCGCTGGAGCAGCGCGGGTATGCGGGGTGGGTTGGATGTGAGTATCGGCCTACGGGTGCCACCGTAGATAGCCTTGGCTGGCTTGATCGGTACGCTTCCTGAAAACAGGGCGTTCTGGCCCCTCGCATGCCCCGAAAAATCCGATACCAGGGGACTGGCATCGGATCTTCGAAGAGCCCCGGCGTGGCGCCGGGGTTCTGTCTCAAGGCTGGATGACTCAGGCCTTGAAGGTCTTGCCTTCGAACTGTTCGGCAACGAAGGCCCAGTTGACCAGGTTCCAGAACGCCTCGACGTACTTCGGACGCAGGTTGCGGTAGTCGATGTAGTAGGCGTGTTCCCAGACGTCGCAGGTCAGCAGCGGGGTGTCGCCGCTGGTCAGCGGGCAGCCGGCGCCGATGGTGCTGGCCAGGGCCAGGGAACCGTCAGCCTTCTTCACCAGCCAGCCCCAGCCGGAACCGAAGGTGCCAACCGAAGTCTTGGTGAACTCTTCCTTGAACTTGTCGAAGGAACCGAAAGCGGCGTTGATGGCGTCAGCCAGGGCACCGGTCGGCTGGCCACCGGCGTTTGGTGCCAGGCAGTTCCAGTAGAAGGTGTGGTTCCAGACTTGAGCGGCGTTGTTGAAGATGCCGCCCGAAGAGCTCTTGACGATCTCTTCCAGGGTCTTGCCTTCGAATTCGGTGCCTGGGACCAGGTTGTTCAGGTTCACGACATAGGTGTTGTGGTGTTTGTCGTGGTGATACTCCAGGGTTTCCTTGGAGATGTGCGGCTGCAGGGCATCGTGGGCGTACGGCAGCGGCGGCAATTCAAAAGCCATGGTGGATCTCCTGATTCAGGTCTGTTTGCGGTTTGCGCAAGGCCGATCACGGGCGGCCCGATGAGCGTCGGCGAGTTTGTACTCTTTGCGACGCAAGGGCTGGATCATAGCACCGGGCCCGGCGCATAACCACGCAACAAAGATAGGGAATAGAGGTTCCAGAGCGGTTGGGGTGTGCCGACCGGTGGTGTTCGGCTTAACGCTTGTAGCGCCTGTGAGATCGAGCGCCGCCCGCGCGGCGCTTCGCAGCACAAGGCTGCTCCTACATCTGTTTCAGGCCAGTCATTCCTGAGGCAGGCGCGCTCGGCCCCTTAGTGTTCACCTCGATATCGTGTCGGACCAACAAGGCGGTCGCGCGCGTTGGTGCAGGCATTACTGGCCCGAAACAGATGTAGGAGCAGCCTTGTGCTGCGAAGCGCCGCGCGGGCGGCGCTCGATCTCACAGGCGATAAAGATGTTGTGGTGAGCCGAGGTCAGTTGAAGATCAACTGCGCCGCCACCGCGAACATCATCACCGCCACCATCAGGTCGAGCATGCGCCAGGTCGCTGGCCGGGCCAGCCACGGCGCCAGCCAGGCCGCACCGATCGCCAGGGTCGAGAACCACAGCAGCGAGGCGCTGGCAGCGCCGGCCACGTAGGCGCCAGGCGCAGCCTGCTGGGCGCCCAGCGAGCCGATCAGCAGCACCGTGTCGAGGTATACGTGCGGGTTCAGCAGGGTCACCGCCAGGGCGCTGAGCAGTACCGCGCGGCGTGAGCGCGCACCCTGGCCTTGCTGGTGCTGCAGGCTCTGCCTGGAGCAGGCGCTGCGCAACGCCTTGGCGCCGTACCAGATCAGGAACACCGCGCCGCCCCAGCGGGCGATCGCCAGCAAGGTAGGGTTGTGCGCCAGCACGGTTGCCAGGCCGAACACTCCGGCAGCCACCAGGATGGCGTCACAGACGATGCACAGTGCCGCCACCGGCAAATGATGCTCGCGGCGCAAGCTCTGGGCGAGGACGAAAGCGTTCTGTGCACCGATGGCCATGATCAGGCCGAAGGCCACGAGCATGCCGTTGAGATAGCTTTGCCACATGGCGCGCTCTCCAAAGCGTCTAAAAGATGCTGGCCATTGTGATGAACCACGCTGTATAAGAAAAACAAATAGAGCTGATCCGTCATTAGGAAAATCGATGTTCGACTACAAGCTGCTGGCCGCCCTCGCCGCCGTGATCGAGCAGGGTGGTTTCGAACGCGCGGCGCAGGTGCTGGGCTTGTCGCAGTCGGCCATTTCCCAGCGCATCAAGCTGCTTGAGGCGCGGGTCGGCCAGCCGGTGCTGGTGCGTGCCACACCGCCAAGCCCGACCGAAGTCGGCCGCCAGTTGCTCAACCATGTGCAGCAGGTGCGCCTGCTCGAACGCGACCTGCAGCGCCAGGTGCCGGCACTGGACGAGGAGGGTATGCCGGAGCGCCTGCGCATTGCTCTCAATGCCGACAGCCTGGCCACCTGGTGGGCCGGGGCAGTGGGCACTTTCTGCGCGCAGCAGAATGTGCTGACCGACCTGGTGGTGGAAGACCAGGAAGTGGGCCTGAAACGCATGCGTGCGGGCGAAGTTGCGGCCTGCCTGTGTGGCAGCGAGCGGCCGGTGGCCGGCGCGCGCAGCCTGCCGCTGGGCGCCATGCGCTACCGGGCGCTGGCCAGCCCCGGGTTCATGGCGCGGCATTTTCCGCAGGGCTTCGCTGCCAGCCGCCTGGCCCGTACCCCGGCGATCGTTTACGGCCCGGACGACTTCCTGCAACACCGCTACCTGGCATCGCTGGGCATCGAGGATGGCTTCCTGCACCACTTGTGCCCGTCGTCCGAAGGCTTCCTGCGCATGACCGAAGCCGGCCTGGGGTGGGGCCTGGTGCCCGAACTGCAGGCCCGCGAGCAACTGGCCAGCGGCCAGCTGGTGGAAATCTGCAGTGATACCCCCATCGATGTGCCGCTGTACTGGCATCATTGGCGCAATGGCGGGCAACTGCTCGCGCAACTGACCGACCACCTGCGGCACACCGCACGGCAATGGCTGGTGCCCTTGTAGCCACGGCTGGCGTCAGTTGCATCTGAAATCTAGACGGAGTCTTACATGCGAATTCTGGTCACCGGCGCGAGTGGCTTCATTGGCGGGCGCTTTGCACGCTTTGCCCTGGAGCAGGGCCTGGACGTGCGGGTCAGCGGCCGTCGAGCCGAAGGGGTCGAGCACCTGGTCAAGCGCGGCGCCCAGTTCATCCCCGGCGACCTGGGGGATGCCGAGCTGGCCCGCCGCCTGTGCCAGGGCGTCGAGGCGGTAGTGCACTGCGCCGGCGCAGTGGGCAACTGGGGGCGCTACCAGGACTTCTATCAAGGCAATGTGGTGGTCACCGAAAACGTGGTCGAGGGCTGCTTGAAGGAGCACGTACGGCGGCTGGTACACCTGTCGTCGCCGTCGATCTACTTCAATGGCCGCTCGCGCCTGGACATCCGTGAAGACCAGGTGCCGCGCCGCTTCCACGACCACTACGGGCAGACCAAGTACATGGCCGAGCAGAAAGTGTTCGGTGCCCAGGAGTTCGGCCTCGAGGTGCTGGCGCTGCGCCCACGCTTCGTCACCGGCGCTGGCGATGCCAGTATCTTCCCGCGGCTGATGCAGATGCAGCGCAAGGGGCGCGTGGCGATCATCGGCAACGGCCTGAACAAAGTCGATTTCACCAGCGTGCACAATCTTAACGAAGCGCTGCTCAGTGCCCTGTTCGCCGATGACCGGGCGCTGGGCCAAGCCTATAACATCAGCAACGGCCAGCCGCTGCCGCTGTGGGACGTGGTCAACTACGTGATGCGCCAGATGCAGCTGCCGCAGGTTACCCGTTACCGTTCCTACGGCCTGGCCTACAGCCTGGCCGCGCTGAACGAGGCGGCCTGCATGTTGTGGCCGGGACGCCCGCAACCGACCCTGTCGCGCCTGGGGATGCAGGTGATGAGCCGCGATTTCACCCTGGATATCAGCCGCGCCCGACAGTACCTGGACTACCAGCCCAAGGTCAGCCTGTGGACGGCATTGGATGAATTCTGTGCCTGGTGGAAGCACCAGCCGCCGGGGCAGTAAAGCCGGCCGGCCGACAATGGTCATCAACGCGCCGCGCAGGCGGTTTATACTCGTGCCTCTTTGCGACTACCGCGGTTGAATGTATCAATGCGTAACCATGCTCACGATGACTACGATGACGTGCCTAGCCTGCGGGCGGGCACCCATGACGATGACGAACTGATGCCGGCGCACGTGGTGCGCAGCCGCCAGAAGGCCGCTCGCGGTGCCAGCACGGCGCCGCTGTGGGCATTGCTCGGGGCCTCGTTCATCGCCTTGGCGGGCCTTGGCTGGTGGAGCTTCCAGCAGATCTCGCTGATGGAGCAGCAGCTGGTGGCGACCCAGGAAAGCTTCGCTCGCATCAGCGAAGAGGCTGCCGGGCGCCTGCAGGCGATCAGCGGCAAGGTGGCGGCCAGCGAATCCGGCGCCACTACCAACAGCGAGGCGTTGAAGCTGCAACTGCGTCAGTTGCAGCAGGGGGTGGCCGGGCAGACCGGCGATCTGGGCAAGCGCCTGGAGCAGGTACTGGCTGATACCCGCGAACAGCAGAAGGCCGTGACCCAGCTGCAAACCCAGTTGCAGGCGCAACTGAAGGCGGTGAATGGCGAGCTGGCCGCATTGCGCTCGGGCCAGGTCGATGGTGGCAAGCTGGATACCCAGTTCAAGGGCCTGAACGAACAGGTTGCTGCGCTGAAGGCCGCGCAGGTGGATGGCGCCAAGCTGGATGCGCAGCTCAAGAGCCTGGGCAGCGAGGTTGCTGCGCTGAAGAAGCAGGGTAACCCGAGCGCGGCCATCCAGGACCTGGAGCAGGACATCCTGGTGCTCAAGAGCCAGATCGATAACCGCCCGGCCGCGGCGGCGTCCAGTGGTGCTTCGGTGCAGGAATTCGACGCCTTCCGGGCGCAGACGACACGCAACCTGAATACCTTGCAGAGCCAGATCCAGAACCTGCAGCAGCAGATCAATGCCCGGCCGTGACATTGCAGGGGAGGGCTTTGCCCTCCTATCGCGACACAAGGCCGCTCCTACAGGAAATCGCGTTCCCCTGTAGGAGCGGCCTTGTGTCGCGATAGGGCCGCAAAGCGGCCCCGGCGATTTCAGTTACAACCGCGGATAATCGATGTACCCCACCGGCCCCTTGCCATAAAAAGTCTCCGGCCGCGCTTCGTTCAACGGCGCATCCACCGCCAGCCGCGCCGGCAGGTCAGGGTTGGCGATGAACGGCACGCCAAACGCCACGGCGTCGGCCTTGCCATTGGCCAGGGCTGCATTGGCACTGGCCTTGTCAAAGCGCTCGTTGACGATGTACGGGCCGCCGAACGCTTCCTTGATCAGCGGGCCGATACTGTCATCGGCTTCCTTTTCCCGCGAGCAGATGAAGGCAATACCACGCTTGCCCAGCTCACGGGCCACGTAGGTAAATGTTTCGGCACGGTCGGCATCGCCCATGTCATGGGCATCGGCCCGCGGCGCCAGGTGCACGCCCACGCGGTTTGCCCCCCACACCTCAATGGCCGCATCGGTCACTTCCAGCAGCAGCCGTGCACGGTTTTCCAGCGAACCGCCGTAGCGGTCGGTGCGCTGGTTGGTGCTGCTCTGCAGGAACTGGTCGAGCAGGTAGCCGTTGGCGCCGTGGATTTCCACGCCATCGAAACCGGCAGCCTTGGCATTCTCGGCACCGCTGCGGTAGGCCTCGACGATGTCGATGATTTCTTCGGTTTCCAGCGCACGTGGGGTGGGGTAGTCACTGAGCGGGCGCACCAGGCTTACATGGCCCTTGGGCTGGATCGCGCTGGGGGCCACCGGCAGCTCGCCGTTCAGGTAGCTGGGGTGGGAGATGCGGCCAACATGCCACAGCTGCAGGAATATGCGCCCGCCGGCGGCATGCACGGCCTTGGTCACGTTGTTCCAGCCACGCACCTGTTCGTCGTTCCAGATACCGGGGGTATCCGGGTAGCCGACGCCCATGGCGCTGACCGAGGTCGCCTCGCTGAGGATCAGCCCGGCGCTGGCGCGCTGCACGTAATACTCGGCCATCAGCGCGTTGGGCACGCGGCCTTCGTCGGCCCGGCAGCGGGTGAGCGGGGCCATGATGATGCGGTTGGGCAGTTGCAGGTCGCCCAGGGTGATCGGATCGAAAAGCGTGGTCATGACGGTTACCTGCCTGTTCAGAGTGCTTGGCGCAGTTGTTCGAGAAACGCCTGGATGGTGGCTTCGTTGCGTTTGAAGAAATGCCATTGGCCGATCTTCTGGCTGCTGATCAGCCCAGCGCGCTGCAAGGTGGCCAGGTGGGCGGAGACGGTCGACTGCGACAGACCGCAGCGTTGGTCGATCTGCCCGGCACATACACCGTTCTCGGTGCTGTGGTACTGGTCGGGGAATTGCGTTGCCGGGTCCTTCAGCCAGCTGAGGATTTCTCGCCTGACCGGGTGGGCCAGCGCTTTTATGATTTCGTCGAGATCGAGAGGCATGGGTTGAGGCTCGTTGTAGCGGTATATCGCGATAGGACGAAATGTAAATCGTGGTTTCCCGATATACAAATATGAAGAGGTTCTGAGCTGAGCACGAATCGCTATATCGCGTTATAACGATATATGGGCCGGCGGTGCTAGACTGCGCTCATGAACTACCTCGCACACCTGCACCTTGGCGGCCCGGCGCCGCAACAACTGCTTGGCAGCCTGTATGGCGACTTCGTCAAAGGCTCGCTGGAAGGGCGCTTCCCGCCAGCGCTGGAGGCGGCCATCCGGTTGCACCGGCATATCGACAGCTATACCGACCAGCACCCGTTGGTGCTGGCGGCACTGGCGCGCTTTCCGCGGGAGCGGCGGCGCTTTGCCGGCATCGTTCTGGATGTGTTTTTCGACCATTTCCTGGCCCGGCATTGGCAGGATTATGCCGAGCAGCCGCTGGAGCAGTTCACCGGGGATTTTTATCGGGTATTGCTTGCGGAGCCCGAGTTGCCGGGGCGGCTGGCGCGGATAGCGCCGTTCATGGCGGCGGATGACTGGCTGGGTGCGTATGGCGACTTTGCCACGCTGGAGCAGGTGTTCAACGGCATTGCCCGGCGCCTATCGCGGCCGGAGGGCATGGTTGGGGTGATGGGGGAGCTGGAGCGGCTGTATGAGCCATTGCTGGCGGACTTCAGGGAGTTTTATCCACAGTTGCAGGCGTTTGCTGCAGCGGGGCGGATGTCTGACAGTTAGTGCTGGGTTGGCATTGCCGGCCTCTTCGCGGGTAAACCCGCTCTCATCAAACAAAATGCAACCCGCTGTTTTTTAAGCACCTTAGGCTGCCACCAATTGATATCCCAGCTTTCGGGCTTTGCGAAGCAAAGCCCGAAGCTGTCGGTCTTGGCTTTTGGCTTCGA